>JAJYTC010000082.1 GCA_021793275.1 Deltaproteobacteria bacterium | reverse complement strand
CGAGGGCGCCAAAGGCGACTAGAAGCCGTTTAAACGGTTTTCATCATCGGCGGCTCGAATCTTCGATGTAATGCTAGACAAAAGGCCCTCCGGCTGCGGAGGGCCTTTTGTCGGTTTTTGGGGGGGGATTCATACGGCTCGAAACCGACCTCACCGGTCCCCGATTTTTTCGGGAAAGTTTACCGTGAAAGTATCGAGGTCCCGCCCGATCTTTACGTGTTGAAATTCCTTGCGCGCCTCACTTTCCAGTTCCTTCAGTTCGTTATTTTCGTACCTGGGGCTTATATGGATTAAAACGGCCCTGGCGACGCCCGATTGCCGGGCCACTACGGCTGCTTCGACAGCGGTCATGTGGCCCTTTTGGTCGGCGTGTTCCGCGTGCTCCGATAAAAACATGCCTTCCAAAAACGCGAGGTCCGCTTTTTTGCACAGAGCGTAAACACCGGGGTCGGGTCTGGTGTCCACCACGAAAGCGATGTGTCTGCCTTTCCTGGCAGGCCCGAGGACTTCACAAGGCTCAACGGTCCGGTTGGATGGTGTCTTTACGATTTCGCCCTTTTGGAGTCTTCCCCAAAGCGGACCCCTGGGCACTCCAAGTGCCTGTGCCCGTTCGGGACTGAATTTGCCGGGTCGGTCCAGTTCTTCGAACCTGTATCCAAGGCATAAGCGGGTGTGTTTGACCGGCTGCCATAATATTTCGGCCTGCTCGTCGCGGAATGCGGAACCACCGCTCTCGGGGGACCACTCGATAACGTTCACGGCGAAGTTGAGCCTGAAATCGAGCATCTTCTGAGATCGCGTAACAAACTCCCGTGTGCCGGGAGGACCGAGAATGACAAGCGGAGCGGGGTCCTCCATCTGCGCCTTGAGCATCATCATCCCCGGTATCCCCAGGCAGTGGTCGGCATGCAGGTGCGTTACGGCAATCAGATTCAAGCCTCGCACCCCGAGGCGGGCTTTTTTCCAGTTTATCTGTGTGCCTTCCCCGGCATCGAAAAGATAGAGCTTACCGTTGAGCCTTATTGCCATAGAAGAGAGCATGCGGTAGGGCATCGGCATCATGCCGCCTGTCCCGATCAATATGCATTCCAATTTACAATCCTTTTCGTCGATGGAAAGGTGAAAATCCGAATCCGCCTTTTGATGGAATTTTTTCCACCGGTAAAGTATCATTAAACCAGTTAGATTAGAAACCGGCGTTTTAGAAGGGAGCATGGAAATGGCTGATCAAAACGGGTGTCGCACAGATTACAAAAAATTGCAGGTAAGCCGGCTCGACCCGGGACAGATGGGTGTTTTACTGGCTCGGGCCGGCGCGGGCAAAACGGCCGTTCTCACCCACATTGCCCTGGGATACATGCTGGAGAAGGAACCAGTGCTCCATGTATGCGTCGATGGTGTTCCGGACAAAGTGAAAGTCTGGTACGACGAAGTGCTCAAAGACATTTTTTCGACCGCCCCCCAATGCAGCGTATCCGATCTGCAGCATTCTATCGAGCCTTTGAGATTCATAATGTCGTTTCTCAACCAGACGTTCAGTCCGGAAAAAGTGGAAATGGGCATCGACAACCTCAGAAGTCAGGCCAAGTTCGATCCGGCGCTGATCATCCTCGACGGTCTGGACTTCGGGCGGGAGCGGGGCCTGTTCGAAAAAATTGGAGAGCTTGCCCGGAGGCAATCGACGCCTGTCTGGGTTTCCGCAAGGTCTCATCGGCACATTCCCGACGTTAATGAAAGAGGGATTCCATATCCCATCGATGCAATGGACGATCTTTTCAGCTCGATTTTCATCCTCCAGCACGAAGAGACCGGCATGAGGCTTAGGGCGTTAAAAGAAAAGGGCAGCTACAATCCGTCCTGTGCGGACTTTATTATTGACCCCATCACTTTTTTGCCGCCGAAATAATACGTTTTTCGCGGCGGCCCCGCAGGCCGGAGAGAGTGAAGAGGTTTGCGCTGCGCTATGGATGAAGATCTGGTTTCGAGCCTGACGCGACAGGTAAAAGAAGAGGTAATAGGGAACTATCTGCTGGAGCGTCGCCTGATCGAGCTTCAAATCGAACACCTCAACTCGATGGCCGGTGGTGCGATGAAACAGGCGCAAGCCGTCGGTCTGCGGCTGGCAAGGATTTCAAGCCTCATGATCGAGCCTGAGATGCAGCGTAGGCTCGATGAGATGCTCGGGATCGAGCCTTCCTGCTTCTGGAATGCGTGTCTTAACGTGAAATTCAGGGGACAGGTGCGGTTTATTTGGGCAAGAGCGCTGACCAAAAACGCAAAATTCCGCAAATTGGTCCTCGAGTCTTACAGCCGGCTTTATTCCAGAATGAAGCAATATGAAGAAATGTATGCGCAGATTCTAAACGAGTGCTCAGCGGTCAACAGGAACATAGAATCCTTTCAAAAAAATTTCGACATACTTTGCATCGTCAATTTTCTCAAAGGGTTGGACACGCAGGGGATAGAAAGAAAAAAGATCCTGGGGGAAAATTTTACCGCGCAGGAAATGGCCGCCTTGGACCAAAACCTCTACATCGGTCCTGTATCGGTTGAAAAATTGAATATTGCCGTCCCTTTGCATCTGCCTGCACCCGATTCGATCAGGGGGAAACTTTATGTTTTAGCCGATGAAGTATTCGCGCGTTACCCGGAAAAAGTTCGAAAAATCCTTATATAACGCCCGCCGGATGATTTTCGCCATCCGGCTGGCGGGTCAATTTACGATTTGACGCCATGCCGGTTTCGTTATATCTCTCTCGTCGCTTGCGGATTTGGTGGTCAGCAGTTAAACTCAAAAGGAAGCATTTCTGCTCGCAGGTCCGGTCCACGATATCAGCCGGATTATCTTCTCATTATTGCCTCGCAGTGGTAGTTTCCATGGGCTCGACGCCCGGGGCGATAACGACTCGATTGTGGAGGGGAGTTGGGAAGAATAGCCACTCGGAAGAGGTTCTGGGTCGCCGCTTTTGTCGGCGTGATGATCCTGGTATATACCCTCAAGCAGGCCAACCTTCACAAGTTCGTGGAACATTTGGGAGATATAGATCCTTTCTGGGCCGTTATGGTGGTGGTTTCGGCCTTTTTTAGCTATGCCTGTATCGCGGGTGTTCTAAAAAAGTTGCTCGGAGGAATCAGTCTGCCGATCTCTTTCGGGTCGTGTTTCAAGATCTCGATCCTGGCTTGTACGCTGAACTACTTGATGTCGGTAGCCGGACTGAGCGGCGTTGCCGCCAAAGTCTACCTGTTGTCACGCGAAGACATCCCGCCGAGCAATACGCTTTCGGTCTCGATCATTCACGGCTTTCTAACCAACACCATAGCCGTTCTGTTCATCTATCTGGGATTTTTCTATCTTTACAGCCGACACCAGATAACCGAGCGCGACCAGGTGCTGTTCGGGGTCGTAATACTGCTTGTCGCATTGCTGTTGACCCTTGTGACCATTCAGACAATCATTCATGAGGGTTTCAGAACGAAGCTGTGGCAGATAGGGTTCAGAGCAGTCAACGCTTTTTGCGCAAAGATCGGAAAGCCGCACTGGATCAGGAGGGAACGGGCCGAAGCTTTTTTCCGGAACTTTAACAGCAGCCTCAACATGATAATGAGCAACAGGGGGGTGCTGCTTGTCCCGACAACGCTCGCTCTTTTCGATTGGATATTCATGTTTCTTTGCCTGAAGCTGTCCTTTGTCGCAATTGGCTACACGGTGGGCAATAGAATATTGATGGTAGGGTTTTCGGTCGGGCTCTTCACGAGCATGTTTTCCCTCACGCCGGCCTCGATCGGCGTGATGGATGGGTCGATGGCCTGGGTGTTCTCCCTGATGGGACTCGATTACGATCTCGCCCTGCTCGCAATCCTGATTTACCGAATAGCCTACTATTTTCTCCCCATTGGAGTGAGTGTCCTTTTCCTCAAGCGTTTCTTCCCGGATACAGACCTGCGCGAGCAGGGCAAGGAATACAGGAAGGCGTAGAAAAGACCCCCGATATTAACATACCGTAATTACTCCTTTTCATTAAAATATCCGTTCGTTTTTGTAAATATTGCCTGAAGCCCTTCCATTTTCGCCAAACAAGCTTAGGTTGGCTTTAGCAGGATTTCAGAAAAGGGGACATTTTCGCCCAATTGCCGAACCGAAGAAGGTAGACAAATATTTCCTTTTGAGCGTCCTTAAATAAATAACTGTGATTATTGTGATATCTTGTATAGGGGGGACTCTCATGAACGGCACGAGAGATGAATTTTTAAAGTCTATGGAAAAGCTGATCCAAAAGTCCGGGTCGCAAAGCGTGATGTGGGAAGGCAGCATGAGGGAGTATCTCGCATTGGTTGCCGAGAATCCCAAAATAGCTCAAAGCGCGCCCGCCAGAATATACGATATGATCGCCTTGAAGGGAACGAAAGAGCCCGTGGTGTCTCTTAGACTCCCTCATTACGAGGACCTGGTTCTATACAATTTTTTCTCGGGGGAGATTTTCGGCATCGAGGAATCTCTCCACGACCTGGTGCGCTTTTTCAGGGCGGGGGCCAATCGCACCGAGACCGGAAAGCGCATCCTTATCCTGGTGGGTCCGGTTTCATCGGGTAAATCCACCATAGCGACGCTTCTGCGATCCGGACTGGAAAGGTTGGAAGTGCCGGTGTATGCCATTAAGGGCTGCCCGATTCACGAGGAACCTCTGCATTTGATTCCCCGCTCGCTTCGAGGCGAATTTGAAAAGCTTCTCGGCGTCAAGATTGAAGGCGACCTTTGTCCGGTATGCAAATGGAAGCTGGAAAACGAACCTCGGGAAGGCGGCCCGGAAGGGCACTTTAGCTGGGAGGACATGCCGGTCGTGCAGACATCGCTTAGCGAGCGCGACAGGGTGGGCATAGGCACTTTTCAGCCTTCAGACCCCAAGAACCAGGATATTTCCGAGCTGATCGGCCATGTCGATCTGGGCAAAATAACCAAGTACGGTGAAGCGCATCCGCTGGGCTATAAATTCGACGGCGAGATCGAGATCGCCAACAGAGGTCTCATAGAGTATATCGAAATTCTTAAATGTGATATCAAGTTTCATTATGTGCTGATCACCGTTGCCCAGGAACAGGTGATCAAGGCGCCCGGATTCCCCCAGATATATATCGACACGGTAATCCTCAGCCACACGAACCAGACCGAGTTCGACAAGTTCAAGGCCAGCAAGGAAAACGAAGCCCTCCATGACAGGATGTACCCGATATATGTCCCCTACAACCTGCGCATCAGGGATGAGGTCTCTATTTATAAGAAACTGACCGAAAGAAGCGAATTCCATGGGAAAGTGCACATTGCTCCGTTCACTTTCGAAACGGCGGCGATGTTCGCCGTTTTGACGCGCCTTATGCCCTCCAATCTTTGTCCCGAGCTGGTCAAAAAAGCCAGGTATTACGATGGCCAGGTTATAATGGAAAAGGAAAAAGATCCGGTAAGCGTGAAGAAAATGCGTCTTGAGGGCAGGGAAAAGGCCGAGGGGATGAGCGGCATTAGTCCGAGATTCGTGATGAACGCCATAAATATCGCGCTCGGCTCGGCGCTTGAGGGCGCGGGCTGCATAAACCCGGTCGATATCATTCGGGCGCTCACCCACCAGTTCGAGCACCATATCGGATTCACCGACGAGGAGAAAGCCAGGTACATCGAGTTGCTAAAGGGCGAAAAGGGAAGCGCGCTTTCCGAATACCGCGATGAAGCAAGGCGTGAGGTCAACCGTGCTTTTCTTTTTGCCTATGAAGATCAGGCACAGGCGCTTTTTGAAAATTATATGAAAAACGCCGTGGCTTTTTGTCTCAAACGCAAGACGGTTGACCCGGTCACCCAGGAGGAGCAGGAGCCCGATGAAAAGCTCATGCGCTCGATCGAAGAGATGATCGGCATATCCGAAATGGCGAAAAGGGAGTTCCGCCAGGGGCTCTTCGTCTTCAAGTCCGACGCCCTGGACCGGGGAGAGAAGTTCAACTTCGATACATATCTCCCGCTCCAGGAAGGCATTGAAAAGAAGCTCATGGCCGACCTCAGAAATATAGTTTCGCTTACCCTTGCTGATGAGAATATCAAGGACCCCAAGAAACAGAAGCGCAGGGAAGACGCCCTGTCAAAGCTGATGGAGAAGGGATACTGCGCTGTGTGCGCAAATAATCTGCTCCATTTCGTGGGGGAGATGTTGAGAAAGGAGGGGTAGCGTGATGGGGGTGCTCAAACCTGACTACGATTCGATATCGCGGGGGGCCACCGACGCGGCGCGCCATCGCGAGAAGATAAAGGAAGCCATCAAGAGGAACCTGCCCGAAATCATAAGTGACGAGGCGATAATAACGAGAAGCGGCGATCAGATGGTTCGGGTGCCCGTTCGGGGAATAAAGAGCTACAGGTTTATCCACAGGTATAGGGACGGGATCCAGGGAGGCTTTGGCAGTGGTGAGTCCGAAGAGGGCAAAGTCATCGGGAAGCGCCCCAAGCCCGGCAATGGCAGGCCCGGTAAGCCCGGAGAGGAGCCCGGGGTCGATTACCTGGAAACCGAAATCGAGCTTGCCGAATTGGTGGAAATGATGCTCGACGACATAGGGCTTCCCAACCTGCAGCGCAAGGAAATAGTGGAAGCGGTCGTCACCAGGGGCTGGAAGCAGGATTCGATCGAAAAACACGGGATATTGCCACGGCTGGAAAAAAAACGCACCATCAAGGAGGCGATAAAAAGGATGGAAGTCCTGGTGCAAAATCTGATGCTGCGGTCCGCAAGGGAGGAGGACGAGTGCCGGGCGGCATTGGAGGAGGCCGATGGAGACTTCGATGAGGCCCTTGCGCGGTTGCTCTCGGGGAGTAACCGGCAGCCGGCGGCCGAGCATGGGAGAATTTCCGGCTCGGGCGGCCTTAGAATCGAGAGTTCCGATCTGCGTTTTCGAACGATCAAGGAGGATACCGAATACGAGTCCAACGCCGTTGTCATCGCCATGATGGATGTTTCAGGCAGCATGGATACCATGAAGAAGTATCTTGCGCGCTCCTTTTACTTTTGGATGACCTCCTTTTTAAGGGTCATCTATAAGCGGGTCGAGATACGCTTCATCGCGCATACGACCGAGGCCCGGCTCGTCGACGAGCACCAGTTTCTGCACCAGGGGGAATCCGGGGGGACCTCCTGTTATTCGGCCTACGAACTGGCCACCAACCTGATCGACACCGAGTATCCGACCCGCAAATGGAATGTCTATCCCTTTCATTTCTCCGACGGTGAAGACTGGGACGTTGACCGGACAGTGAGTTCTCTCGAAAGAATGCTCGATCGGGGGGTGGCCAATTTTGGCTATGGGGAAATCCAGGCGGAACACTCTTCTTCCGTGCTCATGGAAGCTTACAGGAAGAAGATCGGGCTGGAAGCCGACCGGTTCGATAACTTTTCCTTCTTTCGCGGGTCGCGGGGGATCTCCCCTGTGCTGGGAGTGATAATCAGGGGTAAGCCGGATATTTATCCGGCCCTTAGGGTGTTTCTCCATTCAGGCAATCCGGGGGGGCGGGGATAGAGTTATGAACGATCTCGATCTCAAAAAACTCAATGTGGCTGACAGGCTCATACGGGAAATCGGGGCCGAATTCGGACTCGATTTTATGGAGCAGGAATTCGACGTCATTCCGGCCCGCAAGATGCTCGAAATTCTGGCCTACCGTTTGCCTGTAAACTATTCTCACTGGAGCTTCGGGCGCGATTATGAAATCGAGCGCACCAAGTACCAGCATGGTTTCGGGGTCCCTTATGAAGTCGTTTTCAACAGCGATCCGGCGCGTGCCTACCTGATGGAAACCAACCCGCTGCCGGTCCAGGTTCTAGTGATGGCCCACGTCTATGCGCACAATGATTTCATGAAGAACAACAAGCATTTCCAGATAACGCGGCGTGACATGATAACCTCGGCCTCCGAGGCCTCGCAGCGTTTCCGCCGATACGAAGAGGACTACGGCAGGGAGGCGGTCGAAAAGCTCATCGATGCCGGGATGGCCATCGAGTGGAATATCGACCCCGAAGAACTGATTCGGCCGGAAACCGAGGCGGAAACGCGCGACAGGCTCTACGGTTGGTCTGGAAAACTCCCCGCTGAAGGCAGCTTCGATGACATGCTGCCGAAAAAAAAGAGCGTATCCCTGGAAGAAAAGCGAAAGCTCAGGCGAAAGACGCCCCCCGAGCCTACAATGGACATTCTCAAATACGTGATCGAAAATTCGCCCCTCCTTTCTTTTGAATGGCAAAAGGACGTCTTGAGCACAATTCGTGGGCAGGCCCTTTACTTTCTGCCCTACAGGCGCACAAAGATCATGAACGAGGGCTGGGCCACCTTCTGGCACGAAAAGATAATGAACCGTCTTTTTGCCGAGGGGTTTTTGAGCGCCGACGAGCACGGCTACTACAACTTATACAACTCCAGGGTAAAGGCCCACAGCCCCAGGACGATCAACCCGTACCTGCTGGGAAGCGCCCTTTTCAACAATATCGAAATGAGGTGGAACACCGGCCGGTTCGGACCGCTTTACGAATCGTGCTCCGATGCGGAAGAAAAGGAAAATTGGGACCTCCATCTCGGAAAAGGCCGGGAAAAGATTATGGAAGTGCGGCGGACGCACATGGACTGGTTCTTTATAGACGAATTCCTTACCCGCGAAGTCGTGGATGAACTGGAGCTCTACGTGTACCAGGAAGCGGACCGGGGCTCCCACATCGAGCTCAAGGTCAAGGAAACCGACTGGAAAAAAATCAAGCAGTTGATGGTCCAAAGCCTGATGAACTGGGGGATACCCAGGATTTTGGTCATGGACGGAAATTATCGCAACAGTTCCCAGTTATATCTCAAGCATGAATTCGAGGGCATGCCCCTCGACGATGAGTATTGCAAAAAAACCCTCCAACACATCTATTCCCTGTGGGGTCGCCCGGTCTATCTGGAGACGTTTAACCCCGAGACCTCCCGGTGCGTGGTCTATAGCGTTGATCAGGACGGCGCGCCCCGCGTGCTGCGCGACGAATAGCCGGGCACCATGCTTCCGATCGGCGAAAGCCTTCATGCCGACTTAAGTTTGTGTTATTGGAAAGGCGAAGGGCGCAGACGCGGGGAGCGGTTGCCCCCCCACGGGGACGGGGATGCCGGCGCCCGTGGAGCCCAAAGCCATCCTCCATGCCCGGAAATCATTAAATGCCGCGAAGGTCCGGGAGAGATGCAGCATGTAGGTTGGGTTAAGCGCAGCGCAACCCAACAAGCACTTTTCGACACAGCAGCTCCACCCGTCCCTTACGTGACACCCTGAAACCGCGAAAAGCCCGCGGTGCGGGCATGGCAACCCCGGCCGGCGGTGCCACACCGCCCTTGTATTGCAAGCTGGCAGATACCCGGTAAATCGGATATATTCAGATGTTTTCACCTACGGCTGTCTACGAACAGGAATCCGCAATTGAGACATTCAAGCAGCGAGTCGGGCGGTGCGGGCCGCTTCAAAAATATCTTTCGAGCCCTTCGGTACAGAAATTATCGCCTTTTTTTCTTCGGCCAGGGGATATCCCTTATCGGCACATGGACCCAGCAGGTTGCCCTCAGCTGGCTGGTCTTCACACTTACCGGCTCGACCGTCCTGCTGGGGACCGTGGCCTTTTGCAGCCAGATCCCCATGCTCTTTCTCGGTCCGTTTGCAGGGGTTTGCGCCGACAGATTCGACCGAAAGCAACTGCTGTTGTGGACTCAGGGACTGGCCATGGTGCAGGCCTTCCTCCTTGCCGGCCTCGTGCTGGCCGGTGTGATCAGGCCCTGGGAGATAATCGCTCTGAGTATTTTGATTGGAACTATAAACGCCTTCGATATTCCTATAAGGCAGTCATTCGTCCTGGCGATGGTTGACAACAGAGATGATCTGGGGAACGCGATAGCGCTCAGTTCCGCGATGTTCAACTGCGCCCGTTTGATCGGCCCTTCGGTTGCCGGAATCCTCATCTCAGCCTTTGGGGAGGGGATTTGCTTTCTGATCAACGGCATCAGCTTTGTGCCCGTTCTGGCGGCTCTTCTGGCTATCAGGGTGGCGGAAAGACAGGGGCTCGGGCAGAAGGGCAGAGTATTTAGCGAATTTCGTGAGGCGGTCGTCTATGCGCGCGGGTTCGAGCCGATTACCGCCATTCTGGTCATGCTCTCGGTGGTAGCCCTTGCAGGCTCGCCTTACATTGTGCTCATGCCGGCCTTCGCAAAAGACGTTCTGCACGGCAACGCCAATACTTACGGCTTTCTTATGTCTTCTTCGGGACTGGGAGCGATCGCCGGCACCATCTACCTTGCTTCCCGCAAGAACGCGAAAGGATTGATAAAAGCGATTCCGGTATCCGCCGGGATATTCGGGGCCGCCATAGCCGCTTTTGCGCTGTCTCATACGTCCATGCTTTGCGTGCTCTTTGTATTCTTCGCCGGGTTTTCGATGATGACCGAGATCGCTTCGAGCAACACGATCATTCAAACGGTGGTCGATGAGGATAAGCGAGGCCGGGTGATGAGTCTTTACGCAATGTCTCTGATGGGCGTCATGCCTTTCGGAAGTTTTCTTGCCGGGAGCGTCGCCGGAAAAATGGGCGTCCAGAGCACTCTGCTCGCAGGCGCGGCGATTTGTGTCGCCGGAGCGGCTGTTTTCGCCTGCAGACTTCCACGCCTCGGCCATATACTGCAGCCGGTGTTCTCCAGGATCGAGGCGGGGTCTGCGGATCGATGAAGAGGTTTGGCCGGCTTCCAAACCATGGCAAAATTAGAGCCGAGCAATTGCGGATTGGGAAAGACAAGGCCAACTTACATCGTCTTTACACTCTGTCCAAGCCTTTGAAAGCCGCCAACGCAGTCGGCGGTAGTTTACCGCTTCACGACCTGACCGCAAAAGAGTATAAGGAAATATACGGTACCGGCGGCTGCAGAAAAGAGCTGACCGGGGGCTGAGTGAGTTAAAAGGGTGAACAGTCAGCTTAGCCCGAAGAAAATAAGTCAGACGCAGTGACAAAGTTTGAGGACTTGACCTCCAAGATCAGGAGATGCTGAAATGGCGCAGGATCCAGGCTTTGGCTACAAGGTGGTAGCGACTGTTATCGAGGCTGAGGGACATTGCAATGCAGGTCATAAGCTGGGGGATGCCTTTGAAATTTGTTGTCATAACCCTGCAGGGCTGTGCGGCTTCTTTTATCACGACCTTTTCCCCACCCTGGAGACTTTTCAATTCGGAGGAAATCTTCCCTGGTGGAGCGGTGATGTCATCAATGTCCAATGTCCCGATCCGAAAAATCGTGTGATTTTGAAGATGGAAAGATCGCCAAGAGGCCAGGCAGCCAAGTAAATAGAGACCTGCCCGGATTTATTAAAAATCCAGGATGCTTGTTGCCACACAATCCCAATAGGTAACGCCGCCCTCTTTCCATTTTACAAAACGCACCACCCGGTCTTGAGAAACTACGATAGCAATCGCGTCATGCACCGCATTGCAAAAACGGAATACGGAGCGATGGCGGGCGCCGAAGCTACCGGAGTAAACCTGTTCTTTCTCCGTGCCCTCTATATCCAATGCCCGAGCCACCGTCCTCATCCCTTTCAGTCCCCCCGATATCATAGCCCCGAAGCCCAGTAATTCAAATGCCTCAGTGAATACTACGGCGCCATCAACAGAGGTCAAATCTGCAAAAAAAGAAGCCAGGTCAAAGACAGCCTCATCGCAGAGCGCAAGCGATTCTTCGTTGCTTGCCACATATTCGTCCCAGCCGACGGTCTTGCCTGTGCCTGCCTTCCGGCCATACACTTCGGCAAGTGTATTCATGAGGTCGATCACCAGGTTCTGAAATCTTTTCCGTGCAGCCTCATCGGTCACCTTGTATTCGATGCTCAAATAGGAGTTTTCCTCGTAAACATGGTCGACTGTTTCCGGGGGAACCACCAGGATCGTGCCGCCATGTCCGGAATTTCTTACAGAACTGATGATACGCCTGACCACCTGTTGAGCAATTGTCCTCACAATACCCGGGTCGAGGTCCGCCCAGGGCTTTTTGGCCGCTTTCTTTGCCGCCAGGTGCAGTCCCCACAGTCTGGAACGAACCGGAGCGAAATTGGCGGGAAGCCAGGTGGAATCGAAGACTTCATGTGTGGGGGTGAGGACCTTGCCACGATTTAATGTTGCAATCGTAAGAGGTCCCCTGCAAACGGTTATTCGACCGGGATCAGTCACGTAAACAACCAGTGAATTGGGCAGCGCCGGTGCGATGACTTTTCCGCCGTATACATTTTGGACCCATCGAGGCCCGGTATGTACGATGCCCCAAATGTCCAGACGTTTTTGTGCGCCATGGCGCACTCCGATCATGGAACGATAAAAGTCGACAGCAGGAGAGAGCTTTTGAAGTTCAGACTCGTCAAAAGGCCGCGGTTCGCTAAACAGAAGCCGATGTAGCCCTTTAGGCGGCCCATCCTTGCCGTCGAAACAGTCGGGTTCCCTCAGAATGAGACGGAACCGCACCGGTCTATCCTCCTCCCTCATAAGGCTTGCCTGGTAGCAACATGAGAGAATGTACTCGAGAGTGTCCAGTTCAGGAAGAGGATCCAGGGGACCGCAATTAACCGTGCTGTCAAATCCGGATATCTTGACATCGCCCCAGTGCTCGGCAACATGGAGCGCGAGATCCCGTGCATCAGCATGCAACATGTTTATTCCTCCACGGTTGATGCTCATCGGCTCCGGGATAGCTCATATTGTTTCGAGATGCACAGCATGTTTCACCCCACGGTGTGCTATCCAGACCCGGTCGCCGCAATTGCTCGCAGCGCTTCATTATCCGTCTGTCAATAGTATAGCCATGAGGGCGCCCGTAGTCAGTAAACACAGGTGACGTTTATGGGGGCGATACCGGTCAGGCATGGACGGCATGTTTTCCTATCGGAACTGACTAATCCCGCTCCGGGGAGGAATATTATACGGCATCGATTCTCAAATGACCAGACCCTAAAGGAAGCACTGTCCGGCAGGTACAGGGAGAAAAAAGGGTTACCCTTACTCTCTCGGAAGCGTTGGATCGATACCTGGAGTCCATTACTCTAAATTTACTGATTGACAAAGGGAGGGCGGCTCTATATTCTCATATGTAAACTATGTTTACGCATGTAAACATGCCTGGGGGAAGGATGCCTAAATCCGCCGAACGCGTCATGAGAATCCTCGACTTGTGCGCCACCGCAAGAGACGGTCTCAAAAATGTACAAATCGCCGGCGCCCTGCATATCCCCCCCGGCAGTCTGTCGATTCTTCTGTCCCGGATGGTCAAAAACGGCTACCTGACGCTAGATCCAATCGGGAAAAGGTACACTATCGGTCCCCAGGTTCTGGCGTTGACCAGTCGTTATCTTGCCGGTCTCGATATCGTTGAGCTATGCCATCCGGTCCTCAAGCAGATTGTGGCCTTGACCGGCGAGGCCGCCTCCACCGGCATTCGAAGGGCCTATGAGGTTTTTTTCGTCGCGAAGGTCGATTCTACCCAACCGCTCTCAAGAGTCGTTACCATTGGCAGCCGTGTGCCGCTCCACGCCTCGGCTTCCGGCAAAATCTTTCTTGCCCACATGACAGACGAAGAACTCGAACAATTCTTCAGGTCCGAAGAATTGAAACGCTTTACCCCCCAGACAATAACCGAGCGTAACAAGCTCAACAGCGAATTCGACGAGATAGCGAAGCTCGGTATCGGCTACAACCGGGAGGAACTTAACAGCGGCATTTTTGCCCTGGCGGCGCCGATTTTCGACCTGAACGGTGAGCTTGCCGCTACCCTGAGCGTTGCGGTGCCCTCCATTCGCTGGAATGTGGAAAAAGAGGACAAGGTGGTCGCCTCATTGAGGGATGCATCCAGGCAGTTGTCGCGAAAATTAGGTTACACCGGGAATAAGGACTACTGGCAAGAGCCGGACCCGAACCAGACATTCACTCAGAATGGATCTCTATAACCGGGCTCAGGCAAGGAGGATAAGATATGGCCAGGGACATGCGCAGTTGGATTAAACAATTGGATGAAGCCGGTTGTTTGCTCAAAATCCCGAAGGAAGTCGATCCGGTCAAAAATATGAGCGCCGTATTCTACAGCATTACCGACAAGGCGCTGCTTTTTGAGAACGTCAAAGGGCATCCGGGCTGGAGGGTTTTGGGACAGGCGCCGGGAAACATGAAAATGGCGGGCCTGGCCTTCGACACGGACTCTTCCATGGTGGTGAGGGAATATGTTCGCCGCACCGAGAAAGACACTGTGCCCTGTGAGGTCGTTTCCGGCGGTCCGGTAAAAGAAATCATACGGACGGGTGTTGATGTCGATGTGCAAACACTTCCCACCCATATTCAAGGACTGCGGGATGCCGGCCGCTATATTGCCTCGGGGCTTTGTATTGTCAAAGACCCGGAAACCGGGCTGCGAAACATGTGTTTTCACCGCCTGCAGGTAAAAGGCCGGAACAAGCTGGGAATTATGATGGTGCCGGGAAGACACACCTGGCTCATTTACCAAAAATACCGGGCGTTGAAACAGCCAATGCCCATCGCTATCATGATCGGACACCATCCCCTGTACTATATGGCCGCAGCCTATACCGGGCCAATGGAACTGGATGAATTGGAACTGGCCGGCGCCTTGCTTGGCGAGCCTGTGCAGACCGTTTGCTGCGAAACCTGCGATCTCCAGGTGCCGGCCCATGCCGAGATCATACTGGAAGGCACAATCGATCCCGAGTTGCGTGAAGACGAAGGACCCTTCTCCGAATTTCAGGGCTACTATTTCGGAGGCTCCGGGCAAAACCCCCTCGTGGAGATAAAGGCCATGACCACGCGGTTTGATCCGATTTTCAAAGGGTTGCAAAACGGGCCCGATGTGGAAGGGTGCATATACCATCGGGTACCCATGTCCGCTGCCGTGTTCAAGGACCTCAGAAACGTCACCGGCCATGTTGAAATCAAGGATGTCTACTGCCACTGGGGGACTGTCTTCGGGGTGGTGGTCCAGATGACGCCAAGGTTTTACGGGGAGGCAAAAAATGTCTTACTGGCGGCCATATCCGGTTCTTATGTGCATACGAAAATTGCGGTTGCGGTGGATGAGGACGTAGACATCTACGATGCAAAGGACGTTGCCTGGGCCATCACTACCCGAGTAGATCCGGAAAACGATGTCGCAGTCATCAAAGGCATGCGGGGGCATCAAATGGATGAGTCGGTGACAGGCATGGTGGGGCCGCCGCTTTCCACGGGAGTCCGGCAAAAGTTGACATCCAAAATGATCATCGATGCAACCAAACCCCCTACAACCGATCCGGAAAGAAGGGACGTCTATGAGCGCCTGACCCCCGTAGGTCTGGATGATTTGGAGCATATTTTGAGTTAATCCGGTTGGCGCTTTTAAAACCGGGAACAGGAATGGCGGTCGAAGGCTACGGGGCCTGCGGCCGCCCGGCTGAGAAAGTTTTGATGTAATCGCTTTATTCTTTGAGATCACGCACTCGCTCTTTGCCCCGTTCATTGCTGTTCATCGACAATCCTCCATTCATCTCCGTTTCGAATTGGCAATTTTCCGGAACATGTTGTTGTACGGGCTGGCATACAGATTATTTGAGCTTGCCGCTCCAGGCAATGCAGGGTTGCTGTCCCGTTAAATGTTCTCGGCCGCAAGTGGCCGATTTAAAACAATAAATCTTACGTATGCATTATTGCAGTGAATGGAGGAATCAATCATGGATGACGTTCTGCTGTCCGAGTCCGTTTCCACTAAATTCCGCTCGGCCTCCCTGCGGTGGTGGGGTGTAAGTCTTACTTTGCTCATAATTTGGGTCGTATCCCTGATGGACAAAATCACCCTCGGCGTTTTTATCGCCGATGAGCCCTTTCTCCACGCCATGGGGTTGGTCGGAAAACCGGCCGCTATCGGCCTCCTTCTCAGTTCTTTCCTGGTAGCCTATGGTTTGACCACCTTCGTAATCGGGTTTGTTATCGATCGATTAGGAGTACGACGGGTCCTCTTCTGGTCCATGGTCGTATCAGGAGTGTTTGAATTTTTACAAGGTTATGCCGGAAACCTGAATGTAATGATTTTGCTTCGGGTGCTGCTCGGTATAAGCCAGGCCTGTCTCATTCCGGCCTCGATCGTTATGACCGCCAAATGGTTTCCGATGAAGGAACGGGCTCGCGCGCAGTCCGTGTGGCTTAACGGGATCAACCTCGGGCCTGTGGCCGGAATTCTTCTGGTCACTTTTTTTATCGCCCATGCGGGCTGGCAGATGGCGTTTAAAATAGTAGGAATTTTGCAACTCATAGTAACGATTCCGATGATTTGGTATTTGACGGCCGAGACACCGGCCGATCACCCGCGCATTTCGGCTGCAGAGTTGAAATATATTGAAACGGAAAAAGCCAAAGACCTGACGGGAGAAAGCGGGTTCCCTAAAATCAAGCAGCGCTCGCTCCGCCAGGTGTTCTCCGATAACAAGGTTTGGCTGGTTTTCCTGGCCTGGATACTCGATACCATGATCTTTTTCACGATTGCCGGTTGGTTCGTGAAGTATATGCATGATATCCGACATTTGTCGCTCTCCTCCGCCGGTTCGTTCACTTCCTTTTCATTCCTGATTGGTGTCGTTGGAATGCTCATAGCTGGCCAGTTGTCTGATCGTTGGCTCAAGCGCCGTGCTCCGATCAGCACACTCGGGTATGCCCTTGCTGCCGTTTGCCTCTTCTTCGCTACTCGCGCGGCTACGCCCCTTGGGGCCGCACTAGGGCTGGCGCTCACTATGACTTTTAAGAACATGGCATCAACAACGACCACTACGATGATGCATAACAGCACCGCATCCATGAACCTCGGTACGGTAAACGCTATTCAGGTGGGGCCCTCAAACCTTCTTGCAGCCTTCGGCCCTTGGTTTTTTGGAGTACTAATCGGTCTATCCGGGGGATTTGCGGATGGATTCAACGGCATTGTGGTATTGTTCGCGATCAGCGCGCTTTCCTGCCTGTTCCTCTGGATTCAAAAGCAATAAGGTATGGCGAACGTTGCGGCCCCTGCCTGCCCGGTTTCTT
The DNA here is from genome assembly GCA_021793275.1 of Deltaproteobacteria bacterium. Taxonomy (GTDB): domain Bacteria; phylum Desulfobacterota; class Syntrophobacteria; order Syntrophobacterales; family Syntrophobacteraceae; genus SbD1. The sequence goes on along the minus strand of JAJYTC010000082.1, from coordinate 2,695 downwards.
TCACCGCAAGGCAATCGGCGTGAAGAGGGCAGGGGCGCTACGCCTCATCGACTCCAGATTATTGATCCGTGCAACGACGTTATGATTGATTTTGCCCAGCCGGAGAGTAAACTGTTGGAAAAGATTCGGAATCTAATGGATGTGGCGACGGAAAAGTCTGCAATGTTGATAGGTTGAGTCACTTCGGCGTGCCGAGGTCGGGGAGTTTTTGTTTCGGGGCGCTCGGAAAGTAGGGTGGCTTTTGAATCCGGGACAAGGTTGGCGGGATGTGTGGATGAACTGGGGATTAGATTGCTGGAATGTGTTTATCGCTATTTTATCAATCATCTTCGTGGTTATTCCTGTGCTCCTATTAGTGCATTTTGCCCTTACGACCGATAAGGACCGGATTAAACAGCTTATTCAAGATGCGTCGAGCATCAGCCGGTTGCAAGGTGTGCAAGCCAAGGCTGCGGACAAGCTGCTAAACCTGGATGGCGAAATATATCCGTCAGATGGCTGCGCCATTACCCTTTCTGTATTGTTACAGGATGCGGGCATTCATGTGCGGGATACTTTCACTGCGATTAATCTCGGGAGGATCCTGCGTGATAGAGGGTGGCAAACCATTCCGCTCGGTCAGCAGGAGGCTGGCGATGTCGGTTCCACATGCGGTTCTACTCCGCATCACGGTTACGACCACATATATCTGGTGCTTCAAAAACTAAATGATGATGAAATGATCGTTGTGGATAATCAGGCGCCGGTCCCGCATTTCCGATACGTTATTGGAGTACAGGACGATACGCCGACGAGGTTTTTTCTTCGTGCGTCGTCGTTACTCGTTCCGGGGGTTAAGTCAGTGGCGTGCGGGTCTTCCTGCATTGGCGGGTTAGGTCTTCTGCAACCACCACTTTTCAAAATACCTGGATGACGTCATTATCCCCGCATGGGGACCGATCTATCAAATCGCCATTTTGGCAAATCGGACCCCTTTAGGTTTGATCGGGTCCGGCTTGCCTATTTTGGCGAAAAAATTCTCACGCGGGCTCTCACACAGGCAGATGCCGGGAGCAGATCCAGGCGGGGCAAACTGACTGACTTCGATTGCTCTATTCCTTGCCTCCTGCCTGCCTGTGCGTTATCATCCTCCGATCTTACAGACTGCCTATGCTCCTGGCGTTCTTCGGGAGAAATAAATGGGCAGGCGTGTTAAAACGGAAGCAGGCATCGATGACCTGTTTAAGAGGGGGAAGAGATGAGAGGCCGCAGACAGAGAGTGTGGCTGAAAACCGCGTGTGTGGGTTTGTTTCTTTTTGGGGTCGGCGGCTGCACCCCTTTGAATACGCAATGTCAGGTGCGGCAGCCCGAAGCTCAGGTCAGGTCTGTTGCGGTTGTCCAGGCAGCCGTGCAGCCCGAAGTTCCCGCCTCTCCTTTTAGAGCCCCCTATATTCCTGCGCCCGGAAAAATGACCTTCTGCGGCGAGCGGGTCCCGCTCAACAATGAAATGGTCTACGAGCGCTTCGACAGGGAATTCACGATCGTTGTCTATGATCATGCGCAGGTTTACCTATGGCTGAAAAGGATGCAGCGCTACTTCCCGATGATCGAGGAGCGGCTGCGCCATTACGGTTTGCCCGACGATTTGAAATATGTAGCCATTGCGCAAACCGACCTGGTTTCGAACACGGGTTCTTCCAACAGCTTCAGCGGCTCTACCGACAGTACTTTCCTCTTATTACAAAACCTGTATCATAAGTATCATAACTGGGCTCTGGCGCTTGCCGCCAATAACTGTGGCAACGAGCGGGTATCTGAGGCCATCCGTACCCAGGGCGTCGACGACTACTACGAGTTGCGCCTCCCCGAGCGAACCGAACGCTATGTTTTCAGAATTCTCGCCATAAAGGCCGTGCTGAGCGATCCTGAAAAGTATGGGTACCACCTGCCCAAGATTTATGGATATAAACCTTAAAAGCGTTGGTTCAGCTTTCAGGTCCGCTGCTGCGGGACCGGTTTTTGCTGCTTGTGCAGATAAGAGAGGATGACCTTCTGGACCAGCGGGGCAGCACCCGACGCTCCTTCGCCGCCGTGTTCAACGATTGCGGCGACGCAAATCCTGGGGTCGAAGGCCGGCGCATATCCAACGAACCATGCATCCTCCTTTTCTTTCAATCTGGCCGCCTTGCTTTGGTTTGTTCTCTTCTCCCAGGCGCGTCCCACGACCTGTGCCGTACCGGTCTTGCCGGCGATCTGAACGAGCGGGGTTTCTATCCTGTGGGCCGTTCCCCGCGGATTTGCGACAACTTCGGCCAAGGCTTTTTGTACAAGCTGGAACCACTTGGGGTCGATGGGAATCTCGCGTTTTAACCTGGGTTTGGTTTCTATAAATTCATTCGGCCCACTGCCCTGGATTCTTTTCACAACGTAAGGCGTCCAGAGTTTGCCCCCGTTGGCGATCGCCGAATACCCCATGGCCATCTGGAGCGGCGTGACCAGATCATATCCCTGTCCTATGGCTGCGGAAAGAGTTGTGCCCGGGTACCACGGATGGCCGAGCACTCGCCTGCACCATGAAGATGTCGGAACAAGGCCGGGAACTTCCCCCGGAAGCCCTATGCCCGTTTTTTGCCCCAACCCGAACATCCTCACGTATTTTGCTATACGGTCAACGCCCAGTCCAAGGCCCACGTGGTAAAAGAACACGTCGCAACTT
>JAJYTC010000081.1 GCA_021793275.1 Deltaproteobacteria bacterium | reverse complement strand
GTACTTGGGTGGACTAATAAGACTTTCATAAGCACAGTCCTCGATTATATTGTCTTTGGCGACTCGATCGGGCAACCGGACCGGCGCAAGGCCGTTCGAAAAATCCACTTTCGACCAAATTAATTCTCCGTCGCGGAAAATGCATCCGTGGAGTGGGGACGATAGAACAGGTTTTGACCGTTGGTAGAGGGAGTATGCTGGGGAAGATGCAACGAAACCTTCGCCTTGACGCGGCTTCGTATCAGTTCTTGAGAAGAGTGCTTGCCCAGATCACCGTCGATGCGGGGAACTTTTTGGGGCACAGCCACAGGCGTGATTGCGATGGTTTGGATTTATAGTTTTGGACGGCGCTTTCCCAGCTCAGCTACGGGGCGCTCGGCGCAGCCAGCAAGACTTCCCTGGCCGCTTTCGGCAACTGAATTGGAACAAAGTAGCCCTCAGGGTACAGGTAGTCTTCCCCGGATTCGTCAATTACCCGGAGATGGCCGTGTTCTTCCGCACGGGGATCGGGAAGCACCCGATAGACCTTCCAAACCTCAAGAGAGGCGGGATAGTCATCATTTCTGATGCAAATGACAAAAGTCTCGTGGGGTTCTTTGGGGTTCCGCATAGTGATCCAGTCCATCCGAAAAGGGTCGCGCGATACCGGGGATCAGCCTTGCCGTCTGCATGCCTTCGCGACCCACTCGGAAACGATCGCAGCATAGTTCGGGTGGGTTATCTCGACGCGCGGCCTGCCGTCCGGGCCTCTTTTTATGGCCGCGTACCCGCCGGCCAGCCAGTCGATAACCTGCGAATATAGTTCATATTCAATCGAGAGGCCGCGGTTTCGAACTTTTTCGATGTCGTCATCGGGCCATATCGGGTAGACGGCCTGGGCGATGATGGGACCGGTGTCTTCGCCTTCGTCGACGAAATGGACCGTTACGCCGCCCCATTTGCACCCGGATTCAAAGGTGTCTTCGTAGCCGTGGCGGCCGGGAAAAGATGGAAGGAGCGCGGGATGAATGTTTATGATTCTCGGGCCGCCAGCGTTCATATGACTGATGAAATAAGGCGTTAGAAGGCGCATAAAACCGGCCAGGCAGACATAATCCGGCCGGTAGGAATCGATGATCCGGATAAGCTCGTGTTCCGCAGCGACCAGCCTCGCAAGCCGGGTAAGGCGCTCGGCAGGATCAGCGCTTTTTATTATTTTCTGCCTGCGGTCGAGACCGGCCAAGTCGACGAGGCTTTCAGCTTCGGCGGATGTCGATTTTGCAAAAGTCCCGTAATCGACATGAAATGCGGGAATATTGGCTCTTTGGGCCCTCTTTAGACCGAAAGCCCCTAGCCTGTCGCTAAGCACCACAGCGATTTCGGCATCGAGCGTCCCTGCTGCGATCCTGTCTATCATCGCCTGCAGGTTCGTCCCCCCGCCGGAGATCAGCACGGCAAGCCTCAGCTTTCGAGGACCGGATAAGTTCCCCAATTCCACGAATCCCTGAATCCCTTACTTAAAATAGCGCACCGCATTTCGAAAAAACCTGACTCCATCGCCTTCTTCAGGAATCGGTCTATGCTCGCGCCTGTATTTTTCCTTAAGAAAAGTCCAATCCGGGTGGTTCGTGAAATGGTTGAACGCCTCGGGATGAGGCATCAGGCCGGCGACCCTGCCCGTGTGGTCGCAAATCCCGGCTATATCTTCCACCGAACCGTTCGGGTTATAGGGAAACTCGCCGGCGGCGAAGCTGCCGTCCGGCTTCGCATAACGCAAGAATACCTGCCTGCGCGCATTAAGCTTTTCTATAACGCCGGGTTCGGCGAAAAACTTTCCCTCGCCGTGCCGGACCGGCAGTTCGATGCTTTCCATGCCGGAAGAAAAAACGCAATGGGAAGCGGAGTTTACCGAGAGGTTCACCCACTGGTCACGAAACCGGCCGCAGTCGTTTGCGATGAGAGCCACTTCTCTTTTCATCAGGCCCGGCTCGAATCCCGGCAGAAGCCCCAGGTTCACCAGCACCTGGAAGCCGTTGCATATGCCTATCACAATGCCGCCGCTCTCGACGAAGGCCGAAATCTGGTCCTGGAGCCGATGTTTGAGACGCATCGCCATGATTACGCCCGCTCCGTGGTCGTCCCCCCAGGAAAATCCGCCTCCTATCACGAAAATCCGGTACGAATCGAGGGGCTTCTCGCCGGCAATCAGGCTGTTGAGGTGCACTCTTTCGACTTCCGCCCCCGCAACCTGCAGGGCATAGGAGGTTTCAAGATCGCAGTTGAGGCCGAACCCCGTCATGACGAGCGCTTTCACCATTGTCAACTCGAACTCCCCGGGGCCTGCTATTCCAGGCCGATATCTTTCCTGTAGTAGATTCCTTCGAAACTGACTTTTTCCATTTCCGAAAGGGCCGTTTCCCTTGCCTCCCTGAGGGTGCTTCCGGAACTGACTATGCAGAGCACTCTTCCGCCGGTGGTAACGAATCGGCCGGAAGAGTCCATTTCGGTGCCGGAATGGAAAACGAGGCAGTTTTGATCGATCCGGTCGACACCTTCTATGGGTAGGCCGATCTTGTAACGGTCCGGATAGCCCTTGTACCAGCCTCTTTTACCTTTGGTCATTCCGCTGGTGGCAATGAGGCACACCCGGTAGTCGGGATCCCACTTCGGTTGTATGCTCTTAAGCTCGCCGGCCAGAATCGCTTCACTGATATCCACCAGGTCGGTTCGAAGCCTCGGAAGTATTACCTGGGCTTCCGGATCTCCCAGGCGAATATTGATTTCCAGAACATAGGGAATAATTTCCTTTTCCCTTTCCACGAGCATCAGTCCCAGGTACAGGATGCCCCGGTAGAGAATGTCGTATTTTTCGCGCACGCCGTTTATGAGCGGCTCGGCAACCTTCGACATGATGGTTTCAACCAGTGAGTCGTTCAGCCAGGGATGAGGCGAATAGGCGCCCATACCGCCGGTATTTTTCCCCTGGTCGTTTTCCCTTGCGCGCTTGTAGTCCTGCGCCGCCACCATCGGTACGATTGTATAACCGTCGGTAAAACAAAAAAAGGAAAGCTCACGGCCATAGAGCCGTTTTTCTATATCGACCCTTTGCCCCGCATCACCGAATATGCGCTCTTCCATGATCTGGCGCACTGCTTCCTCGGCTTGCTCGACCGATTCGCATACCAGGGAGCCTTTACCCGCGGCAAGTCCATCAGCCTTGACCACGACCGGATATCCCACGCTTCGAATGTAGTCGCGGGCCTTATCCGGATCACTGAAATTTTCGAATTCCGGAACAGGAATCCCGAGTTCGCGCATCATCACCTTGGCGTCGCATTTGCTGGACTCTAGCCTGCTCGCCTTCCTGTCCGGCCCGATGATCGGCAGCCCGCGAGACCTGAAAAGATCGGCTATCCCGGCGGAAAGAGGCCTTTCGGGTCCAACGAAAGTCAGGTCGATTCGCTCCTTTTCCGCGAAATCGGCCATTTCCTCGATGGTCTTAAGGTTGACGCATTCGGCGGTCCCGGCTATCCCGGCATTTCCATGAGCAACGTAAACGCGGCTGACCCGCGGACTTGTTCTGAATTTCCAGGCGATGGCGTGGTCTCTGCCACCTGAGCCAACAACCAATATCTTCATTTACCCTTGCCCTCGCGAACCATATCCGTCAGGTATTCGCAGATGTTGGCATCGTAGCTGCTCGTCGAGCAAAAGGCTTTGCAGGCAAGCCGCAGACTGGTTTTTCTCGATACGGCGCCTTTAAGCGCCTCCATTTCCTTGATGATCTCGGGATAATCCGAAGGGTCTGTCACCACCGCAACAAACCGGTTATTTTTCGCTGCGGCGCGGATAAGCGTGGGCCCTCCGATATCGATGTTTTCGATGGCCTCTTCCAGCGTGCATTCGGGACGGGCAACGGTCTTTGCAAACGCATAGAGGTTCACTACGACCATGTCGATCGGCTCTATTCCGTGCTTTGCCATGGTGTTAGCATGCGCCTCGTTGTCCCTGACGCCAAGAATTCCGCCGTGAATTTTCGGGTGAAGCGTCTTGACCCTGCCGTCGAGCATTTCCGGAAATCCGGTATAATCGGATACTTCGGTAATCTCGACCCCGGCTTCGCGAAGCGTCTTCGCGGTGCCTCCGGTCGAGAGCAGTTGCACGTTAAATCCACGCAGGGCCCTGCCGAAATCAGCCAGCCCGGTTTTATCTGTCACGCTCAACAACGCGCGGCGAATAAAAAACATTCTCCCATCCTCCTCGAGTCGATGGGTTCCACTGCGTTTCCCCCATCCTACCGTTCACCAGTCAATATTTCACTAAACGCCATTGAGTAATTTTTCGAAAAGCTCTTTAGCCGCCTTCACCACCGGCGCATCATCGGGAAGCTTCACAGTCGGCTTTCCCTCCATGTCGAACTGCGAAATCAGAGGATCGGCAGGAAGGCAGGCGATCCCATCCTTTCCGAAAAGGCGCTGGACCTCATCGGGCCAGTTTGCCGGTTCCTGCCGAACCTGGTTTACTACCAGCACACTCCGGGAGACGCGAATCGGGAGCGTCTTCACCAGTTCGGCGATGCGGCATGCGGCCGAAAGCCCTCTTCTGCTCGGATCGGACACCAGCACCAGGAGATCTATGTCTTTCTGGGTCAGGCGGCTGAAATGCTCCATACCCGCCTCGTTGTCGATGACGATGTACTGGTAGTTGCCGATGAGGCGTTCAATGAGGGTGGTAAGAAGATTGTTTGCCGCACAATAGCAGCCGGGGCCTTCCGGACGGCCCATGGCGATCAGGTCGAACCCTTCGGCCTCGATGAGGGCCTGTTCGACCTTCATCTCCATGTATATGTCCTTGGTCATGCCCGTAGGGACTTTTGTCTTCATGTCTTCGCGGGCATCCGAAAGAGTCTCCTCCAGCGGCACCCCCAGGACTTCGTTCAAATTCGAATTGGAGTCGGCGTCAATGGCGAGCAAAGGCTTCATACCATGGTCGAGCATGTACTGAATCAGTAGACCCGCTATGGTAGTTTTTCCTGTCCCGCCTTTTCCGCCCAGTGCAACGGCAAAACTCAATTTCGCCTCCTATGAGATTTTTCTCCAGCGGGCCATGAGCTGCCCGCGCCGTAAAAAAACAGCCAAAATGAGATGTTTTTCAAATATATTGATAATATAACGGGAAACTGCCATAAAGGGCTCCTCGTGCTACGCTATGCGCCCGAGGCTTGTTCTTCACGAACCCGGTTCACTTGCTGCAGAAGGTGGTCGAGTATCCCGTTGATGAAAGCGCCCGAATCTGGGCTGCCAAACGTTTTCCCAAGATCGATGGCTTCGTTTATCGACACTTTTGGCGGGATTTCCCGGCAGTGGAGCATCTCGAAGAGGGCAATCCGCAAAACGTTCCTGTCGATTATCGACATCCTCTCGAGACGCCAGTTCTCAGAGGCGCCGGCAATCATGTTGTCAAGTTCGTCCCGGTGGAAATAGACGCCGTTGAGGAGATGCTCGGCAAACGGACGAACCGCTTCGGAGAGTTCCGAAGTCCCGTCCTTACCGCCCAACGACAGTTCATTGTACAAATCGATGATCTCCTCGGGGGACTGTGAAGTCATCTCCATCTGGTAGAGCATCTGCAATGCGATTTCTCTGGATTTGCGCCGCTGACCCATTTCAAAAAACTCGACTCAATCTATTAAAATATCATGCTCAAAAAAAAAATCGTTCCACGCTGGTGTTTGCGGCGCATATAACCGCTGCGCTCAAGCCGACATCTGCTTTATCAGGTTAGCCATCTCAATGGCTGCGTATGCAGCGTCCCAGCCCTTGTTCCCGGCCTTGGCGCCGGCCCGTTCGATCGCCTGTTCGATCGTGTCGGTGGTGAGCACTCCAAAGCTGATCGGGACCCCTGCGTCAAGGGCCACGTTTGCGATCCCTTTGGACACTTCCGCCGCAACGTAATCAAAATGAGGCGTTGCTCCCCTGATGACGGCGCCAAGGCAGATTAAAGCGTCATATTTGCCGCTTTCCACCGCCTTTTTTGCAACGAGGGGTATTTCAAACGCCCCGGGGACCTTGAAGACGTCCAAATTTTGCTCTTCGGCCCCGCTTCTTTTGAGAGCATCGAGCGCCCCTCCCAGGAGCCTGTCCCCGATAAAATCGTTAAACCGGCTGACGATGATTCCGAACCTGAGGCCCCTGGCCAGCAGTTTCCCTTCGAAAACCCTCATGAAGCTTCCTCCTCCGCGGATACGCAGCTCAATATATGACCCATCTTAAAGCATTTTGTGGTTAGATACTGGCGGTTGCAATCGTTTGGCGAAATTTCGAGCGGCACTCTTTCGGTTACAGTGATGCCGTACCCCTGAAGCCCCACGATTTTGGTGGGGTTGTTGGTCATCAGCTTCATTTTCTTGACGCCAAGATCGACGAGCATTTGTGCGCCTATTCCATAATCGCGCAAATCGGCTTCAAACCCCAGCGCCTCGTTGGCCTCGACCGTATCGTAGCCCTTTTCCTGAAGAGCGTAGGCCTTGATCTTGTTCACAATGCCTATACCACGTCCCTCATGATTGCGCATGTAGAGAAGAACGCCCTTTCCGACCCGCCCGATCTGTGTCAGGGCCGCATGAAGCTGTGCGCCGCAATCGCACCGAAGAGAGCCGAAAACATCGCCGGTGAGACATTCCGAATGGACCCGCACAAGGACCTCATCCTCCGGGTCGATCTCACCTTTGACCAATGCGAGGTGGCAATGTTCGTCGATATCGTTCGTGTAGGCCATTACCTTGAATTCGCCTCCAAACGCGCTTGGCAGCACGGCCGTCGCCGCCCTGTGGACGAACAGCTCCGTCTTCATTCTGTATTGGATAAGGCTCGCGATAGTTACGATTTTGAGGTCATGTTCACGCGCGAAGATCTCCAGGTCGGGCATTCGCGACATGGTCCCGTCTTCGTTCATGACCTCGCAAATGACCCCGGCGGGCTTCATCCCGGCAATCCTGGCCAGATCGACCGACCCTTCGGTCTGACCGGTCCTTACCAGGACGCCGCCTTTTTTGGCGCGAAGCGGAAAAACATGACCCGGGCTAACCAGGTCTTCAGGCTTCACATCATCGCTTACGGCGGTGAGGATGGTGTGAGACCTGTCCGCGGCGCTGATGCCCGTCGTAACCCCCTTGCGCGCTTCGATGGACACGGTGAACGCCGTTTGAAAAGGCGACTTGTTCATGGCAACCATCATCGGGAGTTGAAGCCGATCGACCATTTCCGGCGCAAGAGCAAGACAGATCAGACCGCGTCCGAACCTGGCCATGAAATTAACGGCTTCGGGCGTAACCTTCTCCGCGGCAATGCACAAATCACCTTCGTTTTCACGATCTTCATCATCGACCAGAATAATCGGCTTACCCAGTCTGATATCTTCAAGAGCCTCGGGAATCGTCGCCAAAGGCATCTGCGTATCTCCTTTTCAGATATTGGAATCGTTGTCCTATAACATAATTCGAATAATCTCTTCAACATGTCCACGAACAAATCATCGCGGGAGCGGCGCCGGCGGCCCGGACTCCCGGGTGCGGGGGGGGGTGAGTGGTTCCCCGCGTTTGCTGTGCTTCGTTTTTTTCCGCCCGCTTCACGCAAATCCGTGGCGCCTCAGTAAATCGAGGTCAACCCCTTTCCCACCACCGGTTTCCTCCGATGCGCCTTCCCGCAAATTTACCAGCCTGTGGACGTACTTTCCAATCAGATCCGTCTCTATATTGACTTGCGCGCCGATCTGGAGGTCGGCCAGCGTGGTCATCGAGGCCGTATGGGGAACGATATTGACGTCGAAACCGGTGCTGCAGACCCCGTTTACCGTCAGGCTGATCCCGTTCACCGCTATCGATCCTTTCTCGATGACAAATTTTATGATTTCGCGCGATACCTCGAAGGCCAGCCGCAAAGACCGCCCCTCGGGCTTTCGCTCCTTTAAGACCCCGATCCCGTCAACATGTCCGGTAACCAGGTGACCGCCCAGGCGATCTCCAAGCCTCAGTGCCCTTTCGAGATTGACCCTGCTCCCCGAGGCTTTGCGCCCGAGCGTCGTTCTGGCCAGCGTTTCGGCGGAAACGTCCGCCCCGAAAGAAGCGCGGTCGAAATCGATAACCGTCAGGCACGCCCCGTCAACCGCTATGCTTTCTCCCAAAACCGGTTTATCCATTTGGAAGCCGGGACTTATCACCATGCGCGCATCCGGCCCGTGACGCTCCGTACGCAGCAGCGTCCCGGTCCCCTCTATAAGACCGGTAAACATAATCCGCTCACTCCCCTTACCGGCTTTAGCCCGAAGAAGCCGAATTTCAATAAAGCCGCTCTCGAAGCCTGCCGTTTATTAGCAGGTCCTCTCCGAGTTTCCTCATATTAATTCCATGCGCCTTAACGCAATCGGCTATTTTTAGCCTCGGACCGCCCGAGAGCATCGAAACCCCCTCGGGATCGGCGAGGATTTTAGGCGCATAGAAAAAATAGAATTCGTCGGCGTAACCGCTCTCGATAAAAGAGCCCAACACATGCCCGCCGCCTTCAACCAGAAGACTCGATATGCGGTTTTGCCCCAGTTCTTTAAGCAGGCCCGGCACATCGACGGTTCCATCTACCGCCGGAAGTCTTATTACACGGATGCCCGCTACTCTCAGAACTTCTTCGCGGGCCTCGGGGGCGTCCGGACCGCAAACGATCCAAACCGGAGAAGATGAAGCTGTTTGGACCAGCCGGGAACCGGGCGGAATTCTCAAATCGGTATCCAAAACGATTCGTATGGGTTGCCGGTATTTTTTCTTTCCGGGCAGTCGCGCCGTCAAATGCGGGTCATCGGCGATGACTGTTCCGATGCCGACCACGATCCCGTCCACACGCGAGCGGATCACGTGGGCAAACCGGCGGGCGGACTCGCCGGTGATCCACTTGGATTCGCCTGTCGATGTGGCGATGAAGCCGTCGAGAGTGGCGGCGGACTTGAGCGTTACATACGGAAGCCCGGTGGTTACGTATTTTATGAATGGTTGATTGATCGCTCTACATTCCCGTTCGAGAACGCCCGCTCTCACTTCGATCCCGGCCTGTCTTAAAACTTCGGCTCCCCCGCCTGTAACTCCGGGATTCGGGTCGCCCATCCCGATTACAACCCGCGCGATTCCCGCATCGAGGATCGCTTTGGTGCATGGAGGCGTATGCCCGTAATGGTTGCACGGCTCAAGAGTCACGTACAAAACGCCGCTCCGGGCCTCCGAACCGGCATCGGCAATCGCGTTCACCTCCGCGTGCGGGCCGCCGAACTCTCTATGATAACCCTTTCCGGCAATAGCGCCCCCATTTACGACAACCGCCCCAACCAGAGGGTTGGGGCTGGTCATGCCGGCGCCCATGGCTGCAAGGCGCAGCGCTTTTTTCATGAAAAAGATATCAGGATCGCTCAGAGCCATTTCTCCATGTCCGACTCAGCATATCACGTTCTCCGCATGCAGGGAAAAACCGGAACAAAACTCGGCGACCTCGCAGGCAAGGGATTTCAACCTGGCGTCGTCGCCTACCGAATCGAGGGCCCGATGCATCAGGTCCCCGATTATTTCCATGTGTTCCGGACCCATTCCGCGTGTCGTAAGGGCGGGAGTCCCGATCCTTATGCCGCTCGTCACGCTGGGTTTTCGCACGTCGAAAGGTATGGAGTTCTTATTGACGGTAATGCCCGCCTTGTCCAAGGTTTCCTCGGCGATATTTCCGGTCAGCCCCCGGGGAGTGAGATCCACAAGCATCAGGTGATTGTCGGTCCCGCCCGAGACGAGCCGGAAGCCATGGCCGGCCAGGACCTCGGCAAGCCGTCTGCTGTTGGCGAGAACACGCTCCTGGTATCGCCTGAATCCGGGCTGGAGGGCCTCCCGAAAGGCAACGGCCTTTGCGGCGATCACGTGCATGAGCGGTCCGCCTTGAATTCCGGGAAATATCTGGCTGTCGAGCATCTTGCTGTAAGTCTGGTGAGACAGGATCAAACCTCCTCGAGGCCCTCTCAAGGTTTTATGCGTAGTCGAGGTTACGAAGTCGGCGAAGGGCATCGGATTCGGATGAAGACCGGTCCCTACAAGGCCGGCAATGTGGGCCATATCCACCAGAAGGTAAGCGCTGATGCTTTTTGCTATTGCGGCGAATCGTTCGAAATCGATGATCCTCGGATATGCGCTGGCCCCTGCTATTATCAGCTTGGGCCGTTCCTCGACGGCCATGCGCTCGACCTGGTCGTAGTCGATTTGCTCGGTATCGCGCCTCACTCCGTAGGAGACAACCCGGAAGAGCCTGCCTGAAAAACTCACCGGGCTTCCGTGAGTGAGATGGCCTCCCTGCCGCAAATCCATTCCCAGAATGGTATCGCCCGGCTGAAGCGCTGCGAACAGCACGGCCATATTCGCCTGAGAGCCCGAATGGGGCTGAACGTTTACATAATCGGCGTGAAACAGCTTCCTGGCCCGCTCCTGCGCCAGTTTCTCGGCAACATCGACGTATTCGCACCCGCCGTAATATCTTCTGCCCGGATAGCCTTCCGCGTATTTGTTCGTAAGGACCGATCCCTGGGCTTCCCGTACAGCCCTGCTGACAAAATTTTCAGATGCGATCAATTCCAGGCGGCCCTTCTGGCGTTTTTCCTCTTCCTCGATGACTTCTGCTATCTCAGGGTCGATCTGCTGCAAATACGACATGGTTTTTCCTTCTGAAATAAAATACTCCATAATGCTTCTCAGGGTGAAAGTTTTGCCGTCCAGGATGTGTGTAGCGGCGCGGTAACTTTTTAATATACTCCAATAAAGGAGCTTTGGCCATAGATAATGGCCCGAACATTTCAATGTTCCATTTATCGCAAAAATGGGCTAATTTCGCCCGAAAATCGCGATCAGGCTCGACACTTTCCCGAAACGGCCGGACAACCGAAGGTTTTGTTCAGGATAACTCTTAGCGGATGAGGGGCGTGAAAGAATTCGATTTCAGCTACCAGGTAAGGATAAGCGCCAGGAGAAAAACGCTTTCAATAACCGTCCATCCTGACAATCGGGTCGTAGTGCATGCTCCCGCAACTTATCCCCGGGCAAAGATAGCCCGGTTCGTCGAACAAAAATCCGACTGGGTCCGAAAAGCATTTCAGGCCAACCTCCAGAGGAACCGGCAGGTCCGGGAAAAGAGGTTCGAAACCGGCGAAACGCTGCTTTACCTGGGCAAGGAATATACCCTGCGTGTCGAACAGGGAAATCGCCCGGAGGTCGTGGCGGCAGACGGGTATATTTGCGTGCGTCTTTGCGCGGAGGACGCTCCGCTTGGGCCTTCGAAGGTAAAAGAGCGTCTCATGGAATGGTATGTTTCACGCGCCCTGGCCCAAATAAGAGAAAAGACCACCCTCTATGCCGCCCGGATCGGCGTAAAGCCCGGGCAGGTTACGATCAAATCACTAAAGTCTCGCTGGGGCAGTTGCTCGATCACCGGGCGAATCAGTCTTGCCTGGAACATCATAATGGCGCCCGAAAACGTCCTCGATTACCTCATAGTTCATGAACTCTGCCACCTCGTCCATCACAACCACTCCGAAGAGTACTGGTCGCTTGTCGGCGCCTTTCTTCCAGACCATCGGCAAAGCAGGAAATGGCTCCGTGAAAACGGCGCCCTGCTGTGGCTGTAGCGACCGCGCCGGGTGGTGGCACAGGCTGGATCGAAACCCCTCCGCCATGCTTTGCACCGTTGGCTCAGTACGCCCCCGGGAGCATGTGCAGCTTCAACCGTGCGTTTCAAAATAAAAACGGCGTGCGCACGGATGCCGAAATCTCACAGAACCCCACGCAGAAGAGCGCCCTCGTTCAAAGGAGAACAGAGTTGCGCGACGACGCTCTTCGGGCACGCGGGATATTGCCTGAACCTTGGCTGCTACAGCAAACCGGGTAAACCTCGCGGTTCGATTTACGCGAACTTTATTAATACTCGTCTAAAATCGCAAAAAGGTGCAAAAACCAAAATTACACCTGACGTGCCAAATGCTGTGCTAGAATGGAAATGTTACCTTCTTTTTCTGACCACGAGCAATGACACATTTTTAGGAAAAGCGGCCCCTCGTTGTGAGTTATCATATAGGCAAGGCATAAAATGCAATTTGAATGGGACCCAGGAAAGGCGGTTAAGAACAAACGAAAGCACGGGATTACATTTAAAGAGGCATCAACGGTCTTTGCCGATCCTCTGGCCATCACCTTCGCCGACCCGGATCATTCCTTCGACGAAGACCGTTACCTTACATTTGGCCTCTCAAGACTGGAGCGGCTCCTGGTTGTCTCGCACACTTTTCGAGAGGGACGGACCAGGATAATCAGCGCACGACCTTTAACCCGTCAGGAAAGGATTATATATGAAAAAGGATGAGATTGACGAACTGCGTCCGGAGTATCGCCGTGAAGACTTGGGGCCCGGCGTTCGAGGAAAATATCTGGAAGCTTATCGGGAAGGGACCAATTTGGTAATGCTCAGCCCGGATGTCGCAAAGGCATTTCCAACTGAGGAAGCAGTAAATAAAGCGCTTCGCTCGCTGATCGAGATAGCGCAAAGATCAGTCGTCCCCACAAAGCGGTCCAGCCGACAACGAAAAGACCCTTTGTCTTGACGTTTGCAAGCGGCAGGTTCCAGCCCCACGGGCCTCAAATTCGAACATCTGATCAAATCAGCGGCTAACGGCCCGAACCGCCTCCACTCAGCTCGATATTGTACCCCGCTTCTCCAAGAGCAGCGCCTATTTCCCGGATATGTGCAAAATTACGCGTTTCGATTTCAAGCTCGACCCGGGTCTGGCGAACAGGCACATCGGGGCCTCCCCGGTTGTGATAGATTTGCAGAACGTTGGCCCCGGCCGCCGCAATGATCATCAGGAGCCTGGCAAGGGCGCCCGGCTCGTCATCGAGCAGCACTTTGAACCGCATTATGCGCCCGTTCCATGAAAGGCCCTTGCGAATAACCCTGTCCAGCAGCGAGATATCGATATTTCCCCCGCTAACGACCAGCACGACCTTTGCTCCGGCAGGCGCCTCGATCTGCCCGCCCAGAAGAGCAGCCGCGCATACCGCGCCTGCCCCTTCGGCAAGGATCTTTTTGCGTTCGAGAAGCATGATCACGGCTTCCGCGATACGGTCTTCGCCCACCAACATAATCCGGTCGACCTCTTTTCGGATTATATCGAAAGCAATAGAGCCGGTCTGCCTTACAGTTATTCCGTCTGCGATGGAAGCGAGCGCCTCGACCTCGGCCCTTTCGCCCGTTTCAACGGCCTTAAGGGCTGAAGGGCAGGTCTCGGCCTGAACCCCTATTATTCGGACCTCGGGCCTGGCCGCATGCGCTGCGACACAAATTCCCGATATCAAGCCCCCGCCGCCCACCGGAACGGCTATCACATCCGCATCCGGCAGATCTTCCATGATTTCCAGCCCGATGCTTCCCTGGCCGGCTATAATCGCCGGGTCGTCGAACGGATGGATGAAGGCCATGCCCTCTTTTGCCAGCTCCAAGGCCTTTCGCAGCGAATCGGTCAGACTCTGCCCTTCCAGAATGACTCTTCCGCCGTATCCGCGCGTCGCCTCCTGTTTGGAAATCGAAGCCCATTCGGGCATTACGATGGTCGAGGGCAGCCCCGCCCGGCTCGCCGCCAGGGCGACGCCCTGAGCATGATTGCCTGCAGATGCCGCTACGACCCCTTGTTTGCCGATCCGATCCAACTCGCTAAGGATTTTACAGGTTGCGCCGCGAATTTTGAACGATCCGGTCTCCTGGAGATTCTCGAGCTTGAGATAAACCTCGAACCCCGCAACCTTGCTGAATGTGGGCGAATATACCAGGGGTGTGCGGATAACGCGCCCCTTGAGAATGGAGGCAGCCTTCTTTATCTTGGCAACCGAAATCATGAATTCAAATCCTCAAGATGGATAGTATTGTGGTTACTTGGGGAGGATAAAAATGAAGTCCGATCCGTTTTGTCTTGGCTCGTACCACATGTCGCCTTCGTGTTTGCGGACAATTTTCCGTATCAGATACAAACCCATGCCGAAGCCGTCCTTTTTCTCGGCCCCGTCGTCGATATGAGAAAATTGGGTAAAAAGTCTGTCCCTGTATTCCTCGGGAATCGGAAGGCCGCTGTTGTACACGTTGAGCCGGTAGAAAGTTCCGTGATCCTGAAAACCGAAAGCAATCGTACAGCCTTTTCCACCATACTTTATGGCGTTTTTGAAAAGATTTCTGAAAACGGGCTTCAACCACGCCATATCGGAGCTGATGGGAATGGTCCTGGCCGGAATGGCGCCCAGCCGATTATCGATCACTATCCGCCCTTCTTCGATTTCATTGGATATCTCATCGAGCACCGGGTCTATGATGTCCTGCCGCAGATCGATCCATTCCCTTTTCTTTAGAAGCGCTCCATCGATGGAATGTGCGCTCCCGAGGCACTCCTCGGCAATGCCGATGAGGTTTCGGACCCTCGCCATAAGGTCCGAGACCGTATTCCACACCGATTCGTCCATGCGTCCGAAAGAACCGCGCAGGAGCAACTTTAACGTAGCGGCCATGGAAACAAGAGGGCCCCGAATGTCGTGGGACATTATCATCAGCATGTCGAGCACGTGCCGATTGAGTTCCCTGATGCGTCGGTCGGACTCCGAAAGCTCCCTGTTCTTCCTTCCCACCTCCAGGTATGCGCCCTGGAGTTCCTTAAATCCGGTTATGTCCCTGAGCACGCCCTCCCAGCAAACCGAACCGTCTTCTTCGAAGGAAAGTGTCGCCGTAATGGCCGCGCAGAAAACCGTCCCATCTTTTTTCCTCAACGCGGCTTCAAAGTCTTTAAGAACCCCCACGGCCTCAAGGCGCCTTTGGAACTCACGTCCCGCTTCGGGATCGGAGAACAGCGCGCAAACGTTTTCCAGGTCGAGCAATTCCTTTTTGGAGCAATAACCTAACAGCTCCACGCCTGCATGGTTCACATCAAGTATGCGTCCGCATCCACTCGACACCAGACGCGGATCACCCGCCGCATCAAAGAAGCGCTTATACATAATTCCGACACTTTGACCGGGGAGCCAACAAGACAGCCAAGCTCCCTTCGGCTCAGTCAGCCAAACCCACTCCCAATTCTTCATCGTACTCGAAACCCAGGACATCGGGTCCAAAGTTATATTGATCTTCGGCCCGGTTCCCGAACCTCAGCGACTGAAGAATGCTGTTCGCCTTTCCTTCGACTTCCGGAATCGTATAAACGATGGCCCTCAATGATTTTAGCACTCTCAGCATCTGTTCTTTGTGAAAAACCGGCAGGACCGGCTCTTCCAACAACCGGATCGCTTCGTCCAATTGGAACAGATTACCCGATGTTATCTGCACATATGCAAGTTTTGACCACCTGTCCAGGAGTTCCACAGGCAAGCCGTCGATATTGTTGGAAGGATCATAGCTGATTCCTGTGGATAACGCGTTTTCAAGGCGATCAAGCAACGACTCGATTTGGGCTCTATTCCAAAGGTCAGTTGCCGAAAGAAGTTTTTCCCACTTGGGATAAATCTTGTTTTTCACCCACTCCCGATCCTGGAAAGGAGAGAGATACAATGCCGCGAGTTCTTTTTGTTCGGCGAGCAGCTTCTGACCCAAATTAAGCAACTCGGCCGAAGAATGCAACTCCCCTACCCTTTCGCTCAGAACGTCGCACAACTCATCAAGAAGCGGTTCCTTCCACTCAAGCTCGGGCCGGTGCTGTTGAAGCAGTTTCTCCCAGCTTTCCCTGAGAATGCCTATCTGCGCGTTTATCGCCGAGAATACAAACCCGAGTTTGACCAGCGTGTTTCTCAGCTCATGAGCCAGGATCTCGCAACTCTGGAGCCGCTGACGCTCAAACTCCTTGCCCGCCAGGTAGAGCTTTTCTCTAAACCACAGCGAAAGCAGTTCCGATCCAAGGCTCCGCGCCAGGTTGTGGACGACTACCGTAGAACGGTCGCCGCCCCTCAACGACCCTGGCTGGAAATGTATCTTCACAACGGCGCTCACCACGTATTCGCTGTCCATCCAGACGGGGTTGCCCTGCCAATCGACCGGATATTGGAGATTTTGCGAACGACCATACAAGCTCTTTTTCCGAACCAATACCGGCTCCATGTGGAATTCGTCCTCGGGCTCGCCGGAAATCTGCTTCCTGACGCTGCGCGGGTCTTCCATCGGATTGTCCGCCGTCCAGCTCGTCTGCTTTTCCACGCACCATCCCATCGCTTCGAGGGGGCGGCCCGGCAGGTCCCTGTACATCTCCCATTTTTTACCGGGGGAATTATATTCCGAGACTACGGGCAAACCCCATGTCAGCTTGTTGGAACCCGGTTTTCTGGCGCCTGATAAAACACGCACGGCGGTCAGCTCGGGCATGAGCCCGATCTTGTAAATTGTACCCCTCGTCGCGTTGTCCAGGCATGAAAGGATCGTGCTTATCATGGTTTTGCACGTTGTAATGAGGAGGTCGTCTGTGTTTGCCATGTTCTTTCCAGGATCAGATGGGAATGAAAGCCCTGCCGGCAGAATCCATCGAGCTTACAACAGGCATAACAGTAACCTGTATACTAAGTCACAATGAACTCCTTATCAACTCCTATCGGACATCCGGAAAGATTTCTTGAGGATTTTTGAAGTCCGCGCGGGGTTGTCATGAGGATATGCGCCACTGCAAAAGCT
Source organism: Deltaproteobacteria bacterium (assembly GCA_021793275.1). Classification (GTDB taxonomy): domain Bacteria; phylum Desulfobacterota; class Syntrophobacteria; order Syntrophobacterales; family Syntrophobacteraceae; genus SbD1. Next base: position 3,118 of record JAJYTC010000081.1, on the reverse strand, counting down.
CGGGGCGCGGCTCTCCGCCAGAAAACAGGACGCATTTCGCCCCAGTTGGCGAGAAATCTATTTTCATGTCCTTAGGATGGTATGAGGGGTGATAGTAATACACGCCGGATCGGCCGCTCGGCCACGACCGGAGCGCTGTAAGTATCCATGGGCGGGGGCGCGTAGGCTGCCGGACAAGACGGGGCTCTCGAGTACGAGACATTTATTCAGTCAAAGCGCCTTCGAACTGGCTGCCGTCTTCCAGGCTTTTCCCCCTGATCTGCATGGTCCCGAATGCGGCGGCCATCCCTTTGCGCTTATAAAATTGCACGATATCAGCCTTGATCAGGTAGATTGCTCCGGTGTAGCCTATTCCTGTTGTGCGAGCCACTATGGACAGCGAGTTTCCGTGTCTTACGGCGGTAAAGGGGACCTGAATGAATCCGGAAGGAGTGAATGTCAAAGTCCCATACAGGAGGTCAGGTTTTCCCGGATTTTCCATAAAGTAGATCCTCAGTCTATTTTTATCCGTGATCGTGCCGGCAGTCGTAACCAGGGCTATACTATTTCCGGTCCACGTAGTTCCGCCCAGAGGCAACGGCGCTGCCGGCAAAGCAGAGGCTAAGGATGTAGAAAAAAAGACAAATATCCATACGACCGCTATGCTTACACTCTTTTTCATTTGAAATCGCAATCCTTTCGAACCGCAACAGGGACCTTCTTATCCAGGTGGAAACCAATGTAATCTCTATAGCCTGCGATGAGAAGCCTGCGTCTTTTCCACCTCGACGATCCTCCAAAATGACACGGGAATATAGGCTGATTATATTTGAAAAAATTGAAATGTAAGGAGTTTTCCATGCGCAGCACCAGAGTGAGCTTATTCGCCGTGATGGTCCTTCTGGGCACGACAATCGTAATTCCATTTCTCTTAACGGGCGTTGCTTCGGCGGGCTGCAGCGAGTCCGTGAGCAGGTACGGCCGATGCACTTACCAGGGCGACCTGCTCGTTTGCGGGAGCTGCGCTCTTCCCGATTCGGCAAACTCCATCAGCGCCTGTAACCGTTGCGGCACCGGATACCTGTGCAGCTCTCACAGTTGCACCCTGCGCAGCGGCTGCGCCGATGAGTATACCTGCGACCTGTGCGGCTGTTCGTGGGGACAGGCGACGGGCGCTGCAGGCACAAAAGATCGGAGCATGGAGGTATGGAAATGACTGATTTGATGCCGACCATTTTCTTTGGGCATGGCAATCCCATGCTCACGCTAACGGAAAACGCTTACACAAAAGGATGGAGCGAGGCAGGCAGGTCGTTTCCGCGCCCGAAAGCCGTCCTGGCGGTTTCCGCGCATTGGTGCGGCAGGGGGTTTTCAGTAACCTCCAATCCTTCGCCGGCAACGATACACGATTTCTACGGCTTTCCCGAAGAGCTGTACCGAATCGAATATCGTGCGCCGGGCAGTCTTGAGCTGGCATCTTCGGTAAGGGAGCTGCTTTCGCCGGAAAAAGTCGTCTTTGACGAAAACCGGGGCCTGGACCACGGGACCTGGTGCATCTTGCGCCATGTCTTCCAGGACGCGGATGTTCCGGTCGTTCAGCTAAGCATGGACGTAAGTCGGCCTGCAGAGTTTCATTACGAAATCGGCAAAAGACTTGCGCCGCTCCGTAAGGAGGGCGTGCTGGTCGTGGGCAGCGGCAACATTGTTCACAACCTGTCCATGTATTCCTGGGAGGCTCGGCGCCCCTTCGCTTACGACTGGGCGGAACGATTCGAACAACGGGTGCGGGAACTGTTGTCCGTGCGCGATGATGCGACATTGATCGACTACGAGAGCCCGGGTCGAGACGCGGCGTTGTCAATCCCGACCCCGGAACACTACCTGCCTTTGCTCTACGTGCTGGGTATGGCCGACAAAGGGGAACAACCAAGTTTCCCGGTTGAGGGAATCGATGGAGGCTCCATGTCTATGCTGGCGGTTCAGATAGGTTGAGGCGGCCGAGCCGGTTCACCGCTACAGTGGCCAGGAAGTTTTGATACGGAAAGGGAAAGCGCCATGGAAGAATACCAAAGTTGAAAAGCCAGGCCCATTCGCGTTACACTTGCGTATTCCCTTGGCGGGTTGTATGTTGTTAGAATTCGAAGGAGATCATGTTTAATCGCCGGAATGGGGACAAACTTTGGCCACGAGAAAAACAATACGGTCAAGCCGTAAGAATTGGCGGGAAATGGACCATATACTCCCCGGACCAACTGAAATGCGAACCAAAGATGTGGAACGAAAAGACATTCAGGAACAGGAACACGAACCCGACCCGCAGGCGCCGCTACGGCCTGCAATCTCGGTAATCGTGCCCACCTACAAGGAGGTGGAAAACCTGCCATTCCTGATAGACCGCCTAAGAGATCTCCGTCGAAATAACAGTATGGACCTCGAACTCCTCATCATGGACGATGACAGCGGGGACGGAACCGCAGAACTGATTGCAGGCCTCCGCGAAGATTGGATACGACTGTTCATAAGAACAACCGACAGGGGACTCAGCAAGGCGGTATGCGATGGGTTAAAGCGCGCATGGGCAGATGTGATCGTTGTCATGGATGCAGACCTCAGTCATCCGCCCGAATCCATTCCCGCATTGATTGAGGCGCTGACGGAGGGCCATGATTTCGCCATCGGATCACGCTATGTCAAGGGTGGATCGACATCCGAGGAGTGGGGAGCCTTCCGCCGGCTGAACAGCAAGGTCGCAACTTTACTGGCGATACCCTTCACCAACGTTAGAGATCCAATGAGCGGGTTCTTTGCGCTCCCGCGCACTGCTTACGAACGCGTAGCGGACCACCTGAACCCCATCGGCTATAAAATCGGCCTCGAGCTCATCGTCAAGTGCGAGTGCAAGCGAGTCAAAGAAATTCCATTCCATTTCTCCGACCGCAAATCGGGCAAAAGCAAACTTACACTTACCGAGCAGGCCAGGTATATAAAGCACATCAGGCGGCTGTTTATACACAAGTACGGCGCCTGGTCTCATCTTGCGCAGTTCCTGGTGGTCGGGGGGCTTGGCACCGTCGTCAACCTCGCAGTACTCACCCTGCTCGTAGCCCTTGGCGTCGGAGTCAAAGTATCGATCGGCGCC
>JAJYTC010000263.1 GCA_021793275.1 Deltaproteobacteria bacterium | reverse complement strand
AGCATTCAATAAAATTGCGGAGAAAAAAATCCAGGAAGCCATGGATAACGGCGAATTCGAGGATTTGCCGGGCAAAGGGAAGCCGCTCCGGATCGAAGATGACAGGCATCTTCCGGCGGACATCCGCCTTGCACACAAAATTTTGAAAAACGCCGACTGCCTGCCGCCCGAACTCGAGCTTAGAAAAGAAATTTTAACCATCGAAGAATTGCTCGCCGGGGAAAAGGATGCGAAGGCAAAGTACCGCCAGATTAAAAAGCTTAACTACCTTATCATGAAGCTGAACATGTCCCGCCGCAGTTCGCTTTCACTGGAGAAAAACCAGGTCTACTACGACAGGCTGGTCGATAAGATGGGGAAAAAGGAAACGCCGGATTGATCCCGGGCGATTTCCGCTTTTCCCTTTCTATTTAGTGTAGCCGGGCAGTTCTATGGAGGTGCATGATTGTCCGGGACCGCACGAGCGCGTGGTCGCCGAAGGACCCGCACCGCCGGGCGAACCCGACGATCCCATGACGAAATTCGTTCTGCTGATAATTCTCTCCAGTTCCTCGCCGCCGCATGCGCCGCACTTCATCTCGATTTGCCGGCTTCCCGAAAGAATGAATTCTTCTATCTTGCCGCAGTTTGCGCACCGAAATTCGTAAATTGGCAATTTCCTGACCTCGAGTGGGTTGAATGAGTAGACCAAACCGGCTCAAATTTTACCAAAAGCCAAGAACTCCTGTCAACCTTCGCTCTTCGTCCGAGCGCATGTCCGCGGACAAATCACCCCGTGGGGGTGCGGGGAGCAAAGCTCCCCGCGCTTTTTGTCTATCGCCCTTTCCCGAAACAGGGGCCCGGTATGTTAGAAGAGAAGACGCACACCCAGGATCAAAAGGCCCAGGACCGCTATCCTCTTAACCATCAGAGGGCTCAGCTTCTTTGCGATCTTTGGTCCTACAAAGCCTGCCAGTATCGCCCCGGGCATCATTGCGCAAAAGAGCAACAGGTCGAAATGTCCGAACTGAAAGTGCCGGACGGTTCCCATAACCGTGTTGAAGAAGATAGCCAGCAGTGAGCTGCCGACGACCAGGTACATCGGAAGCCCCAGGACGACGGTCAGGAGCGGGACCATGAACGGACCGCCTCCAAACCCGAACATCGATCCCAAGACCGCGATCAAAAATCCGCCTATACATCCGACAACCAAATTGACCTTGAATGATTCGCCCCAGAAGGAAACTTCCATATCGATCTCCTTGGATAAGGTAAAAAGCGTTCTTTAAGAGATTAAGCGGTCTCGAGTTCGGGCTTTGCTCTTTTGGCTGCCGCCTCCCGGGCCTTTTTCTGGAACTGATCCAAAATCGCTTTCTCTTTCTTGTTTCTGGCCACGTATCCGGGGGTGGTCTGCCACGCCATAAGGCCGGCGAGCAGGATCAGTATTATGCCGAAAACGAATTTAAACTGCGAAAGGGTGATCAATTCGGTGAGTTCCGGGCCGATGAACCCGCCAAGGAGCATTGCGAGGCCGATCGCAATGCCGAGCTTCCAGCTTATGAACTTGATTTTGGAATAGTTGTAGATGCCGGTGGCCTGGGAGAAAAGCACGGTCGGCATGACGGTGCCGGCCACTACCGTAGCCGGAAGAGGCCATATTAAAACGAGCAGCGGATTGAGGATAAACCCCCCTCCGGCCCCCATCAACACGCCAAAGGTACAAACGACAAAAGACAGGAGGAAGGGCCAAAAAAGATCCATGCTGGTTCCGGCGACATTCAGGTAAACATAGGGGAAAGCGATATGGTTTTGAAACGATAATGTCTTGCTCGTCACACCGTTTTGGCCCGCAACGGCCCGTACGAAGAACGTACCCCCCGGGGATCCCTGCGGCACTGCTATCTTCGCAGTAAAGGTTCCGTCCGGCTCCGTCATGACAACGGGGGCAAGGATGGCGTCAGGGCGTCTGAATCTCATTTTTAAGAGCTGCATCGCCCGCACACGATCCTTTTCGGGGCTCATCGCAGGAAGCAGGTTGCCGCGCGAGCCGATAACGCTGCCAACCACACTTACATGATATCTTTCGATAGGGATCGCAGCCGGCGCCTCGAAAGCTTCAATCGCTCCGCAGTTTTTGAGCGCCGCCCGGCAACTCCAGCTTCTTCCTTTGGCCTTCGCCGTCTCCAGCGCGCCCTGCCTGTCCGTGGGGACCAGGATCCTGTAGTACGCGGGCAACTCGTTTGTCATGTAGAGAATGTAGGGTCTGTTTCCGGTCTTTTTGTTCATCTTGGTGTCGAAATAGTCCGCGCGGACTGTCCGGCGGCTCCAAACCTCGACGTAAACAGGCACTCCCGCAGGCGCAGAGCCCCTTAAATGGATAATGCCGCCGTTTTGGATAGAAGTCTTGTCCAGGCTGATCTGCACCGATCCGGCGGCCGTAACGGCGCCGGCCGGGCCTGCTGCGGCAGCCATACCAACAGGCTGAGCGGCAAACGAACCGCCTGAAAAAAGCATCGAGGCGCTGATGCCCAACGCGGCCCCAAGCAGAGCAATTTTTCTATTCATTAATTCCTCCCGGTAGAAAGTTTATAATGATTACACGGATCTCCGCGGTGCAGAGCAATCGCCATGCCACGTTTTTTCCCATGGACCGTTTTGAGCCTGAAAGAGCCTGCCCCTTTTTTCTCATGGGACTTCGGGCGCAGCGCAAGGCAAAGAGGACTCAAAGCAGCAGAGACGCCGGGAAGACCCGACCGGGAGTGAGAATGAGCGAGTGGTGGAAGGAAAACTTGCGCTCCGTGTAGAGTATCTGTTATTTTGCATTATTCCCGGTACGTCGGCTCGAAGAAGCGTTTTTGTTGCAGTGCAAATGATTTGGTGCACATGTTTTGCGCTGCTCCATATGGTTTGATGGAGCATGTGAAAGATGGGGCGATCTCGGTTATGAAGCACCTCGTTAGTAGGGCGCTAACCCGCCTTACTGTTCCCGGCCTGAGCCTGGGATATTTACTCCTGTCCGCGCAGACGGCGACGGCCACGCAGGTCCATGGGCCTCCGGAGGGACTTTACGCCCACCAGATGGCCCATATTCTTTTCATCTTTTCATTGATCGCTTTGGTTTATTGGCTGCGAGAACGTTCCCTGGTCGAGGATTCCGGTTGGCGTTATGTCCAATATGCCGCTTTTTTCCTGATCCTGTGGAACATGGATGCAGTTCTGGCGCATTACCTGGATGGACGCGGGCACCTGTTTGAACTCATCAATGCCGGCTCATGGAACTGTCGGATCCGTTTCGTTCACGGCTCCGACAAGGTGGCGCTGCTCTACTATTTCGCCAAACTGGATCACTTGTTCTGCGTGCCGGGGATTATGTTTTTATACATGGGTCTGCGACGACTTTTAGAACAGGTTTGAGCATCCGTCATGAGCTTTCCCGTCTACCCGATATGGATCTCCGATCTTGCGGGCTCTGCGCTCATGATCGTGTTTTCCTTCCTTTGCGTTCGGCTCGCCGGAAAACTCAGGGACCGAGACCGCACCAACGTCGTATGGCTTTATCTCCATTCGGTCTGTTACATGTTGGCGGCCTTTGCCGTTTCACGCTCGGTGGGCCACATTGCCAAACGCATACTGCTGACCCTGAACTAC
>JAJYTC010000080.1 GCA_021793275.1 Deltaproteobacteria bacterium | reverse complement strand
CGGGCCAGAAGAATGTGCTCGCGGGTCTGCGGCATAGGACCGTCGTCGGCGGCAACCACCAGGATAGCTCCGTCCATCTGGGCGGCCCCGGTGATCATATTCTTGATGTAGTCCGCATGGCCGGGACAATCCACATGGGCATAATGGCGGGCATCGGTCTCATACTCGACGTGGGCCGTAGCAATGGTGATCCCGCGCTCGCGCTCCTCAGGCGCCTTGTCGATCTGGTCAAAGGGAACGAACTGGGCCTTGCCTTTTTTTGCAAGCTGCTTTGTAATCGCTGCGGTAAGGGTAGTTTTCCCATGGTCGATGTGACCGATCGTCCCAACGTTTACATGAGGCTTCGTCCGTTCGAATTTCTTTTTAGCCATCGCCCTTTCTCCTGAAAGATTTCGATAATATGAACAAAACGTTCGAAAGACGGCACGTCCGGGGCCACTTTGGGCGCCCCGAGCGCTAAACCCGTAAATCCATTCCGCTGGTGGAGCCCACGACCGGGATCGAACCGGTGAACCTCTTCCTTACCAAGGAAGTGCTCTACCTGCTGAGCTACGTGGGCAATTCGAGATTGCAACCTAACAAAAGGATTTGAAAAGGTTCAAAGCGCGAAGAGAACACGGAATCACCTGAGTTGAAGACACCCCGACCGGCAAAGCTCCCGGCGTCCCAAACCCAACATTTGTGTAGTCCCGACGACAATGAGCCGCTTTCGCCGCCACCATCTCCTACAGCCGATATGTGGTGGTGAGGGGAGGATTCGAACCTCCGAAGGCTACGCCGGCAGATTTACAGTCTGCTCCCTTTGGCCGCTCGGGAACCTCACCATGGAAAAGCGCGCCTTCAGAGTGCGCAGCTTCAGACAAGCTTTTATTGATAGCACAGCAAGAACGGAAAAACAAGCCCTTTATTTCTTTTTCGCTGTTTTTATTGCAGCAAGCCGCTCATTGATCTGCGGGTTGGAAGGATAATCGCCCGGCGCGGCTAATGCAAGCTCATACATCGTCACCGCCTTATTTAATTGTTTTTTCGCCTGGTAAATCCGGCCCAGGTTCCAGTCGGCTTCCCGCTCCAGGGCCGGTGCGCCGAGCTGCTTAAGAGCTTTCCACATTTTTGCCGCCTCCTCGGGCTTTCCCGCAGCCTCACAGGCATAGCCGAGTTGGTATAAAATGAGGGGTTTAAGGCCGCTTTTGCCGGGAGCAGCTTTCAGGGCTTCTTCCCCGACCTCGACCGCCTTCGCATAGTTTTTCGTCTCGAAGTAGCCCTTGGCGAGCTCAATCCTGGCATCGAGGGCAGAGGGCGAGTCAGGGTAATACGAGATGAATTTAGTCAGAACCGGGATGGCCTTTTCCCAGTTGGCCGCATTGCCTTGAGCTTCCCGGGGGAGCCGGGACGATATCAAGGCATATTCGGCGCGCGCCCGCGCCTCTTTTGACCGTACGTGCAAAACGATCCCGTAAACAATAATTGCGGCCAGCACGATCGCCACCCCTGCTCCGACGGCAGTGGTGGTGTTTGTGGCAGCCCACTCTTTAGCCCTCTCGAAAACCGACTGCCGGGGCAACGCGGTTTTTTTCCCGGAAGGACTTGCCCTTTTCGCTCCCAAGCTAAGCTCCTTTCGTAAAACAAGCGGCCGTTTCAACTACCAGGGACAGTTGAAAACCCAGAACCCTGATGTTGTCTCACTCGATGTTTTGCGCCTGCTCTTTGAGTTTTCCGATTTCGGTTTTCATCCGAACCACTGCCTGCACGATATCCATATCCGAGGTCTTGGACCCGATCGTGCTGGCTTCCCGGTGAAGCTCCTGGATAAGGAAATCGAGTCTTCTGCCGTCGGCAGGTTTCGGAGCGACAAGCAGGGACCGAACCTGTTCGATGTGGCTTCCCAGTCGAACTATTTCCTCGTTGATGTCGGCCCGATCGATCATAAACGCTATTTCCTGCAGAAGCCTGTTTTCATCGGGCTCTGAGCCTGCGAGCAGTTGTTTGACCCGTTCATTCAACCTGGTTTTGTATTCTTCAATAACGACCTCACGCCGGTTGGCTACAACCGAAAGATCATTTTGCAACGCCCCCAGCCGGTTTATAAAGTCGCCTGCAAGAGCCCGGCCCTCGATCTCCCTCATTCGGAGGACCCGGGCGAGCGCTTCGGTCATTGCCGAGGAAACCGGTTCCCTGACGGCGTCCGAGTCGATGGCCGCTTCCGAGGCCTCATAAATGTAGGGCACCCTCAGGAGCTGATCGACAGAGGGTCTTTGGGAAGCGCCGAGTTCGCGGTGAAGTTCCTCAAGCTGCGCCCAGTAGTAGCGAGCGAGTTCCAAGTTGATAGCCGGGGCCTTTCGCCTGATGTCCGCGCTTTCAATCTGAACGAAAGCGTCGATGCGGCCCCTGTGAATTTTATCCGAGATCAGCTTTCTGCACAAATCCTCAAATTCGAAGAAATTTTTCGAAATACGAACGGAGATGTCTAGCTGCCTCGCGTTAAGGGCGCGTATTTCAACGTTTACAGCGTACCCTGCGCCTTCTTTTCGGCTGCGGCCAAATCCCGTCATGCTGTTGATCAAGGCAGACTCCTGTTATAGACGAACTTTTACATCAGGGCCCGAATCAGCGCGCGCAACTCGGCGGCTGAGAACTGGCCCGGCGCGGTTGCAAACTGGCCTTCGAGCTGCGCATATGTCCACGGACTGCCCATAAATATGCTCGCCGGCCTGCTCCACTTTCCAAGGGCTCCCATGCAGAATGCGACCAGGTCGATGCCGAACTCTTTCCGGGCAATGGGAATCAGTTCGAGCACCCTCAGGTTATCGTCGGCCGATTGGGCCAAAGTAGCTATCTTCAAGGCGTCGGCCCCCGTTTTACACATATCTTCAAGCTTAGCGCGCAAAATCTTTGTCGACGGCGTTCCGGCGGGGGCGTGCCAGGAAAGCAGGACCCTCGCCCCGGTTTTTTTGAACCGGGCGATGTTGTCCTCGCTTGTGTCGTGTTCGAGATCAACCCAGTCCGCGCCGCATCCGGCCGCCTCCTCGAGCATCCCAAGCCGGAGGTCCTCGGGGCCGTCAAAGTCGCCCATTTGCCGAACCGGCCTGTTTGTGGCAATCAGCGGAAGCCTGGGCTTTACCCGCAGCGCTTCGCAGAAAGATTTCATCTCGGCCGGCGAACGAGTGCCAGCGAATTTGTCCATCCTCCACTCCAAAAGGTCGACCTCGGGGTGGTTAAGCCATTCGGGAAATCGTTCCAGGGAGCATTCGCCAAGACATCCGCAGATGCCGCTTCTAAAAAGTGTATCACTCCCGGAACATGAAGGACAGCTCACCTGCTCACCTGCTCTTTCCCGGCGGTGCGCATCTTTTCCTTTTCAATTCTAAAAGGTTTCTCGGGATCCCCTTTGGGGTAGGAGCCGAGAATCTTCAAAAATGTGACGTTTCGTGCCAAGGCCTCCAGGACCGCCCGTATATCGCTTTGGTCCCGGTGGCCGTCAATGTCTGCGAAAAACAGATACTGCCCCGGAAAAAGCTTGTCCGGGCGCGATTCGATGCGGGACATGTTGGTCGAAGAGAGGGAGGAAAGGGCTGCGAACAATGCCCCCGGCTTGTCGGAGACCGCAAAGAGAAGCGAGGTCTTGTCATTGCCTGTGGGTGGATTGACATGGTGTCCCAGCGCCAGAAACCGGGCGGTGATACCCGGAACGTCCTCGATCCGCTCGGCGAGAACGCCAAGCTCATAGCGCTCGGCGGCGTAAAGGTTGCAAATCGCCGCCCCGTTGCGGTCCTCTTTTGCCAGCATTGCGGCGCGCGATGTGGAAAAACACTCCGTGTATTCGGCCCGGCCGAGGTTTTCGGCAAGCCACCTGCGGCACTGGGAAAAGTCCTCCGGTCGTCCGTAGACATGTTTTACCGCGTCAAGACCGGCAACATTGCCGCAAAGGTAGTGCGCTATCTCGAGGTAACATTCGCTCACCACCCGCACTTCGTGCGTATAGAGAAGATCGATTCCTTGGCCTAGCCCGCCGTGAAGCGAGGCCTCGATGGGGATCACCGCCAGGTGCGCCTTTCCTTTGAGGAAACTGTCGAATACGTCTTCCAGGGACGAGCAGGGCAGAAACACGGCGGAATGGCCGAAGAGCGAAATGGACGCCAAGTGGGAGTACGTCCATTCGGGGCCGGGGAAGGCGACCTGGAGCCTGTACTGCATAAGGCGCGAAGCGGCGAAAATTTCACGATAGATCGAACGAAGCGATTCTCCGGACAAGGGCCCCGGATTAAGCTCCGAGAGGCGCTGCGATACAATCTGCTCGCGTTCCGGGTGAAAGGTGGGCAGCCCCGCCGAGGCCTTTATCCGGCCCACTTCAGCGGCAAGCTCCATGCGCCTGTTGAGAAGCAGGACCAGTTCCGAATCCACCCGGTCTATTTGCCGTCTAATCTTTTCGAGATCACTATTCACTTCTGTTCACCCGCCCCCCAGCGGCAATGCAGTTTCATCGAGGCTCCGCCCCATTACAAAAAGCGAAAGGCACAAGCGCGGGGTGCCACTCCCCGCACCCCCACGAGGTCACGAACGCGGGCTTACAGCCCGCGCATCATCCTCCAATCGAAAACATAGGCCTGGAGATACACTTACGAAAGACCGGGTTGCTCAGATGGTGCTTTTCAGGCTTCTTGTTTATGGCCGCAAGCATCACGGCGGCAATCTCTCCATCTGAAGCGCCGCGCCGCAGCAACTCGCGAAGGTCGGTTTCATCAACGGAAAAAAGGCAGGTCCTTAGTTTTCCGTCCGCAGTCAACCTTAGCCGGTTGCAGCTCGGGCAAAAATGGTCCGACACCGGGCTGATGATCCCGATTTTGCCCATAGCGCCTTTAAATGCGTAATGAAGCGCCGGGCCGTTGCTCTCGCCCGCGCTCGACTCCACCAAGCGCCCGACACGGCGCAACCTGTCGAGGATTTCAAAGGCCGGAATGAAAAGCGATTGGTAATCGCACTGCTCGAAAGGCATTAATTCAATGAACCGGACGTGAAACGGAAACCGGAAAGTCAGGCGGGCCAAATCTTCGATTTCATCGTCATTCACCCCGGCCATGATGACCGTGTTAAGCTTCACCGGTGAAAAGCCGACCCGCTGGGCAGCCATGATCCCGGCCCAAACCCGGCTGAAAAGGTCCTTTCTGGCGATTTGCGCAAACCTTTCCGGTTTGAGGGTATCGAGACTGATATTGACGCGCCTGACGCCCGCCCGGAAAAGCCCTTCGGCGAAATCCGAAAGCAGAATGCCGTTGGTTGTGAGGCTCAGGCTGCGAAGTCCGGGGACACTGGCGATGCTTTCACACAAGCTGAGAGCTTCTTTTCTTACCAGGGGCTCGCCCCCGGTTATGCGCACCTTGGATATGCCCATCGATATGGAAATTCGGGCAAGCCTCACGATTTCTTCGTAACTAAGCATGTCCGAGTGCTCACACTTCGGGACGCCGTCTTCAGGCATGCAGTAGACGCAGCGAAGATTGCACCTGTCGGTAATTGACAATCTCAGGTAATCGATCTTTCTGTGAAAAGAATCGGTCGGCGGAGCGGGCATCCCAATTTTCCTGTCCAAAATTTTGGTATTTTAAATCATTAGTGTAGCCAATTCATAACATCCGCACAAGATTTTATAAACAGGAAAGCAGGAATTCGGGAGGCGCGAGCAACACCTGGCGTTTTGGCGCCGTGAGGGTGCAAATCGGGCAGGGGGTTTGTCAAAACTCTCTTGACTTTGGCTCGGGGCTGTGGTTTATGACGGACTGGTCAGTATCATCCGGAGGGCCGGTTCGTGGGGAAAAATCAGGTCAGGCAAGATTTGCCCGCCGTTTTGAAAAAAATGGCTGCCAAAGGAAACAGACAGGCGCTGCTAGAGGCCGTTTCGCAGGAGTTTTCGGCCTGTCCGCCCGAAAGGCTGATCGATGAGTTCGCCCGGTGGCTGCTCGACCTCCGCGCAACTCTTCGGGCAAGGCAATATCAGATTAAGACCAGCCTTTCGGTTCTGATCGAAATCATGGGAGAAATCGCGCAGAAAAAGGGCATACCGGCTTCGATTTTCCACCCGTGCCTTACGGAGAAGCTCCTGATCGAGGAAGCAGCTCCGCTGCTGCCAAAGCAGGACGCCAAGGCAAGAGTGCTCGAAGCGGCGCTGGAAGTCTTTTCCCAAAAAGGCTTTCACCCTGCCACCATGGACGAGATCGCCGAAAAGGCCGGAGTCGGGAAAGGGACCCTTTACCGCCATTTCGAGACGAAGGAAAAACTCTTTGCCGAACTGGTGCGGTTGAGGCTGGAAGAACTCGAAGAGAACGCCCTCGCCGTGATCGATGGAAACGACGATGTACTCACGATGATTTCCAAGTACATCCGGATTTATTTCGAATTCTTCGATCGAAACCAGCGGCTCTACAGGCTGATCATGCAGGAAGATTTAGACCTTGTCGAACATTCCCCCGACCAGTACTTCAAGAAGGTTATGCGGGCCGTTCCGAATCTCAAAAGGAAGGTCTACGAGGGGACTCAGCAGGGGATACTCAAGGACGTAGATTTTCAGACGGTATTCTACGGGACCATGGGCTTTGCGCACGGAGTGATCCAGAAATGGCTCGCCAGGGATTGTTGCTATCCGCTTTCGGATGAGCTCCCCGGGGTGCTGGAAGTTTTGTTCCACGGGTTCGTAAAGGACGACAAAAGAATTGGCGCAGCCGGTCCTGCGAAGCGCGGCGCTCAAAACGGATTTGAACGGGTTACGCGGCTAAAACAAAGTGACAAAGAGACTATCAAAAACCAGAGGAGGATTAAATGAGCATGACGGCAGAACAGACTAAAATAATCAACATTATTGCAAACCAACTCGGAGTCGATAAGGAAATGGTGACTCCCGGCGCAAATATAGTTGACGATCTCGGGGCCGATTCCCTCGACGTGGTGGAACTGGTGATGGCCCTCGAGGAAGCCTTCGATACGGAAATCCCGGACGAAGAAGCCGAAAAAATTCGCACCGTTCAGGACATCTTCGATTACATGGACAAAAAGGCGGCGGCCTAGCGCAAAAAGAGGAAAAGCCGGAAGCATGGGGCAGGCAGCGGCCCATGCTTCCGGCTTTACACTTTTCGCTCACCGCTTGCGATTTCCCTTTCGAGGGTTTCCGTTGACGACCTGCTTCCAGGTTCTCTCCTCCGTCGAGCGAGTGGTAGATCAAAGCCGCTCGGTCCTATTTCATCCGGACCGGCTGGGACCTGCGATCACCCTGTGGGGTCACATCGCCCCAGCGTCCCCGTCGTGGGAACATCCCTGCCATTTTTTCGATGGTACCGAACAGAGCGTCCGATGGATTTTCATCCTCGACGTTTTGAACCACTGCTTCTGGCCCGATCCGGGAAAACCCGCCTGGTCGGTAGTCTTCAAAGGCGAAGCCTTCTCAGGATATTGGGGTTTGGCCGCAGCGCTAAAGCGCGCCCAGGAACGGGGGGTCCCGATAACCGATCCCCGTTTTCTCGCATCCATCAGCGACACCGGGCTTACCGAAATCCTTTCGCTTTATGGCCCCCACCATCACGGTCCGCCCTCCCGGGACGAAATTCCAATGTTTGCAGAGAGATTGAAAAATCTTCGTGAGGCCGGCTCGATAATGCTGGCCCAACCGGACGCAGACATTACGGCGCTTTTCGAAGCCGCATCCGGCAGCGCGGCAAGACTTGCATGTCTTATCGTCTCGCATTTTCCGAGCTTCCGTGATGAGGCGCTGTACAGAGGCGAAAAAGTATATTTCTGGAAGAGGGCCCAGCTTTTTGTCTCCGACGTCTTCACCGCTTTCGGTGGAAAGAAATGGGGCAGGTTCAGAGACATAGACCGGCTGACGGCTTTCGCCGACTACAAGCTGCCGCAGGTGCTGCGCGAACTGGGGATTATTTCATACCGCCCCGAACTCGCCTCCAAAATCGATACCATGGAACATCTCGAAGCGGGATCGGAAGAGGAAATAGAAATCCGGGCGATGACCGTACGGGCGGTCGAGCGGTTAAAGGAAGAATTCCTGCGCCGGGGCCGCAACCTTACCAGCCCGCAGGTCGACAGTTGGTTGTGGGGCCTGGGACAGATGGATGCTTTCCGAAAACATCCCTACCACCGGTGCCGGACGATTTTTTATTGAAGGCTTTCCACCCGTTTCGAAAAGTTCTTGTTGGGTTGCGCTGCGCTTACTCAAATCCTTTAAGTCTCGTCTAAAGTCTTTTCGGGCCGTTATGCTTCTTCGCTCGAAACCGGAAAAGTCACGATGAAGCTGGAGCCTACGCTTTCCCGGGTCTCGACCTCAATGGTTCCTTCGTAATCCTGGACTATTCCCAAGCTTATGGAAAGTCCGATGCCTGTGCCCCTGCCGACCCGCTTGGTAGTAAAGAACGGTTCGAAGATCTTTTCAAGAAGCGGCTTGGGGATCCCGACCCCGGTATCCGCCACCTCAATCCGCACTTTCCCATCGAAAAGACGCGTCCTTAGAAAAATTTTCTTTTCCGGGGAATGGACTAATTTTTCGAATTTATCCTCGATGGCGTCCCTGGCGTTTACGAGAAGATTGATAAAGACCTGCTCGAGCCTGTTATTGTTGGCGAGAACCGGGGGCAGATCCGACTGGAAATCTTTTTCCACCACGATCTCTCTATGCTTGAGCTGCTGCATGAAAAGCGCGAGGGACCTTTCCACAGTTTCATTGATATTCACCTTTTCTCTTTTGACCTCGGACTTGCGCCCGAATTCCAGCAGGTGGTTGATTATCCCCGAGGCCCTGTCCACGTGGCTGTCGATTTCCTCAGCCATCGTCTTAAGAATTTCCTCCCTGATCTGCTCGCCTTTCCTGATCTTTTTTACAATGAAGCTGCTCGCCGTCTTCATAACCGAGAGCGGTTGATTGAGTTCGTGGACGATCGCGGTGGCCATCTCTCCCAGCATGGCCATTTTGCCTGCCTGTATCAATTGCTGTTCAACCAGCAGCCTCTTAGTGATGTCGCTGGTGGTGACGAGGAACGCCGCCTCTCCGGCGTGTTCCGTAGGCGCTATCCGAATGTTTACGTATATGGCAGGTCCGTACCTGGTGATGTGGCGGACCTGGTTCATTGTTTTGGTCCGCCTGATCTCCCGGGCAAAATCGCGGTTTTCTTCCGGTTCGAAAAGATCGGTGAAGGACTTCCGCAAAACGTCCTCTTTGCGGTATCCGTACACGCCGAAAACCATGTCGTTGCAGTCGATAATTTTCAGGTCCTTATCCAGGATAAAGATGGGATAAGGAATATTGTTGAATAGTTCCCGGTACTTCTTCTCGGATTTTCTGATTTGTTCTTCGAGCCTTTTTCGCTCGTCCGTGTCCACGCTCGTCTCCATCACAGCACCAGGACCATCAGCCTGGAGACAGGGCTGTTATGAATCTTGCCCGCGCCTTTCAGCATGGTTGCCCCTGTTTCCCGTTCCTTGCAAGCGCTGCCCTAACGACCCGGGACAGCCACCTGTTTTGACATGTCAGCCAGGAGGTCCTTGAAGGAGCCCGTCAAGGCGAGGTTGAGGTCCAATCGGAGACCATCCCGGGGCAGCCCGAGGCTATAGCCTAAAAGCTGAGGCAGGTATACGATCGCTATTTCCAGGGCCTTGCCCCGCATCCTGGAAATCTTTTTCTGGCTGATCTCCAGGTTCATTTGGCACATCGGACAGACAGTGGCGATACAGTCCGCTCCTTTTGCGGCTCCGAGAATATCGGCAACCAGTTCGAGGCACAACTCTTTTTTCGTGGTCATCAACCCGGCGCCGCAGCATTTGGCCGCCATAGACCAATCGAAAACGCTCGCCCCGGCAGCGCCGATGAGAGCATCCATGGAATGCGGCTGCTCGGGATCGTCGAAATCGGAAAACGGGCGAAGGGCCTGACATCCATAGTAGGGAGCAACGGAGAGACCGGATAGACTTTGCTTTAGCCCTGCGGCTATAGCCTCGGCGCCGATATCGTTTGCAAGCACATCCAGCAGGTGCCTCACCCTGATGCCTCCCGCATAGGAAAGACCCTCCTCTTTGAGAACACGGTTTGTAAGGTCTGCGGTGAGGCCGTCGCGGCTGATCAGATCGTCCGCCCGTCGCAAGTTCAGGTAGCAGGAGCTGCAAGGGACAAGCATATCGGCCCTCACGCCCGACTTTTGGGCCAGAGCGAGGTTACGGGCGGGAAGAACGATGGAAAGCAGCCTGCTCGTGGTGTCGGCCGCACTCGCTCCGCAGCATGTCCAATCATCGACCTCGATCAGTTCGTGTCCCAGGAGTCGCATCAGCGCCCGCGCCGAAACGTCGTATTCTTTTGCCGAGTGTTCGAGCGAACATCCGGGGTAGTAAAAATACTTCACTTCGCCGCCTCCAGTTCCATGACTTTTCGATAAAGCCTGTCAAGTTTTCCGCTCCCGCCGAAGCCGGAAATCCTCACGTCCATTTTGCCTTTCGCCATGAGCTTTAACCCCAGCGGGACAAAACTCAAGGGGACTGCAGGGTTTTTGACGGCGAGAAAGTATCTGGTCATCATCTCGGTTTCTCTCACCCGGCCGTATTTGCGCACATTATCGAGAAAGGCCTTGTAGAAAACCGGACTTTTGCGATCGGAAAAATATCCTTCGGCCGTGGCCACCCTTTTGAGGGCTGCCATCGTGTCGGTCAGCGGCAATCCCCGCGGGCACCGGAGGGTGCAGTAATAGCAGCTCGAACAGAGCCAGAAAGTGCGGCTTTTAAAAATTTCTTCTTTCATGCCCGCCTGCACCATTCTCCAGACCTGCCTGGGCGTATAATCCATTTTTGAAGCGCTGCCACACGAACCCGTGCAGGTCCCGCACTGCATGCACGCCCTGAGGTTCTTCGAAATTTCCGCAAAAAGACCCCGACCCGGGGTTTCCAAACCTGTCGAGGCTTGATTTTGAGCCATTAGCTTCGCCTTTCACGTCAATTCCAGGGCCGCATCCACCATGGCCATAACCTGCCGGTCGCTAAAGCCCCGGACAACCGAGGCGCTGTTCGGACAGACGGCGGCGCAGGCGCCGCATCCCTGGCAAGCGAGTTCATCGATCTCGATTATATCCTTTTCTTCGCTGCGGCTCCGCGCGCCGTAAGGGCATGCGGCAATACATCTTTCGCAGAGAGAACACAAACTGCGGCGCACCCGGGCTACGACGGCGCCGGCCTCAATCTCTTCCCGGTTAAGCATAACCAGCGCGCGCTGGGCCGCCGCCTGCGCCATGGCTATTGCTTCGGAAATCGAGCGGGGAGAGTGCGCGAGACCGCACGCAAATATCCCCCGCTTTTTCGAGTTTACCGGCTGCCATTTGTATTCGGCCTCCCTGAAAAACCCGTCTTCGTTCACCTCAAACCCGAAAACTTGCCCCAGCCCGTTAAGATCGTTTGGCACGACGCCTGTGCTCAGGACCAGGAGATCGGGTTCGAGCACGATATCTCGCCCAAGGATCGGATCGCGGGCCGAAATCCGGACTTTGCCGCCATCCGCGATGGAGACATCGGGTTTTGCCTCGGGCGAATACCTGATAAAAATGATGCCCTCCTGCCTGGCCTTTGTGTAATAGGCTTCAAGAAAACCATAGGTCATTATGTCCCGGTAAAATATGAAGAGGTCGGCCTTCGGGTTTTCCTTTTTCAGGCGCAAAGCGTTTTTTAGCGCTGACGAACAGCAAACGCGGCTGCAGTAGTTTCTGCCTTCCTCGCGCGAACCCACGCACTGGATCATGGCAACCGACCCGGGAGGTTCAGCGGCGCCGGCGCTTTTTCCAAGGTGCGCCTCCAGTTCGTGCAGGGTAATGACCGATTCGCTCATGCCGTAACAGTATTCTCGCGTGGTCGCCTCTTTACCGCCTGTCGCCAATATCGTTACGCCGTGGTCGAGCCGTTTTTCGCCACCGTCCTTGGTCTTTATCGTGGTAAGGAAACTAAGGCCTTCATAAGGCTTCGAATCGACGACTTCCGCTTCTGTGTGGACAGAAATATTCGTGTTGGCGCGGACATCGGAAATCAGCTTTTCGATCAATCCGGAAGTCTCAGTACCCTCGATAGTGCGGTAGAGGCTACGAACCAGCCCGCCGGGATCGACGTCTTTTTCAATCATGTCCACATGGAACCCGTGGTCCGCTATTGCCAGCGCTGCGGTCATCCCCGAGATCCCGCCACCGATGACAAGCGCTTTGCGTATGATGCTAAGAGATCGGGTGGGGCCGGGGTCGGCGCTTTTGAGCCTTCCGATAGACATTTTCAGCGCGGATTCGATTCGGCCCGATATCTGCCGGGGGTCGGTTCGATCGCCCCTGAAAGCAGGCGTGTAAATATCGACTACATCCATAAGTCCGGCAGAAAGACCCGTCTCTTTCGCCAACTCAACAAGCATCTTCCCATACAGGCACGGCATGCAGGCGCCTATGGAAATCATGTTGCAGCCGCTTTCCCTCATGTTTTCCAAAAGCGACTTCCTGCCGGAAAGTGTGCAGACCCTCTCGATTTGAAACACGCGGATCGATGGGTCCCACAGGGTAAGGCTTTTTCCAAACGATTCGAGGTCCAGGCCGCCGCGAAGAGAGCTTGCGCATGCGCAAAGGGCAACGGCAAGGCTCGGCAATTCCTTCGAGACATCCTGAAGAGCGGCTCCGGTCCGTTCGGAGGCCCGGGGGGCTCCCCCTTTGGAGCGGATCAGCTTCGAGGCCCCAAGGGAAGCCGACCCGGCCTGGATGACCGACTCGGAAATGTCCCGGAGTCCCGCAAAGGATCCTCCGGCAAAGACGCCTTCCCTGCTGCTTCTGTTTTGAAAAAGTTCGTCTGTGAGGCAAAATCCGGCCGGGTTGAGTTCTATTCCGGCCGATTGGGCAAGGTCCCTGGTTCCTCGATTAGGTCTTTGCCCTGCCGCCAGGACCACCATATCGAATACTTCCTCGTGCTGCCCGCCTTCTCCGTCAACGTAATGGAGCCGAAGAGATCCGTCGGCATCCGGATCGATCGTATGAACGCGGCTCCTTATGAAACGAACCCCCGATTCCTTTTCCGCCAAATCCCTGTATCGCTGGAAATCCTTGCCGAAGGTTCGCATGTCCATGTAAAAGATCGCCGCATCGGCTTCCCCCCCTGATTTGGCTTTGGCCAGCAGAGCCTCTTTTATGGAAAACATGCAGCAGACAGAAGAACAGTAATCCGCCTTTTGCTTGAGGTCCCTCGACCCTATGCACTGGAGAAAGGCTATCTTTCGGAGGGGCCTGCCGTCGGAGGGGCGAATCAGCTTCCCTGCGCCCGGCCCGGCGCCGCTCAGGAGTCGTTCGAACTGCAGGCCGGTCACGACGTTGGGGAGATTGTAACCGAAGGCGCCGGGAGTCCGAGCCGGGTCGCAAAAGTCCGAGCCTGCGGCCATAATGACCGCCCCGACCTCGATCACGCGGCCCTTTACGGTGACAGTGCGTTCATACTGCTGGACGACCTTGGCAACCAGCGCCTCGATATCGAAAGGCTTCATCAGGTAATCGTCAGCCCCGATCTTCATCGCCTGAACGGCGGTTTCCACCGTGGCATAGGCGGTCATCATCAGCACCGGCAGGTCCGGTTTGATTTCCCTGATGATCTGGAGGGCCTCGACCCCGTCCATTCCTGGCATTTTCACGTCGAGAAGCACCAGGCCGTAGTCGTTTGAAGAGAATAGATCTATGGCTTCGGCCCCCGACGCAGCCATGTCGACGCTGAAACCTTCAACCACGAGCCATTCCTTCAATGAATCGCGAACCACCAGTTCATCGTCCACGACAAGGATTCTGAATGCGCGCCTGGCCTCAGTTCTCAGGTCGATAGCGCCCGTCGGGCAAACCTTCTCGCATTCTGCGCACCGCGTGCAGGCGGCGATATCGATCATAAAGCGGTTGGGAATGTTGTGCGGGACCGGAAGATAGACCGCCTTGCGCTTCGTCAGGCCCCCATTGAATTGATCGGGCACCTCGACAGGGCAAACCGCTGAACACCGCCCGCAGCCGATGCACTTTTGAGCATCGATGAAAGAAGGCGCAGAGTCCAGGGTTACCCTGAAATTTCCCGGCTCGCCCTCCAGCGCCGTCATTTCCGTGCCCGGCAGCACCTCTATATTTTCGTGGAACAGCCCTTTTCTCAAGCAGAACTGGGACGAAGCATCGCGTCCGATCGTCGGGAGCATCTTGCACATACCGCAATGATCGGTCGGGAATTGATAATCCAACTGGCTGAGGATGCCCCCGATGTGCGGGGATTTGTCTATGAGGAAAACTCGGTAATTCATCTCAGCCAGGTCCAGGGCCGAGCGGATTCCGCTTATCCCGGCCCCGATCACCAGAGCTGAACCGGTTTTTGTTTCCATTTGATCACCTTTCCTTACGCCTAATCATGACCACCCGTTACCTCAGAGAATTCCTTCTCATGAAAGACGGACAGGGGAGGAGCTTCATCGAAACTCGCGCCGGCGGAGTAGCCGAAAGCCCGCTGAACTCCATGGGCAACCGTCCGGAAAAGCTCCATCACCGGCACTCCATTGGGGCAGGCGTTCGAACACTGCCCGCAGCCAATGCAGGCCGCACTCATATGGGCCATGCGCGTCAGATGGTAAAAAACGGTATCGGTAGGCATTTTAAGGGCGCCCTTACGTTTGGCCCAACGCAGATATTGTGCCGGCTCATGATCGAATACATCGGTCGTAAAGACACACTCCCGGCAATAGCAAACCGGACAGGCCACCCTGCAGTTGTAACAGTTGACGCAGTTGCCCAGGTAGCTCATGAGCTTTTCGATGTCCGAGACGGCAGCCGAGGTCCTTTCAAACATGCGGTCCCGGTAGGCGAGGCGCTCGCTCACCAGGGCCTCCACAGCGCGCTGCCTGCTGTCAAGCGGTTCATCGTCTTCCTTGATGCCAAGCTCACCCAGGACCACGCCTCCCTTTTCCGTATTGGAAATAAGGAGCAGGCTTTCTTCGATGTTGGTTCCCAAAAGGCCGATAGTGATATCCGCGTTAAGGGCTACCGGATGCTCGCATGATTTGCACGCAGGAGAGATGTCCGCGCCATCCACCACAGTCCCTTTACCGGAAAGTATGTTCCGGTGGAAAGTAAGAGTTGATTCTACGCCGGGCGGTGTACCACCGCTGTCGACATGCCCGCTGCCTTCGGCGGCGGGCCGGTTCTCCGGTGGATTTGAACAAGGGACGGCGGGCGATGAGGCCGCGATGCGGGCGTAATCCGTGTTGCCGTAGGCCCCCAGGCAATCCACGCCAATCAAGATGACGTTTCCCGCACTGCCCTGCTTCAATTTGACCAGTTCGACAAAAGCCCTGATTTCACAGGGCCGCATTACGGCGGCAATCGGCGTATCGAGCGGCTTTCTGGTGAGCCGGGACAACATTCTTGCAGCATTTAGCGGAAATGCGGGCGCGAGGGGATCGGCCCCGCCCAGCTTTTCGGGATCGGTCACCAGTGCCGGCATGACCGCGTTATTCACTGGAAGTCGCTGCTGGACCAGCACAGCCTCAACAGTTCCCTTTTCCAGCAGCAGTTTGAGGAAATCCTGCAGCGAAGAGACCGGATCGCGGTCCTTTACGGTTATTTTCCCTGTCTTGGACATAAACTTTACTCCGGGTCGCCGGCGGTTGTCTACAAAACCATCCGGGTGCGCAAATCGTTCTGGCCGAGAGCCTTAACCTCGGCCGTCATTTGTCTTACCGTCTCCGCGAAGTCGATTCCCTCGCTGGCGCCGATCCAGGTCATCTTCAACCTGCGCTCGTCAAAGCCGAACTTCGGAAGGATTTCCTTTAAGAGCTTCATCCTCCGCCGGGCCTTCAGGTTGCCGTTTATGTAATGACAGTCGCCGGGATGGCAGCCACTCACCAAAACGGCGTCGGCCCCCTCCAGAAGCGCCTTGATGATGTATTTGGGATCGACCATCCCCGTGCACATCATGCGGATCATGCGCACGTTCGGAGGCTGAACAAGCCTCGATGTCCCGGCAAGGTCCGCGGCGGTATATGTGCACCAGTTACAAACAAACGCGATGATTGCAGGCTCGTAGTCGGCCATTTATTCCTCCCATGACACGCTCTAAACCACTTCGTCGAGAATCCCCTCTATCTCCGCGAACACCTGCTTCGGCGAGAAATGCTTCACGCGCGCAGCACCGCTCGGGCAAAAGCCCGCGCAGCTTCCGCACCCCTTGCAGACAGCCTCGTTCACCTCCGAGATACCTTTTCGCCCATTGAACTCGATCGCGGAATAAGGGCAGAGTTTTATACAGGTCTGGCATCCTATGCATATGTCAGGATCGATCCAGGAGGTAACCGGGGAGACCTCGACTTTGCCGCTCGCCGACAGGGCCAACGCCTGGGCGGCAGCCCCCGATGCATGGGACACGGCGTCGGGAATATCTTTTGGCCCCTGACAGACACCGGCAAGAAAAATACCGTCGGTAGGCGTCGAAACCGGCCCCAATTTGGGGTGCTCCTCCAGGAAAAAGCCGTCTCCGCCCTGGTTCACTCCAAAAATACGCGACACTTCCGAAGCGTCACTGCGGGCTTCGATCGCGGTGCACAGGACTACCATATCAACGGGCAGCGTCACCCGGCGTCCGATAAGCGTATCCTCGCCTATTACGACCAATTTCTTTTCACCCGAACGAGACACTTCCTCTTTGATCTCCGCCGGCCTGCCCCGGATGAAGTTGATCCCTTCCTCCTGCAGACGCCGGTAGAATTCTTCATAACCTTTTCCGTAACACCTCATATCGATATAGAAGTTGTGGACCTCGGTATCGTGCCCTGCTTTTTCCTTGATGAGGTGGCCGTACTTCAGAGCGTACATGCAGCACACGCGCGAACAGTAGGCGTGATGATTGGCGTCCCGGCTTCCGACGCAGTGGATAATGGCCACACTTTCGGGCTTTTTGCCGTTTTTCATCAGGATTTGCCCGCCTGTCGGCCCGACCGCGTTGTTCAATCTTTCAAATTCAAGCCCGGTATATACCTCGCCAAAACGGCCGTACCCGTAATTTTTGAACGCCGAGGCGTCCATGGTGTCAAAGCCTGTGGCAAGGATGATCGACCCAACCTGGAGCTCCAGTTCTTCAGCGCTCATCGAATGGTCTACCGCGGAACGCTCGCAAGCCCGGACACACTCCATACATTCAGAACAGACCCCGCAATTGAGGCATTTAGCGGCCTCGGCCCTTGCAGCTTCCTCCGATATACCCAGGTTCACTTCGGAAAATGAATTTCTGGCATCTTCAGGATCGATCCGGCTTCCCGAAGCCCTTGGAATACGCTGTATATTCTTGGGAATCTCGCGCCAGTTCCCTCCATTTTCCTTCTCCGATCCCGAGGCTGCCGAATCAAGCTCCTCACCGCGCAAGAACCGGTCAATTGCCTCAGCGGTTTGCCGGGCGGCGCCGACGGCCTCTATCACGGTCGCCGGACCCATCACTGCGTCCCCGGCGGCAAAAACATCGGGGGCCGAGGTTTGCCCCAATGGCGCGGAAGCTACAATTCTGCCGCGCCTTCCTACTTCGAGCCCTGAAGCGAGGCAGCATTGCGAATCCGGTTCCTGGCCGATGGCGGGAATGATCGCGTCGCATTCGATGACAAAGTCGGTTCCCTCCCGGGGGACCGGTCGCCTGCGGCCGCTTTCATCCGCGGGGCCGGGCGTGGTTTTCACGCAATGAAGTCCTGTGATTTTGCCATCAGAGCCTTCCACCGCGACAGGAGCGGTAAGATAACTTATCTTCACCCCCTCCAGGAGCGCTTCCTCGATTTCTTCCTCGTACGCGGGCATCTCCTCGCGGGTCCTGCGGTAGACGATGGTCACCTCTTTGCTCCCGAGACGCAGGGCGGTCCTGGCCGCATCTATCGCAACGTTGCCCCCGCCAAGGACCAACACCCGATCCCCGGGCGATTTCCGGCTGCCAAGGCTCGTTTCCCGCAAAAGGTCGGTCGCCTGGATGATTCCGCTGAAATCCTGCTCGCCACGAATGTTCAATTTGAGCGGCTTGTGGGCGCCGATTCCAACGAAAATCGCTTTAAATCCCTTTTGCCGGAGCTCCTCTATGGTGAAATCCGCTCCGAGCCGTTTTCCGGTTTCAAGGGAAATCCCCAACCGCATGATGTTATTTATCTCGCGGTCCAATACCGCCGGAGGAAGCCGGTAGTCCGGGATTCCAACTCTGAGCATTCCGCCCGGTGCGGGCAGGGCCTCGAAGACGGTAACCCCGTAGCCTTTGAGCCTGAGATAATAGGCGACGGTGAGCCCGGCCGGCCCCGAACCTATCACAGCCACTCGCTCGGGCCTTTCTTCGATCTGTGGCAGTGGGATATCTTCGGGCCCAACCCGATCTGCCGCAAACCGTTTGAGCTCTCTTATCGAAATCGGCGAATCCACATCCGATCTGCGGCAGTTTGATTCACAGACATGGGGACAAACCCTGCCAAGCACGCCCGGAAGAGGCAGCCGCTCCATTATGAGCTGGACGGCTTCCCTGTATTTGCCAAGACCTATCAGCTGCGTGTAGCCCTGCACGTTGACCCCGGCGGGACAGGTCAGCCTGCACGGCGCAGGGTCTTTCTTTTCGATTGCGAAAGTAATCGGCACCGCCTGGGGGAAAAACCTGTAGACAGCCTTGCGTTGGCCCAGTTTTTCGTCGAATTCGTTAGGGACTGAAACCGGGCAGTTCTCCGCGCAAATGCCGCACCCCGTGCATCGGTCTTCTCTGATATAGCGAGGCTTCCGGCGCACCTTAACCTTGAAGTTTCCCACGTATCCCTTTACTTCCGTCACTTCGCTGTAGGAAAGCAGATTGATGTTCGGGCTCTGGCTTACCGCAACAGTCTTCGGTGTGGATATGCACGCGGCGCAGTCAAGGGTCGGAAAGGTCTTGTCGAACTGAACCATATGTCCGCCAATTGAGGGTTCCCTTTCCACCAGATGGACCCGGCAGCCCGACCTTGCAATGTCCAAAGACGCCTGGATGCCCGCTATTCCCGCCCCTACAACCAATACGTCGGGGTTGACGCTGACTTCACGGCTGAAAAGGGTCTCGTGAAAATTAACGCGGCTGACGGCGGCGGCGGCCAGACTCTTGGCCTTCTCGGTCGCAGCGGCCGGATCCCGGGTAACCCAGGAGCAATGCTCCCGGACGCAAGCCATTTGGAAAAAGTAGGGATTGAGGCCTGCGCGCCGGCAGGCAGACTGGAAAGTTTTCTCGTGAAGCCTGGGTGAACACGACGCTACAACCACCCGGTTCAAGCCCAGTTCTTTTATGTCTTTCTGGATCATCTCCTGGCCGGGGTCGGAGCACATGAATTTGTAGTCGCGGGCCACAACCACGTTTTTCGAGCGCCCGATAAAGTCGCGCACTTCCCCTACCGCAACCTTACCGGCAATGTTCGTTCCACAGTGGCAGATATAAAACCCGATCCTTGCACGCATTAGACAACCTCGAAGGCATTAAGCACTATTCTGCGGAAAATGACCCCGTCACTCCAGGGTCTCCTTATCCCCGATATCCTGCTTCCATGCGCTTTTCATCGCTTTATCGAAATGGCACCCGGAACAGTCGTAATCACGATCGCACAGCTTGAAATTCACCACTTTGGCCCTCATCCACACGCATTCCTTTTCGCCCTGGTCGGGCGCGGGCACGGTTTTTCTTTTACGCGGATTTCGAGATCCGGGCGACATATGCTCTTTCTGTGTCCCTTCCTTCACGGCGCCTGCAACAGAGGCTGAGTTGACCGGAAGAGGCGATATTTTCCGAATAAGCAGAAACGAAAAAGCGACCGTTTCGCTCTCCGTCTGCTTAATAAGGCAAGAGGCGTGCCACGCTCTTGATGTCCCTGTGCGCGGCCAGGCGTCCCAAGCATCCGGCGTGAAAAGAAACACGGGTTTCCCAACGGTTAGTTCAGGAGGTTTTGTAGATATCTGAACATTTTGTATAAATTTTACACAAAAAAGGCGCCGGCGAGACGCAGAAGGGCTGAGGTCGGAGGTTAATCTCGACGCGATTTTGGTATCCCACATCCGATATCCTA
>JAJYTC010000262.1 GCA_021793275.1 Deltaproteobacteria bacterium | reverse complement strand
TGGCAGACCATAAATCGCTCCAAGCCGTTGGGAAGCACCGGAACGCGTCACATTGCGCGCTGGTTTGGACGGCAACTACGTCACCCCGGCAATCCCGCTCTTAGCGGGATTAAGCCGGGGTCCAGCTTTTCAGCCGAACGCGTCCCAAAGAGCCGGCTTCACGGTAAGAGCGCTTTTTTTGCATAGGCGGAGCGCTCCTTGGCTCTATGCAGCCTGTCGGCCTGTGCACGCTCTAAACCCGACAGGCGGAAATCCAACCCCTGCGGGAGCAGGCCGTTCAGGCACGGGCAACTCCTACCCCTTGACCCATTTTCTCCGCATTGCCCGAAGCATTCCGCTCGAGGGCAACGGTTTTCGACAAATCCCCCCCCCAGGTTCCGGCCGATCATGCTCTTTATCGCCGTAGCGATGACAATCGCCGTAAAGCGCTACCGGCAGACACTCGACTGATGCTCCCCTTAACCGAATTAGAGCCGCGATATTCTTATCCAAACCGTTGCAATAAAATATGGTTTGATTCTCTTTACAAATGGAAGCCCAGTAATCATATTATATACAGATTTTCACTCTGGCCATTTCCACATGTTTACCTCTTCCTCAAAAAGGATCAGCCCACATGGGTAAGAAGTTGCTCGAGTTAGCGGTCGAAATCGTTCAAGCCCAGGCCTCACTATGTAAAATGACAGCCGAAGAGATCGAGCAGGCATTAGTAAGGGCCTACAATGTTCTTCAGAAGATAAACGTCGCCGAAGAACAGGGACGAACCTTGATATCGACAGGGCTCGGATATCCTGCCCCAGCGCCTTCGCCGACCGACCCGCTCTCCTCCATTCAGGAAGACAAAGTGACCTGCATGGAGTGCAAAGCCGAGTTGCGGCAGCTAACAGCGAATCACCTTCGCATCCATCACCTGACCCCCAGGGAGTACAAGAAAAAGTGGGGGTTTCCACTCAAACAGCCCCTTTCCGCGAAAGTACTCACCGATCTGCGCAGCCGCTCGGCCAAAAAACGCGGGTTGCCGGAAAACCTCAGAATTTATCTCGACCGCAAACGGCAAAATAAAACGACCTCTGAGCACAAACTTAAGCCTACATCGAGGCCGAGTCGCGGGAAAAAATCCATCCTCACCACCTTTTGAGAAACGGCCTAACAGCTTTTCTCCCGGCGAAATACACTGTTTTCCCTATTGAAGATAGCTTCGCCGGATATATTTTCTGCCAATTCGCATAGCCATCCGGCGCTGATAATCACCGTCAACCAAGCTGTGTGCTCTCGAACACGAGACAACGCCCCTGCTTGGTTTAGTAAACAGTTTTTATAATTCGGAGAACGTGACTGATCGAAATGAAGAATGCTGTAATTTTTGCGACAGGCAGCTATCTGCCGGAAACACCCGTTCCGAATGAAAAGTTGACCCGTTTCCCGCCTTCCTCATTGGGGAGGATAGTTGAGAAGACAGGG
This sequence comes from Deltaproteobacteria bacterium, assembly GCA_021793275.1. GTDB lineage: Bacteria > Desulfobacterota > Syntrophobacteria > Syntrophobacterales > Syntrophobacteraceae > SbD1. The sequence continues at coordinate 2,215 of JAJYTC010000262.1, read as the reverse complement.
ATTTTGTCAAGAAGAATAGCTCCCGATGAGGCCTGCACCTCGGATCTGGCCCTCCGGGCAGCCCGCCGATGCCTCCAAAAGATTGATTTCCCCGCCGAAGGACTCCAGGGAATAGTGCTTTCCACCTCGTCGCCGGACCGCATGCAGCCGGCCACGGCCACCCGGGTGCAGCATGAGCTGGGAGCAACCAATGCGTTTGCTTTCGATATCAATTCGGTGTGCTCGGGAAGCACGTTTGGCATCTGTATGGCTGACGCCCTGATAAAATCAGGTAAATTTAAGAACATTCTCTTTATAGCTTCAGAGATGTATTCGAAAATACTGCATAAACAGGACTTCTGCACATTTCCCCTTTTCGGCGACGGCGCAGGCGCCATTCTTTTTGGCGCCGCCGACTCAGACGGCGGTGTCCTCCATTCATGCCTGAGGACCGACGGCAGCAGCAGCGATGCCGTATGCGTGCCTGCGGGCGGGACGATGCTGCCCTTCGAAAGGTTGAACGGTCCCCGCATGGCCTATTTCAAGATGAACGGACCGGTAGTCTTTGAGTTCGCAACCCGCAAGGGGCCGGAAATCATCCTTCAGCTACTGGAGGAAGCTCGTGTGGCATTAGAGGATATCAACTGGTTCATCACTCACCAGGCCAATATCAATATCATCAAAACAATTGCCGCCCGGTTGGGCGTTTCTCAAGAAAAGTTCATAGTCAACCTCGACAGATATGCCAATACTGCCAGCGCATCGGTTCTGGTGGCGCTGGATGAAGCAATTTCCGGCCGAGTTATCCGCGCAGGCGACCTGGTCGTCACCTGCGCATTCGGCGGTGGTTTATCCTGGGGGGCCAACCTGATTCGGGTTTAAGGCCCCGGGCGACCACCGGTCAAGTTTTACCGATAAAAGGAGGCAACTATGCTGGAAGCACTTACGACCATCAGAGAAGCAATCCCGGAACTTTTCCCCGGCGCCATGGGCTTCGACGTTGAACCCGATACCCTGCTAAACGACATCCCGGAATGGGATTCGATGACATCGGTCAATTTCAAGGTTTTCCTCGAAGAAACTTTCGGTGTGATTATACCGGACGATTTGCTGGAAGGAGGATCGACCATAGGCGAGGTCATTACTTTCATTGGAAGGGCAGACTAATGAATCCTTCGAGTATGCCGGTCGATCCCCTAGGGATTGCCGAATCGCTCTTAAAGGTCCATCAGTCATGGATGTGTAGCAGCGCGGATTTACCTGCCATGGCATCCAGGCTGAGTTCGAGTATCCAGGCCGTGGCTGCGGAACAGCTTTCCGCGATGGCCGAAAACAAGGCCCCCAAGGCCAAAACCGATGATCCGGAGGCTGCACTGCTGGAGGCGGTAAAAAGCTATTCCAAGCTTGTCAACAAGCTCTTTAACGCCTGTTCAAACTGGCTCACAGCATATGTGGGCATGGCCCCCGACATCCCGGAAAAGGAAAGACAGCGCTCGATATTCTGGATAAACCAGTTTATCAGCGCCTTCTCTCCCGCCAACTTCTTCTGGACGAACCCTTCGGTGGTCCAGAAGTTTTTACAAACAAAGGGAGAGAGCGTATTGAACGGCTACCAAAACTGGCTCGAAGACATCCATCGGGGCGACAACCTGATAAAGATAGCCGACACGGCCGCATTCAAAGTCGGGCAGAATATAGCCGTTACGCCAGGGGCCGTAATCTTCAGAAACAGGCTCATGGAACTTATCCAATACAGCCCGAGGACCAGGGAGACATTTGAAATTCCGGTCGTCTTCATCCAGCCGTGGATAAACAAGTATTACATATTGGATATGACGGAAGAAAAGAGTCTGATGGCCTATCTTCTCAACCAGGGCTTTACGGTGTTCGTGGTAAGCTGGAAGAATCCCTCTGCGGACATGCGCAATGTAACCTTTGAGGATTACATGCTTCGGGGCGCCCTAAAAGCGATCGAAGTGGCCAAAGAGGTCTGCGAGGCAGAGCAGGTCCATGCCGTAGGCTATTGCATTGGCGGCACTGTTCTCAGCGCGCTTTTGGCTTATCTCAACAAAGGCCCCGAAGACCATGCCGTTCCAGTCCGCGACTTCACCCTGTTCGCCACCCTGGTCGATTACTCTTCACCCGGCGAACTGGAAGTTTTTATCACCGAAGAGTTCGTAAAGATGATCGAGGAAGCGATCCAGAAGGAAGGCTACCTGGATAAGAAGTACATGGC
>JAJYTC010000079.1 GCA_021793275.1 Deltaproteobacteria bacterium | reverse complement strand
TGGGACCGCCGTCGGCATCAAAATGCTTCGGGCCGGCGGCCTGATCAAAATACACTTTCAAACCGCCATTTTCCCTACATTTTCATGCCGCCGCTAACATGTAGCACTAAAGGTATTGCCTCTACGCATACTCGCCTCATGTCAGCAAGTGCCGCTACATCGGGAATATTACGATACGTAGTAGACCCACCGTTTGCAGGTGTTATAATATTAGGATCCTGGTATGAGGGTATGCCAATATTATCAGGCGGGTAATATCCACCACCACTGCCATTCCATACAACTTCAGAGTTCCAAGTATTATCAGCATTTAATACTAACGATGTGCCACCTACGTCGGTAACATAATGGCATTCAGCCGGCCATATAGTGTAATGATAGCTTGTACTGTAGGGACCGCCATCTCCTGACGCCACAAATAAGCTCTATCCTTGTGCTGCCATCTCCTCAAGCACAACATCATCGGTAGGATCATCCTGTGAAACAGCCATGGACATACTAAATACCTTAACAGTATTTCCATCGGCTTTCATTTGTTCGAATGCTTGACTCCAATCAAGGCCTTGTTGGCTGCAATATACGTTTATATTAGCGGATGGAGCCATAAGGGCAACCATTTCGACGTCGATTTCTACTTCAGTCGAGTAGGCTTGGTTATATATCTCACATGACCCGTTCGTGCATGTAGTGGTAAGACTCCCAATTGCAATAGGAGTTATAGTCCCGGTATACGGTATACTATACTGTGAAAAGAACTGAGTGATTGCGGTAGGGTTGTAACCACCAACAATGAACACCCCTACCGTTTGACCGGCACCCGTGTTTGATGAATCAAGTCCATATGCAGTCCGGATTTGTGAAGGGGTGTAAGCCACTGTCTGCGGATCCTGCTGGGTTGCGTTTGACGTCTGGGCTGTCCCCTGACGTTGGCTGACTGGACGAAAAATAGAATAGTTGTCAAGACCAGCGACATGCGCTAGTGGGAATGGCAGATTAACCACGGGCGTCCTATCATTGGAATAGAAAGTCCTATTCTCTGTAGGGTGCTGGTAGACATTCATTTTCACGTTGAATGCCTTTTCTATATTAGCAACCGTGCCACTTACGCCTAGATTGTCGCGTGAAGGCCATTGCTTTTCTACCTTAAGCCCGTTCGACTCCGCAAAATTGATCACTGCATTGTAATCATCTTGTGATGGCGCGAACTGAGCAATGACCTGCTCTACGGTAAGCCACTTATGAAAATTTGGGCTTTTGGGGTCGTAGAGATCGCTCACCAGTTGATCCAGTTTCGCTTTGTTCTGAATCGGGAGTTGGATGCTCACCCTCATGGTTTGCGAAGCGGACATCGGCCCGACAAGTTTGGCGGTTCCATCAGTAACCGCATCTGGCAAGTTTTTTGCCATCATTTGCCCTGGACCTGCGTTGTAATTCAATTCAGCAGCAACGCACGGCAGAGCAAAAAGCCACGAAAGCACTACAAGTAATCCTAAAATCCTCTTCAACATTTCTTTCCTCCAATTTTTTTGGGGTGTGTGAAACTAAAAGGCAAGTCCTCTCCTCCAAAACCACGTTTCGAATACTGTCATGTCCGGCGAGCTTGATTCAACATTACAATAAGAAATATCTTAGAGGGTATAAATATTATTTCAACGTTGAATCTAGAATATTAAACTATACCCTGAATCCGTGAGTTGAAATTGAGCGAGATCGATTGTCTCAATTCTGAGACATATTTTTCGTCTTAAAAATGCAACACGAAGGGCAATAATTGCAGAATTGGTGGATCAATTCATGATAATCGTTCCTTTTGGCGAATTATTATCTACCATCTGGCAACCTCATGGCGGAACTATCTATTCGAGCCAGTTTTCCTCCAATTATTTCGATCTCAGTTTGCCTTCCTCTGCAAGATCAACTACTTCTCAAGCAGGCGTAAACGGTCTGAAAAGCAGCAAAAGCAGGGCAATGGCGGCTGAAGACAAGTTTCAGGCGCCGCCCAGTGCGCACCACCCGCGCCGCCAAGTACATCAATTCTTGCATGACAGTTTTTATTCTGCGCCGTTTGGCGGCATGACGCACGGGAGTTTCTCCGGAAACAAGCCCCAATTGTCCGATGGCGCGCAGGAAGTTGTACACCAGTCCACCAAGAGTCAGGATCAAGGCATTGGTGGCGAATTTACCCGATGGGAGCCTCTCCAGGTCCATGTCGGATTTGATCTCGGCATGAAACTGCTCGCTTGTGCCATGGTCCTCATAGAGCCTGATCACAGTTTTAGCCGGCAAATCAAGGGTGGTCCACCATCCCTCGATTTCGATCTCCGGCTTGAGAAGACGTTGCCCGCGCCGGTCGACGGTGCGCTCCACTGCACGCATTACCCTCTTAAAGATGTAGGTTTCTCCCTCGTGGACCTGTCGAATGTGAACAGTGAGCAATCCAACCCTTTTGCCGTCCCGTGGAGTGGTGACGTCACCTTCTTTGAAAATCCGGGCCGCCCACGCGAGTTGGTCTTCTCTTCGCGGGTTCCACTTGATGATATAGCTGACATTCTTTCGGCCAGCCAAGGCTATGCGCGTATCAAGGGCGTCGTGGGCCGAGTCGAATCGTGCAAGGATTTTCCTCGGGGTAAGAGTTCGGGCCTTCTCCATCACCCGCTCAAGAAAAGGAATAAACCCCTCTTGGCTATGTTGGCTCCCCTCGCGCAACTCCAACTCCGAGCACCACCCTTCCGTGCCCAGATAGGCAGCGATGGGCGCATACCCGTCCTCCCCGGTGTAGATGCGCGAAACTCCTTCCTTTTTGGTCTTGGAGTTATCCATCCCAAACACGTCGCAATCCAGTGGGATATGCCCTGTATCCAAAGCGGAGATGGTAACTCGAGCTTTTTTCAGGAAGTCGACCGAGCAAGCATCCGCAATGCCCCGCAAGGACGACGCAATCTCGTCGAGTCTCTGGCGAAGTGTTTCAGCCGAGGGGGTCCGCCGGATTCCAAGGGAATCCCGGAAATGGTCGTCATCGCGGCAATCAGTTATGGCCTCGAAATCACTTTTTCCGATTGCGAGAAGTCCTATATAACTGCGCACGATATCGTCGATGCCTATGCCGTTGGTACTCACTGGAAAAGCATTCTTGGCCTTGACCGGCAAAGAGCACAGTTTGTTCATGCACAATCCCACAAGAGCCAGTCCAGAGTGCGATGTATAGAATTCCTTTTTGGATTGCGCGATGATGAATTTCTGCATGCTTTCACCTCCCAAGTGAGTTCTTGTGAGGCAATATAATGCCATAAACTTATAATATTTACAACTATTTACTTAGATACTTACTGGGAAACTGATATTTATAAACTCACGGATTCAGGTATACCTTGTGAGCCTCGTATATCTTCGGTAGGGCTTCCTCCATACTCCGCCGTCAGGTCCTGGATAGTACACTTCCCCTTTGGCGAAAGGCACGGTCGAGACCGCGTTTGCCCCACAATATGCATATGGAATCTGAAAAGATTACAAAGTTCAAAATTTTTATTACCAGTTCCCCGCCATCCTGAAGCGTCCCATGGTAGCGTAGTAGCGGTTGTATTTTAGCTTCACCAGCGCCCACGCCGAATGCGCACGCAGAAGGCGCTTTTAAAAACACGTTCGGTGACACGATGCTACGGAGGTGCAGCATGAGAAGATGGTCAGTCAGGCTCATATCTCTCGCCGCCATTCTCTCGATTTTCGTTCTAACGAGGGCGGCCCTGGCCCAGTCCTACACCTACGAGACGCTGGACGATCCGAACGGAATCGGCATTGTGTATGTTATCTCTTACGGCGGCGGCAGCCTGTATGTTACCCCTGGCGGCACGTATGCCACCGGCATCAATAATAATGGCGACATTGTAGGCTACTACGTGACGAAAAAGGGGCCATGGTGCGGCCCGATGGGCAATTCTTTTATGTGCACCAATTCCGAATGGATAATCCATAGCGGTTTTCTTTACAGCCACGGCGATTACACCGCCCTGGACAATCCGGTCAGCCCCGACACGGATCTCAACGGCATCAACGATAGCGGCGACATTGTCGGCCTTTCTGACATTGTCTACGATGGTTCTGGTGTCAATTCCGGCGGCGGCTGCTTCCTGTACAACGGCTGTTCCTACACGGCTCTGAACGGTCCCAATAGCGCCTGGGCCGCGACCGCAACCGCGATTGATAATAATGCCAGCGATATCAACGACAGCGGCGTCATTGTCGGCTATTACCATGACAGCAGCGGCTTCCACGGCTTCCTGTACAGCGCCGGTTGCTACACTACCCTGGACGATCCGGACGGAGTCGGTCAAACCTATGCCACCGGCATCAGCGGGAGCGGTGTCATTGTCGGCTATTATTATGACAGCAGCGGCGGCGCGCATGGTTACTTGTACGACGGAAGCACTTACACCACGCTTGACAATCCGAACGGTCTCGGCAAAACCTATGCGAAAGGCATCAATGACAGCGGCGTCATAGTAGGCTATTATTCTGATAGCAGCGGCACCCACGGTTTCGTGTACGACGGAAGCACTTACACCACAATTGACGATCCGAACGGGGTTGGCCAAACGTATGCAAACGGCATCAACAACGGCGGCGAGATCGTCGGCTATTACCATGACAGCAGCGGAAACAGCCACGGATTTCTGGCCACTCGGAACTCACTATGGCAAGGCGCTACGGGTCTTGGAGGCGGCTGGTATTATCTCCCCTGGTTCGGCTACTTTTACGCCACCCCCGCGATATCTAATGCCTGGATTTACCATTCGACACTCGGCTGGCTCTATCCGTTCGGGAGCTCTACCGACAGCGTCTGGTTTTGGGACGTGGATATGAGCGCGTTCCTGTGGACGAGCCAGAGCATCTATCCATTCATGTACCGGGCTTCTGACCAGACATGGCTCTATTATGCCCCCGGGATCTCAAGTCCCCAGTGGTTTTATAATTACAAGGCGGCGAAGTGGGAGACCGATTGATCGTCAGCCAGGTGATAATACATGGGGTGTGGGTGATTCAATACTTCCTAGAGTGCCTTCCATCCTCGGCCAAGCGGAGGGCGGCATTTCAGACAATTAGCGCTGCGCGGGGCATCCGCAAATCTCATAGAGGGCAAGGCAGCGTAAAAGGCCTGGCCCGGATGAGGGTCGAAACGCTCAAGCCCGTCTGTTTGATCGCTTTCTGATAGGTTTGCCCCTGGTCCAAAAGCATCAAAGCTTTATGTACTAGTGAAGGGGCGGCGCGGGGGCGTCCCAATGATTTGCCCTTCGCTTTGGCGTTCGCCGGTCCGGATTGCACACGCTCTCGAATGAGTTGTCGTTCGAACTCGGCTACGGCCGCCAGAAAGTAGGCCAGTATATGACCCGTGGGCGTGGTCATGTCAATTTGTCCCGGCACGACAAAGGCCACTCCGAGAGTTTCGAGTTCTGCCATGGTGAGAACCGACTCCTGGACACTCCGACCCGGCCCGTTATGGCTCACCTGCAATGTGGGGATTCTGTCCGCAACATCAAGAATGCGCACGTCGTGCGTGACGAGGAGAATGACGGTTCCTTGTTCGGCTGCAAGCTCTTGAAGTTTGGCAACGATCGTATCACTCCGCCCCCCGCATTCCCACGGAAGGGCCGGAACGTCGGCGCCAAGATCAATCTTTATATGCTTAGGTGAATAAACTGAAGGGCTTGCTGCTCTCCTGCCTTGTTTGTCACATTGGTAACCAATACACCCTGACACGCAGGCCGAACACCTCGACAGGACCCCTGGCACGGTTGTACCCCGGATTTTGGATTAACTGGAAGTCCGGACTCACCTGCACGTAGCGACCCGCCTGATACCGATAATAGGTTTCCAGCACCTGTTCGAGGCCGTAGCTGAGTTTCCCGTCACCGAGGAGCATGCCGATACCGCCCGCGGCCAGGTATGCTTCGTGGGCAGCCGACAGACCGTCTACTCCGTAGGCAATGCCGAACCGGTCCTGCGGTCTTCCCCAATGGACGTCGCACACCTGCAAACCAAGGCTCACATTCCGGTCGCATTCGGTATAGGACCAATTTTCATCGCTGCCGTTGTTCCAGCCCAGACGCCCGAAAAGGCCGGTCGCTCCATTATCGGCCAAGGGCTGCTGGAAGTTCAGCCCGAAACCATACTCATAGCCCCCCGGCTTTTCCACGGCGATAATGTTGGGCACCGTACCCGTAGCTTCGGCCAGCGCCAGGGCCGCTTCATAATTGCCCATGTTGCCCGTGTTGTAAAAGGAGAGAAAACGTATCACCGTCCCGTAGTTATCGGGCTTTATGTCAACCTCATAATTATATCCAAGGGCGTTCATGTTATTGAAATTGAAATGGTCGCCGTTTTGCGTATTGGGCTCCAGATAAATTCCCAAAACGGTCCTCCACGACGGCTCATAGAGGGCCTCGACAATTCCGTAGGTGTAGCCGCGCGTATCGGCGGCATAGTCCCATGAGACATTGTAAAGGAAATCGAAATTCATAAACTGGGACCGGTTGTCGTCGGCGTATCTATTGAGATCGAAATCGTCCACGGCCGCCATTTTGCCGATTTTCATCTCCCACCTGCTGACGGGTTCCTCTCCCGGGAGCTGGTCCGGCCCTGCCGCCACTTTCACGGTTTCAGACGAAAGCGCATAGTCGTATCTTAGATAAAACCTGGCTATATAAGGGTCGTTAGGCAAGTTATTAGACCCCGCTCTAAGAACGTCCCCGTTTACATAGCCGGCAAGACCGCTGCCGCCGCTCAACCCGTCTCCCTTGAACATCTCGGTGTCCACATAAAGCTGAAGACCAGGGGCCAGTTGCGAACCGAGGTATACGCCGTAGACCTGGGTGAGGTCCTCCCTGTTCCCGGCCACATCGCTGAAGCTGTTTGGACCCGAGTAGGGGCTGTGGAAAGGAAGCGCTCCCTGCAAAACATATTCGGCCTGCGCCCCCAGCACCTCGGGAAACCAGCGGGGGAGCGTCGATGAGTTTACGGGCCATCCCGGGATTACCGAAGTCTCGGCGGGCTTGCCTTTTCGGGGCTCAGCGATGGATGCCGGCGTGGAGGCCGCGCTCTGTGCTCCCCCAGCACCTATTTCCGCTATAACTGTAGAACCAGAAGATGTCTGGTCACCGGCGGCCTTCGCAAGTGTAGGGCCGACAATCACATATGCGAATAAAAACATGAGAACTGTACAGAGCACCCTTTTTGATACTTTAATGACAGTTCTCGACTTCTTCTCGGAAGAATGAGCTAACGGATGATAACCGGGAAAATGGACGTAATGCCGGCAAACGAGATTAAATGCCATTTGAGCGTAGTTACTGTCGAACATGCGATCTCCCCCCCTCAGGGATTCCCCTTTTTGTTTCTCTCCAGAAACGACTTAACCGTTTAGCCCCTTTTTCGACAAAAAAAGGCCACGAACACCCTCCCCCCGCATTCGTACGGACGTGAGGCATTCGCGGCCTGTTTATTCGATTCAGCAGATCTGTTAATCAGCTAGAATTTATGCTTTTATAATCCCCTTGAGGGCTCTTTAAATCACACATTCATTGTGTGAATACTCGTCGGCGGACCAAGCACCATCTATATCTGCACGAGCTTTTCATGTCAATAGCAAATATTTGGGACGAACAGTTGGCGGGAACGAATCCGTTCCCGCTTGGTTTAGAGCGGCTTGCCGTCTCCCGTCGAGAGCTTCCTGCAGGGAACAAGAGAGGCCCTGGAATGAGAGTTGCACCCCATGTGATCGAGCCTGAACGAGTCGATTGCGCTGAACGGGCTTTCCTGCGCATCGGTTGCGGGCAGGCGCCCCATCATCTTCAGGAGGGCCGGTTTGACAAACTGTTCGAAGGAAATCATGGAAGCCGACGGATTGCCCGGAAATCCGAAAATCAACGTTTTATTTATGGCGCCGAAGACAGCGGGTTTGCCCGGCTTCATCGCGATATTGCGGAATTTGATATCCACACCCAGAGATTGAAAGGTCTCCTTTACAAAGTCGTACTTACCCTTGGAAAGACCGCCGGAAGTTATGACGACATCGGCTCTCAACCCCTCCGACAACAGTCTTTGCTGCTCAAGGGGGTTGTCGGGAGCTATTCCGAGAAGAAGCGGAACAGCCCCTGTTTCCAGCACTTGCGCAGCCAGGCCGTAGAGGGTGGAAGACATGGTTTTTCCCGGGGAAGACGATTCATGAAAATCGCTCAGCTCATCCCCGGTTGAAATAATCGCCACCACAGGCTTTTGATATACATGAACGTGCGCGCGCCTGAGGCTTGCCAGTTCGCACACCTCGACCGGGCCTACAACATCACCTGCGAACAGGACTACCTCACCCTCTTTAAACGCTTCTCCCTTCAAGCGGATATTGCCCCATCTGGCGGGATTATTCGCGCAAACCACCAGAGGTCCCTGGTCCTCGGTATCTTCCTTCTTTACGACTGCGTCCGCCCCGTCCGGGATCACCCCTCCGGTCATGATCCGGACGGCTTCGCCCTGGCCGACGGTTACCCCGCACGGTCTTCCCGCCGGCGATTCTCCAACGACGCTCAAAACAACGGGGTTTTGCTTCGAGGCCCCATCAAGAGAGCCGTGGAACACCGCGAATCCGTCCACTGCCGAGATGTCGGCGCAGGGAACATCTTCGGTGGCAGCTATATCACAGGCCAGCACCCTGCCAAGGCTATCCAGAATAGGCGCCATTTCACGACCCAGAACGGGCGTCGATTCCAGGATCAGCGTCTGAATGCGTTCAAGCTCAGTCATATTGAAAACCTGTTTGCGGACCTCCCAAGACCGAGAAAAACTTGCGGAAACGCCAAACAAGCGTTCAATCTCCCGAGCCTTGTATGGTGGATGGCACGGGAAAAAGCAAAGCGGCGCCGTTTGGCAAATACTACGACACCGCTTATCATAAAATAAAAATATCGAATAATGAATAGGGCTTTACTACTTGTCCTCGAGCAGCTTTTCCACTTCGGCCATTTTGCCCTGGGCGATATCCTCGGGAACGAATACCTGGCCACACTGCGAGCACCTGTAAAGATCCACGGGAAACACGCTCCCGAGATACCCCACATCGACCTTTCCGATTTCAAGGGGAAGCCCGCATTTGGAGCAAAGCCACTCCGATTCGGCGGGCGTAGCGTCTTTTTGCTTCACGGCCCTGCTCCCTCTTTTACTTCCATTCTGTGGCTGTAGGCATTATAGACGATGAATTCACCTTCAGCGGCGGCGTACTCGACCCAGTAAGTGACCGCGGCGGGCTTCCAGTGGGCCAGAAAATGGTTTGTCCGGCTGCTGCGAAGCTTGGTACCGCTCTGTTCGGCAAAATCGATCACCTGCTGGATATCCGAATCCAGAATCTGCCTGCGTTCGAGGAGTTCTCTTAGCTCATCTGAAATCCTCAACCGAATTTTTTCGTATTTTTCCATCCCGATCGGCTTTTCTCCCCAAAGTTCTTCGAGCAGCGCGTTTTTCAGCCGCGCCCTGTTCTCGCGCCGCAACGTGTAACCCGGTCCCTTTCGCTGCGCATCACCATCCGGGGGGGAACCGAACAGCAAATCCAGCAGATGATACGTTTTTTTACCGCCGGATGCCAGATAATCGCGGCACATGGCGCAATAGGCCACATAGTCGGCTTCGCTCTGCCGGATTCGCCTGCCGATAACGTTTCGCGCAAGCTCCCGGTTTGCGAAAAACATCAGCCCCCCGTAGCCGCAGCATTCGGTCCTCTCGCCGGCCAGGGGCAACTCTTCTATTTGGAAACCCAACCTGCGCAAAATGTTACGCACGGACTCTTGTATATGCTTCTCATGTCTTGTGCTGCATGCGTCATGGACCGCCAGCGCGCGGCCGCGCACCGCGCCTTCGCCCAAAACGTCCGGAAGGGCCGAACTGTCAAGCACTTCCCACAGGGAGATAACAGAGGCTTGGGGAAGATGTGTCTTGAAGACCTCATAACAGGTGGAGCAGGCCAGGATAATCTGAGGCCTGTCCATTTCCTGCCACTGCGCGACGATATCGGAAAAAGTATCCGAGAAAAGCTCGGCCCGACCCGACCACTCCGCCGGGGCGCCGCAGCACCGCAGCATGAGCCCCACTCCGCCTTCGAGTTCTTCACACAGGAAGCCGTATGTTTTTTTTACGTGATCGGGGGCCGACGCACTCAACTGACAACCCGGGAAAAACAGGTATCGGCAAGCGCTGGTCCCCGGTTGCCGGCGGGCGAGAGCGCACTTTTCACTGTTACTGAAAAGCATGTCCCGGATTGGAAAGTCATGCGGCGAAGGAGGCATTCTCCCCTGGTCCACCATGATTTCGCGGGCTTTTTTGCAGACCAGGCCCATGTTCAGATCTTCCGGGCAGACCTCCTCGCAAAGGCCGCACAGGCTGCACGAATTGATGAGCTTGTTGGCATGCCTGTGGCCCATAACGATGGAAAGATTGTTGTATATCTGGCGGATATATTTCTTGGGGTAGCTCTTGAAGCTGTTCAGATACTCGCAGACTTTCACGCACTCGAGGCACTGGCACCGGATGCACCTTTTTGCCTCCAACACCGCCTCTTCCTTCGAATAGCCCGCGGCGCCGGCCGACATAGGAGTCGCCGGCAAAGGTTCGATTCCTTCGGTGTTCGTAAAAAGCCGCGTCTCATAAGGTCCCTCGCCGCTGCGCGAAGCGGTTAGAGAAACCTTCTGGAGGAAACGGTCGATTGAGACCGCTGCCCTTCTGCCGTCGGCGATCGACTCGATAGGTGAGCGCTTCCCGGGTGGACGGCGGACGCTACCGCCGGCAAACACCTTCGGGTTGGTTGTGCCCAGGGTGAAGGGGTCTATTACCCACCGTCCAGCGGCATCGAGGCCCAAACCCAATCCGCCTGCCGGTTGTTGCCCGGGGGCGAGGTAGACCGCATCGAAATCGCTGCACATGGATTCGAGCGATATATCCTCCCCTGCCCTGACGCTCAATCGAATGGTGACGCCGACCTTTTCGAGGGCCTTCAGATCGGCTGCAATAACCTCTTCGGGCAGCTGCTCCCTGGAAAAGCGGAAAAGAGAGCCGCCCAGTCGGGCTTCTTTTTCGAATACCTCGACCGAGTAGCCCTTTTTTGCCAGGTCGAATGCGGCAGTAAGCCCGCTCAGGCCGCCTCCGGCTACGGCTACCCGCTTGTCTTTGCCGGGCGGCAGAAAGCCTGATTCCATGCCCCCTTCAGCCCAGGCCAGGCATGCTTTCTCAAGAGCCCTTACGGCAACCGCGCCCCCCGCCTCGCCTCGTTTGCAAACGGCCTGGCAAGGCTGATCGCAAACCCGGCTGATGATTCCGGGAAACGGGACGCTCTTTTTGAAAATTTTCGCAGCCGAGGCAAAATCCCCTTCGGCTATCGCCGCCGCCATGGCGCGAGCATCCACGTGAACCGGACAGGCGGCTACGCAGGCGGGGGGTTGTTCCTGAATGCACCTGGCTTCGAGTTTACCCAGTTCTTCCTGGTCCATTGCCTGTATCTCTGCTGCTATGTTGTGAATAGTACATGGTGGGTTGCGCTGCGCTTAACCCACCCTACGCACTGCGGCTATGTGGTAAATAGTACAGGGTGGGTTGGAGCCCACCCACCCGATTAAGCCACCCTACGCACTGGTCCATTCCGCCACCTCCCGACGCTGCGCGTCCCGGACACCCTGTGTCCGGGCCACCCCGGTCCTTCGTGATTGTCGCGGTTTAGCGGTAACCAACCTGCACAATGAAGGACTGTGGTGGTTTTTACGGAAATGCCGCCCGCCCAGCAAAAGGCGCGGGCGGCGGATTTAAGCGGGCGTGCTCGGAGCGCCCTCTACTTTTTGGCCTTAAGACCGGCCAACACCTTTTCCGGCAGCGCCGGGAGCCTGGTGACCCGTACGCCGCAAGCATTGTATATGGCATTGACAATGCAGGCGTGCGGAGACGTGAGCGGAAGTTCCCCAACGCCGGCAGCTCCAAAGGGACCGTGCTCCCGCGGCGTTTCCACGTAGCAAATATAGAAGTTGTCGGGGATGTCCTTCGCGTAGGGGATGCCGCAGGAAAGCAGACTCGTATGTTTTTTCAGGTCCTCGAAGTCCTCGGAGAGCGCAAGCCCGATGCCCTGCGCAATGCCTCCGTAGATCTGCCCGTCCACGACCAGCCTGTTGTTGATCTTACCGACATCCGCAACAATCGTAAATCCTTCGACTTTTACCTTGCCGGTCTTTACGTCCACTGCGACTTCGCTCATGAATACCCCGTACATGTAGACCGAGAACGGCTTACCCTGCGCATTTTCATCGCATGCGGAACATATCGAAGCCGTCCATTTGCCCTCATAGCGAAGGGGGATCTTCTCCGCGATCATTTCGTCATAGGTGCGGAAACCGCCGCCCGGCTTTTTCATGGCGGCAATCAGCATCTCGCATCCTGCCTTGATGGCGTTTCCGGTCACGACCTGCTGGCGGCTTCCACCGGATGGGCCGCTGTTTGGAGTAATGGCCGTGTCGTTCATAACCAGCTTGATCTTCTCGGGAGCGATCCCCAGGGGGCGCAGGGCTTCATGGGCGGTCCCCAGGGCCCCCATGTCGGCGCCCTGGCCGTGGTCCTCCCAACTAGCATAGACTGTGACACCGTCTTTGGTGAGCTCGATGTCTGCCTGGGAACCGTCAGGTCCGTCGAGACCGCAGCCGTAAATGCCGATCGATACGCCAACGCCCTTTTTTATATCGCCGTTCGATTCGGCCTTCGCCTTCTCTTTGGCCTTCTGGTAGAGGGGGCGCATCTTATCGATCATTTCCTTGAAGCTGTAAGCATCGGGCTCCTGGCCCGTAGGAGTCGTGTCGCCGGGACGGTAGGCGTTCATCGCGCGGATCTCGAGCGGATCGATCCCGGCTTTTTCCGCCAGTTCGTCCATCAGGACCTCGCCTGCGAGAAAACTCTGGGGAGAACCGTAAGCGCGGAAAGCCGATCCCCATGCATGGTTGGTGCATACTGTGCGGCCCAGACCCCGAATGTTGGCAATCCCGTAGCCCGCGCCTATGAACTGTGCCCCGCGAAGGGTGAGAAGATCGCCGAACTCGGAGTATGGACCATGGTCCACGATCCAGTCGGATTCCATGGCTGTTATCTTGCCGCTTTTGTCCGCCCCGTATTTGAGCTTGAGGAAGAACGGCGAGCGCTTGCCGGTGTAGGTGATGTGCTGAAAGTAGTTGTACTTCAGGAAAACGGGGCGGCCCGTGGCCATGGCGGCCGCGCCTACCAGGGCTTCCATGGTCGGGCTGAACTTATAGCCGAAGGTGCCCCCGGCCGGGTTCTGCACGATGCGCAGCTTATCGGGCTCGATACCAAGGCCCGGAGCTATCATTGCGTGGTGGAGATGGATGCCTATGCTTTTCGAGTGAATAGTGAGGCGGCCCTCTTCATCGAAATAAGCAAAACCCACGTCAGGTTCGATAGTCAGGTGGGGCTGTCTCTGGAGGTAGAATTCGTCTTCTACGACGTAGGCGGCCGAATCCATCACCGGTTTTGTATCGCCGCCCTTTGCGATCTTCTGCTCGAAGTAAACGTTCGGAGTGCCCGGATGGATCTCGATCGCGTCGTCGGCCATGGCCGCCGGTGCGCTCATGTAGGCGGGAAGCTCCTCGATGTTTACCGCTACTTTTTCAGCCGCAGCCATGGCGTTGGCCTCGGTGTCCGCGCAGACAATCGCAATCGCGTCGCCGAACTGGAAAATCTTCTTATCGCAAAGAATCGGACGGTCCCAGCCGTCGCCTTTGTTTGTCGGAAAAGTGATAAGGCCCGTAATGCGGTTTTTGCCCTTGATGTCCTTGTGGGTCACAACTTTATGGACACCGGGCATTTTTTCCGCTTCCGAGGTATCGATGGAGACAATATTGGCATGGGAGACTTTCGCCTGAACCAGGGCGAGCTGCAAGGTCTCGGGAGGCATCTTGAGCCCGAGGTCCGCTCCGTAGTCGCATAGGCCGGTTACCTTGGCCAGCGCGCTCGGACGCGGATATTTTCCGCCCCAGATTCGCCCGTCCTCGGGAATCTTGTATTCGAGGGCCTCCTTGCTGATTTCACCGCGAAGCACCCTGGCGGCATCCATTACCGCATCCACAAGGGGCTTGTAGCCGGCGCAGCGGCATGCGTTGCGATGTTTCTGGAACCAATCGCGGACCTCATCCCGGCCGGGATTGGAGTTCTGGTCCAGAAGCCCCTTGGCCGACACGATGAAACCGGGGCTGCAAAAGCCGCATTGCGCTCCGCCGTGAACCATCCAGGCCACCTGGAGAGGATGGAGGTTATCCGGCGTGCCGATCCCCTCGATGGTTGTAATATTTGCCCCATCTTCCACATTTTTCATTTTAGTGGCGCAGGAACGAACCACCTTGCCGTCCAGGATAACCGAACAGGCGCCGCACTGGGCGGTTCCGCAACCCACCTTGGTGCCGGTAAACCCCACTTGTCCCCGGATCACGTCCGCAAGGCTAGCTTCGGGATCGACAACCAGGGTCCTCGGGACTTCGTTCACATTGATGGTTTTCTTGAGCATCATTTCCTCCGTTGCCTGAGTGTTCTTTTCAAAACTGCAGCCGGATCTCTGTGATTCCACGCCGCTTCGGTCGCATCGTTTCGCCATTTTCCAAATAAATTCAGGTAACTAAAGAATTAAAGATGCAAGTTGCTATTTATAAGGCAAAAGACGGGCCATCTTGCATCATTCCCGCGCAGTGGACAAACCCTGGTGGAACGGAAAACGGATAGGCGCTGGAATGCGCAAAATCATGTGGCGAAATGGGACAGCGTCCGCTTTCGGTGCGTTAAGACATGGCGGTTTCGAGTGCAAGCTGCGCCAACTGCGCTATCATGACCCAAAACGGATCACTCGACTGTCGCCATCCCGTGGAGAAACCGGCCCGGTGAATCAAAATCGTGATTTTGGCTCAACCAGATCTTGAAGAACATTCAAGGCTTTATTTTACAGGTAAGCTGTCGTAGATTGCAAGGGTTCACTTCATAGAGATGGAACGGAGCGCAGAAAAATTCCCACGGTATTACGAAAGGGCGCCGTTATGCTCAATCAGTCCAGTCCCACGGTTGCGATCACCAGATACGACGGCGCGAGCGGCGCGGTCGCAAAAGCCATAGAGCTGATCGACGGGTTGAAACGCATCAATAAGAACGACAACGTGCTCATAAAACCAAACGTGCTGTGGGGCGCGGGAGGAAGCAAACATATTCCGAGATACGGCTTCATTACGACCTCCCGGGTCGTCGAAGAGATAGTCATTACTTTACGCGAGATGGGTTGCCGCAAAATATCGATCGGCGAAGGCTGCACTGCCAACAGGGAATTAGGCTCGGATACTCTCAAGGGTTTTGCATGGTCCGGTCTGGCCAGGGTGGCAAAACAATACGACGTTAAACTGATTGATTTCAATGCGAATCCTTATGTGGACGCGAAGGTGGACGGACACAGCGTCGAAATTGCGCGCGCCGCCCTGGAAGCCGATTTTATTGTCGATGTTCCTGTTCTAAAGACGCATTCAATGACGAGAGTATCCCTTGGCATGAAGAATTTGAAGGGATGCCTGTCGATGAGGTCCAAGAAGAAATTCCACAAGGTGAATCTAAACGAGATGATCGCTTTTCTCAACACGGTGATCAGGCCCGGTCTCACGGTAATCGATGGAATTTACGCGATGGAGGGAGGTCCGACACATATGGGCAGGGCTCACCGAATGAATTTGATCGTCGCGGGGACAGACCCATTATCTGCCGATATGGTGGGAGCATCGATTCTGGGGATAGAGCCGAAAACAGTTGGCTACATGAGGCGGTTTGCTGAAATAAGTGAGCGATCCATAGAGATGGACTCGATAGAGGTTGCGGGGGAAAAGATCGAAGAGGTCTGCAAACGGCTCGATTGGCGCCTCGATTATCACAGCGTGTTTCAGGCCGCCGGGATCGAAGGTATTACCATGCAGTTTCCGGGGGAGGGTTTTTGCACGAACTGCGTCACCTGCGCCGATGCCCTGATCGGCTGTTATTGCAAGGACAATCCCGGGACAAGCCTGGAGGGGGTAGAACTTTGCTTTGGCCCGGAGGTGAAGGCCAAAAAGGATTCGAAAAAGGTCATCCTGATCGGCGACTGCGCCCTTCGAGCCAATAAGGGAGACGTTGGCGCCGTAAGGGTCGGGGGCTGTCCTCCCAAGGTTGCTTCCGCCTATGCATCCGTGGTTATGAATACGCTGCCCCCGAACCGGGCAAAAATGGTCCTCTCTGTTCGGCTTGCGAAAGGGATACTAAACAAGCTTGGCGTCTACAATGAACGATTTCCTCGAGAATTTTCCTACGACCTGCCCGAGTTCGATCCGAGGCATTTCGAGTGATATTTCATGGCCCCGAGCTTGCAAGCCGGGGCCGACCTGTGCAGCGTTTAAAAAAACATCGCCCCCACGCCGCGCTAGAAGGAAACTGTCCCTCCGACGGTGATAGCGGTTTCATTCAGGCTACCGCTGCCTAATGCGCGCGCGCCAATTACGCCATTAAACGTGTTCCCGGTTTGCGTGTAGTTCTGGTCCGCTGTGCCGGTGACTCTCAGAAAATCGCCCCTTACCCAAAGGCCTAGCCCTACCCCTGGAGAGATAGTCGTATCGTACTCCAGGACTGCCTCTACAAAGTTTCCCACATCGCTCATCGAATAGTTTTCATGTTCGTTATAAATTATGGGTGACCCGTCGGATGTGTCAAGATATTTGTAGGCGAAGTCCTGGCTTACACTGGCATATGCAAGCGGGCTGTACAGGATGGTCAGCGTGAGCGGCAATCTTATGAGTTTGTATGGCTCAAGCCTGACGCCCACATAGGGAATAAAGAGATCGGTCTGCATGTTTGCTGTGTAGACATCTCCATACGTCTGATGGAAATAGGGTATCAGGCCGTAGCCGTCGACCGGGTTTCCGAGATCGAGCGAAAAAGGCGACCAGCGGACCCCGCCGAGAAAGGACACCTGCGGACGAAAGTGGTAGTCGATGCCGGTTTCGAGTGAGTACCATTGGAGACCCGAGCCCTGCCAATGGACGGAAGACTCTCCCCCCCAGAAAGGTTCTGACGGCGTGTCCATTCCGACACCTTTGGGGATTACGGTTTCGCCGTTAAGAAAAATCCCATAATTTTTGTTCACTGTCAGCTCGGTATCAAGCCCTCCTATCCAGAAATCGCCGGCTTCCAACTCAGCCTTCAGGGGACTGGGTGGTTCATACAGCTCAACCCCCAATTCCCTGCTGAGAGGCGAGGCGACATTGAAGTCCATATTAAGGTGCTCATAGCCCATCAGTGCCCGCGCCTCTAATTTATACTTCCCCACCGATAAACAAAGGATACCGCTTTGAGGCTTCCCACAGCCGGCCTTGTCACCGGACTTTTCCACGGTACTGGCCGCCGAAACGTTCGCGACCGAAGCCAAAAACAAGACAGCCGCCAAAAGCAAAACCACTCTCTTCATACCTCTCTCCCTCCTTGAACAGGCAATATACGTTACCCCGGAATGGAATCCACACCGGGAACATTCCCGATTTTTCGATGGGGCTCACCTCTGCGCGGTCCGGGACTGCCGGACTACTATGATTGGTCCGGCGGCTATAGAGATCTATCCCTCGGTCACAGGCGCCGTTCTATTTCGTGCATTCGAGCTTTACAGTATTATTGCTATTAGTTGGGCGCCATCAGGCTCCCGATTGTTTGTGCCCCACATGACCGATGAATTTGTTTAAACTTTCTGCAGCGCCGATGCCTGTGTGGCAGCCCCTTGCATCGCAACGCCATAGTCATAGCTGTTCTTGTGCTTCGTCAGGTGTAGGAAAGTGATCTCAATTTTCTCGCCCGCTTTAGGCAAGGTTGTCTTTATTCGCTAGATATCGCCCGAAAGATAGATGTACAACCCTTTGTCCATGAATGCAACATTTTATGAAAGTTGATTAAGGTTACGCTAATCCGAACGCCGCCCGCCCCCGGCCCGCGATCACTCAGCCGATAAGCCCTTAGCAAGGAAATATACACCGCCTAGTAGCAGGTCTGCGCGGAGGGTTATCTCAAGCAGCTTCCTTCGACATCGGGCAGCGTGCTATATACTTCCCCCTCACGGTGCGACAAGGTTCTCTCCCCCGATTCGACAGCTGCCGTTGTTTTTTAAGAGTTCGATGCCCTCCTCGAAGGATAAGCGCACCTTGTTTCCAAGGCGTGTGATGCCGAATGTTTTTGCGGCCAATTACATTGTCAGCATTAGACAATCCAGGCAGAACAGGCTGACATATAGGGTGGAGTCAAACCGGAGATGCTGGACGCTATCCAATTTCTCTTGAGGCTTTAGGTTTCCATGTGTTGGTGGGAATGGAAAACACCGGTACGATTCTCACCTAAGGGTTGAGACATCCCGCCTTGAATTAAAGGAAAAGCTTCCCTCATATTCTTGAGAGGTGCTAATGATCGCTATATAATAGGCAAAAATTGCACTGGCAGCAGGACGCTCATCGCGGCAGAAGGTCACAAATCTGCGAACCACCTTCAATTTGGGCAGAGTATGCGGCATGGCTAGCGCTGCCCTTTACCCATAAAACGATTCAAACCAATCAGCTATCATTGAGCGCGTAGCCTTCGCACATGAATTGTAGTTGCGAGTAGCCTTGCCACATCAATTGGTGTCCCGGAGGCGGGTCGTTGGCGCGACCAAGATGGCCACCTATTCGTGCTACAAGGCGCACCGCCTCCCCCAGGTTCGCGGGCGGTTTCAAGCCTTTTTTTTTGCGAATGCCCCAAGCACCTCAAGCTCCAGATCCGCAAACAACACCTCCGCGGGGAGTTCCGGTGTCTCTCTGCCCAAAAGGGTCATCAGCATAATCCGCCAAGCAATAACCAAATTAATGGCTATGGACCTTTTAAGACGTTCGGCGGTTTTATGTGCGGCCTCTTCGGCGCGGCATCCGGACTTGAGCACTCGATGCCAGTCTTCGATTCTCCAACGCAGACAATACCAGCGCAGGCACATAACGGCGTCCTCTTCGGACTGTATTTTCACCGTTGTCAACAGGAACCATTCGATGGCCTCCGTATTCTCAGGCGGATTATCCTCGAACACATGAACGATCCACAATCCTACCGGGGCCTTATTCTTCATATAGTTCGGAGGGCATATCTCCACCGGGATATACCGAAGCGTTACCTCCGCCATGCGCTCCGGGCGGGCGGGGCGAGCTTTCTGTTTACTTTTTTTGGGCCTGGCGCTCTGCCGCTTTACATGGATGCGAAGCCGGCCCTGCACCTCGGATTGACTCACCGCGTTAAACAGCCTGACATGTTCAGTGGTTGCGCGATTATGTTGGGCACGCACCAGCAGTTCTACACAAGGGTTTTGACGATGATCGTCAAACAACTCGAAGAAGTCTGCCTCTCGATCCATTACACAGACCAGCCGGCTTTGCGGCATCTCGGAGGATATCTCCATGCAATCGCGCATGCCCAGTATCCAGGAGAAGGTCTCCTTTTCTTCGACAGGAATGCTGCGACTGCGGCTGTCGTCGGATTTGGGTCCGGGCGCCAGGCATTGAGCATTCAATACTCCCAGTGGCACACCGTCGGTCGTCACCGCCAGTGTGGAATGCAGATGCAATCCCCTGGTCTTGGCACCTGTCTGATTGGAGCCTATGATACCCAATCCTTCGCAACGGTCGAGGTTGGTATAAATCAGATCGCTTCCATCCTGGATACACAGGACTGTCTGTTTCCCTTTCATGCGGCGTATCGTGCGTTGCCGATGGGGCAGAAGAATACTTTTCATGCCGATAGCTTCTACATCCGGATGGTCTATAAATCGATAGTATCCTTTCACCGCGGGCCAATCACCCTTGGCAGCCCCGCTAAAGGCCGAACCTGGTTTCCTGTACAATGTATCGGCGCAGTCGATAAGCCTGTTGCTTAGTCGCTTATCTCCCAACGGCGCGCCTCCGAATTCCTTTTCCGCCCATGTGTCCGCATCGAGAGAGTCGGTAACCCGCAGTGCCCCCGGTCCGCTGTCCGACGGAAGACCCAACTTGATGCGAAAGTCTTTTTCGAGAGGATAGACGTAAATGTCCTTCACAGTTTCGGCCATCATCTTATACCGGTCCTGCCGCCCCCGGCCTTTAGTACGGCCGACTCGAGTCCAATTGGCCGCCCTGTAGCATGTGCCGGGAAAGCAACTTATGTCAACAAAGCTTTCCACCAGCCAGGGACGCAATCCATATCTGCGCTCAAAATCGTCGGCAAGCCGTCCCATGACGAGTCCCAACATGTGCGAAGCCAAATTACGACAGTCAACACCAGGGCGAATCAGG
>JAJYTC010000261.1 GCA_021793275.1 Deltaproteobacteria bacterium | reverse complement strand
TAGGACTCGGGCCCGAGGCCAAGGGCGATTGCAAGAAGCTGGGAAAAATAGAAAACGGGCATCTTGCGACCGATTTTCTGTTTCTGCAAAAGCTCACCCTGCTTTTTCACCAGGTTATATTCGCAAAGGGGGCAGCTAAGTATGAGAGCATCCGCGCCGGCGTTGGAGGCGCTTTCGATGATTCGCCCGACCACATCGGCGACGGCGTCCGGATGAGCCAGCACCTGGTAGGAGCCGCAGCACACGGTATTTGCGGAGAAATCGACCGGGGCAGCGCCAAGGGCCTCCACGAATTCGTTCATGATCCTGCCGCCAACGGGTTCGATGGCTACCTCTCTTGGGCGAACCAGGGTGCAGCCATAGTAAGAGGCAATTTTCATCCCGCTCAACGGTACTTTTATTTTTGCCCGCAAATTGTCCCAACCTATAGCATCACGAAGGAAAGGGATAAAATGCTCCACTTCGACTTCACCGTGGTAATCGTTTTCCTCGGTCATAAAATCGTTTATGGTTTTTCTTTTGACCTCGTCATTTCGCATGAGCAGGTTCGCCCTGGCGAGGGTGTTGTAACACATGGAGCAAAGGGTCACGAGACGGTCGCTTCCCTCGTCCATTGCCCGGATGAGATCGCGCACGGGCGCCACATGGTGTATGAGATCGTCGTCGGCCAAAGAATGGACGGCCCCGCAGCAGTTCCATCTCGGCAGTTCCCGGACTTCCACTCCCAGGGCGGCCATCGATGCCAGAGCCGAATCTTCGAGGTGCTTCGCCTTTGTCTTCAGGGTACATCCCGGATAATAGCTTACTGTCATGATATCCCTCAACTCGTCATCTTTCTAAAGCCGCTCACCAGAGCAATCTGAGGCAGCTCCCTGATGGTTTCGGCAGGCAGCCTGGAAGGCTCTATTTTGTTGATGTTTTTTCGCAGGACCATGAGCCGTACGGCTTCCATCACCCGCGCCAGGTCGATTCCCCTGGGGCAGTTAACCGAGCATGAGTGACAGGACGCGCATTCCCAGCCCGTTTCCGATTCCGAGATACGCTCCGCCATCCCCAACTGCAACATGCGCATGATTTTCCTGGGCAGGGTTTCCATCTGTGCCGACATGGGACACGCGCCGCCGCACGTACCGCACTGAAAGCACTTGAAAATGTCCTGCCCGCTCAGTTCATTGATTTTCTCTATGAACTCGTGCTTGATGGTCTTTTCGGAAAGCTCGATCGCCATATTCTCCCTCGTTTCGCAGCATTTCAACAGCGTTTGGGCGCGGTTACTCGTATAAAGTCGAAAATTTTCACATTATACACCGCAACGATATAATAAATCATTATATTCGTCATCCACTATTGTCTGAATCCGGGCCACTTCGTCTTTGGTCAGTCGAAAAGGAACGTGAGGAGATGCATCGAAAAGTTTTCTCACGCGGAGACGCAGAGCCGCGGAGGAAATAGTACTTTTCGTGGTTTCCGGCTGTCCCCGGGAAATTCACCCGATAACCGCCAGGATATCCCCTTTCTGAACACAGTCTCCGCTCTTGCACAGGGTCTCTTTGACACAGCCCGAAATATCGCAGGTAAATGATCATTCCAGGCATTGGCGCGACAACGACTCCGCCCCCCGAAACCATTTCCGGTGCGACCGCTTTTTTCGTCCCGGCGGCAACCGCGGCTTTTGGCGCTACGGATGCAACTGCCTTAGGTGAAACGGGAGGCGCCAATACGGCCGGGGCCATGCCAGTCAGGGCTGAAACCCCGTCGGCCGGCTCCACGTCAACCTGGAAAAACTCCCCGTCCACGAAGACGTTGAAAGTCCGGGCGGCAGGACCTTTGGCGGGCGGCTCTTTTAACGAGTTAATCCTGTGATATTTCGGATACTTCGCCCCTGCATAAGGCGGAATCGACAGGTATTTACCGTCTTGGCGCTTATCGAATAGGATTCGGCAATCTCTCGAACCGACCGGCCCATGGCCAGCAGTCGCAAGACCTGGACCTCCCTGTTGGAAAGAGTATCCAGCAGGGATTTTTCCCGATTGCCCCTGGCGAGTCTGAAGGCAAGGGATTCAGCCCCAGACTCACTGAGGTAATATCCGCCGGCACACGGGGATTCATTTCGGCTTTGCGGCCCCGACAACGCAGTCCATTCTTTCTCCGGAACGAAGCAGCCGGACGTCGTTAAAACCCGCCTGCTTAAGTCCCTGTTCGACTTCGTTGAACGTATAGGTATCCCCACCCCTGGTATTTACCAGCATATTTATGGCGAACAACGCCCCCTGCGGAGGCCAGGTCCGCTCGTCATTCATTATGTGGTCGCGAATCAGGAGCATGCCGCCCGGGTCGAGCGCGCGATAAATTTTCCCGAAGAGATCCACGTTCTGCCGATAACCGTTCTGGTGAATTATGGCGGAGAGTAGCGCCAGGTCGCACCCTTTCGGCAGTTCATCCTTGTAGAAATCTCCGGGCTTTAACTCGGCCCTTTCGAATACCCCCTCCGATGAAAGCCGCTCCCGGGCCATCGGAATTACATCGGCCAGGTCGAATAATACCGCTCGCATCTGAGGATTTCGCTTGAGGAACGCAATAGTGTAGGTCCCGGAACCTCCGCCGATATCGAGCAGCCTGCGATAGCCGTTCAAATCCAGTGAAGCGGCGATTTCCTCGGAGAGGTTTCTGCCGATGGCGTGCATGGCGCCGATAAAGGCGTGCCTGTCATCCATGTCCATCGGCACAGGAGGCTTGGACTCCGAATCGGGTCCGAGCTTCACGACGTCAGTCAACCCGCTCCAGGTCTCCCACAACCGTTTCATGTGGAGCAGCATCGGAAGCGTGGACGCCGGTTTTTTTGTTGAGTAAGGCGCGCTTTCGTCCGTAAGTGAGTAGATTTTACCTTCCTTGCGGAGCAGTCCGAAGGTCACGAGGCAGTCCATGAGCCGTTCGAGGGCCCTTTGGTCCCATCCGAATTTTTCGGCTATCTTTTCGGCTCTCTCATAGGAGTCGTCGATTAATGTAAAAAGATCCAACTCAGCAGCCGTGAGGATTATCCTGCTTTTCATAAATCCCCTGGCTGTCGCCATAAAGTCGTCTTTTCCCTGCATGCTTGTCCCTCGCAATACTGGAGTTTAACCAGCCTCCATCCGGGAGCTTTCCGGCGGGGATGAAAAGGACTGGCCCGCCTCGTGCCCGCCGCTCTCAGAACACGTGTTTGCGGATGGGAACTGATTAAACCGCTTTGATTTTAACGCAAACAAAACACCTCAAACGGAACCTGATTTTTTAATCTAACGCAAAGGGCAATCCGAAGCAATGATGGTGAGCAGTGAAGGGTGAAGAGTGAGCGGCGCACCGGATTTCTGATCTCCGTCGATTCCCCCATCCTCGGATGTCCGCAAGTTTAAGGAGGCACATCTCCCCTTGTCTTGACTGCCATGCGCTTAGATTTCCAGGGTCACTACTGAAGGCCCTGTATGCTGTTTCCGCTGTTAAAACAGGATTTTTTTATTTCTCTCTTTTCATATTATATTGATTTAATGGATGTTTCTGGATTTTAGAGTCGGAAATAACAGCTAATAACAGCAGTGGAAAACAGCATAATAACAGCATGATAACAGCAGCGATAAATGCAGTGAACAGTGAGGAGTGAAAAACGCAGTGAGTGGAAGAGTGGAACGTTTCTATATTCTTTTTTGAAAGAACGGCGATACCGAGAAAAGCGATCTTGGGC
>JAJYTC010000078.1 GCA_021793275.1 Deltaproteobacteria bacterium | reverse complement strand
TAGACGATACAGGTCTTCCCGGAAGCGTCCCTCCAGTATCGCTCTATCCAGGTCCACATTGGTCGCTGCAATCACCCTGGTGTCAACTGTGATTTCCTTTCTGCCTCCCACGCGTTCGATATTGTGTTCCTGGAGAAATCGCAACAGCTTGACCTGAAGACTCAAAGGCAGGTCGCCGATTTCATCCAGAAAGAGCGTGCCCTTGTGCGCCAGCTCTATGCGCCCTTTCCTTTGGGCGTGAGCGCCGGTGAAAGCTCCCTTTTCATGTCCGAACAGTTCGCTTTCGAGCAGACTCTCCGGGATGGCGGCGCAGTTGATGGCTACGAAAGGACCGTCCCGCCAGCGGCTTCTTCTATGAAGCGCTTTGGCGACCAGTTCCTTCCCTGTGCCGCTTTCTCCATATATCAGGATCGACGCTTCGGTCCCCGCCACCTTTTCTATCGTCTCAAAAACCCTCTGCATCTGGGGACTGGTGCCGATCAGATCATCAAAGGAATCTTTTGCCCGAGCGGCCTGAAGCTGCTGGTGATCTAACTCCAATTGGCGCAGCCTGAGCGCGCGCCCCAGGATAACTCTGACTTCTTCCACCTGGACAGGCTTGCAGAAAAAATCATAAGCCCCCTCAGATACCGCTTTGAGTGCGTTCTGCCTTTCACTCTGGCCTGAGATAATGATAACCTTTACGTAGGGGTCTTCCTCAAGCAGACTGCCAAGCGTGAGAAAGCCCTCTTCGACGCCCCGATCATCGGGCGGCAACCCCAGATCGAGAGTTACAAGCGGCGGGCGTTCGCGCTTGAAGATTTCAAGCGCATCCGGCCTTGCCCCCGCGAGGAAGACCTGGTAATCCTGGGCAAAGGCCCATTTCATAGACAACAAAATGGATTCATCGTCATCTACAATGAGCAGTCCGGGTTTATCCATCTTACAGCTCCGACAGGATAGTCGATCAGGCAATACGCACAGGAGCTTTTCCAACAAGCGGGATAATAGAACTTTCGGAAGTTTTTGGGAAGAAGAAGCAACATTTATCAGTTTTGCCCCTTCAGCGGCAAAAACACGGAAAACGTGCTTCCGTGCCCTTCTCGGCTTCGCGCCTCGACCCTGCCTCCGTGAGCTTCGACTATCATCCTGCTCTGGTAGAGCCCTATGCCCGATCCGCCTTTCTTGGTTGTCTTAAAGGGACGGAAAAGTGATTTGCTCATGAACTCCCTCGACATTCCGCAGCCCCGGTCCGTTACGGACAAGCGCAGGTAATCGCCCTCCCTGCAGGTGGAAACCAGGATTTCCGTGCCGTTACGGGATGATTCGCAGGCATTCAATACAAGGTTGAGCAATACCTTCTGGATTTGTTCCGGGTCGAGGGAAGTCCCGGGCACGGGGCCAAGATCGGTTACGAGCATGTTGCCAAGCTTGAGGTTGGACAAGGCGCTGCGGACGAGTTCATTGAAGTCGCATTCGCGCACGTGCAATTCGAATTTCCGATCGAGCGCTGATAGGCGGCTGCACATGCTCCGGATTTTCTCGAGGCTCTTTGTTATGATTTTTAGCGTGTCGGTCCGAAATTCCGGATCGTCGTAGTGAAGGGGAAGATTGGAAAGAGTGAGCGACAAAGTGGATGCGATATTCTTAAGGTCATGGGCGAAGAAGGAGGACAGGGCCTGGAAAGCTTCGATCTCCCTGGCCTGCCCGAGACTTTCGAAAAGCTTGTGATTCAATATCAGCCCGGCAGCCTGATCGGCGAAAGTCTGCAAGAGATCGAAATCCTCGACGGAAAACGGCGGGCCTGCCCTTTCATTCATGGTTAGCAGACCAATGAATTGGCCCCCGGCCCTAAGAGACACACAGTACCGTATCCCGGCCTTTTTCAGAAGTTGCGTGGAAATCCCCGGCGGCATCGCGCTTGCATTCTCCATATCGAGGGGCGCCCGCTGGTCGCGCATAAAGCCCAACAGGGGAACGGCAAGTTTCTCGACCCCTTGCGCGTCTTCGACCACAGGGGTGCTGGAAGCTCCGAAGGCGGGTCTGTCGAGGCTCTCCTCAAAAAGCCAGATGGTGACAACCGATGAGGAAAAGGCATCGGAAACTGTTTTGACTATTGCTGCGCAGACATGATCGATATCGACAAGCGATGAGGTCTTCCTGGTGAAATCGGTCCAGATTTTCCTGTAATCGTAATAGGGTCTGAGGAAATGGATATGAATGAACCTTAGTATCCTGTAGCGCACCGACCCGGAAAGCAGCAGCGCAGCGCCCAGCAGGACCGAAAAAATAATGAGACCGCCTCCCAGCGCCAGCCTGCTGATCCCCAGGTATGAGGTCAACTTTGCAAACAGTCCCACGCCGAGCAGATAGGCCCCGATCACCGGGATAGCGAACGACCCGCGAAAAACGTCCCTGGAAACATAGATTCTTACATCCCGAAGCTCACTGCGGATCGCTGAAATTATGAACAATATGTTGGCAAAGATCAGGATAACGCCGTTGAAGCTGAAAACTCCGGTCCCCAGGGCTGAAAACATCAAGACGTGCGCACACACATAGATTGCGGCGGCAAAAAGAACGCCTGCTCCAAGGACGGAAAGCTTTATCTGCCACCTGATGGCGCCATGTGAAGCCATAAGCGTTTTTTCAAGGTTGGCGAGAATAAGCACCGAACACAGCAGTACGATGAGGTAAAATCCATAGCCGCACAGGCTGAGGGGGATGACCCAATTGCCGTTTTCCGAAACTTCTGCATAGGCCCTGAAAAGGTTGTTCCATCCAAGGGTAGTCAACCCGACAGGGACTACAAAAGCCGCAATCAGTGCCCATTTCCAGCTTCTGCTGAATTCATCGAAATTGCGGCGTGCATAGCTCAGGCTGAAAGCAAGCCAGCTACCGGGCGCCAATGCCGCGGCGTTCAGGCTCAACCTCGACCACACGATCGCCTGATCGGGCATGGAGGCATTCATGGCGAGATAAGACAGTATAGTTTCGGCTGTCAGCGCCGCCATGCCCAAAGCGAAGGAGCGGTATACGGGCGAACGGACATCATGCGCGAGTGCAAGGCAACCCGTCCCGGCGCAGAAAATGGAGGCCGTGATACAGATCGCCAGGTTCACGTCGATGATGTTGACAGACATAAACAAAGACCTGGAGCCTCAGGACGCCCTGCCGCATTTCCAAATGGAAACCGACAGGGGCCTCCTTATTTCCCCCGATGGCCGGCCACAGGCATTTTCGCCATTTCGCTCAGTGCCCGCCTGGCCTGCGGCGCCTCCTTGAAATCGGCGCCTCCTATCTTCAACGCGGTCTTGAGGGCCTGCTTTGCCTCCTTGATGTTTCCAAGCCGATATTGCGCCATTCCAAGGTGATACTGGATTTCAGCGCTGGCGGGAAGCTTCGCGGCGCCTTGCTTCAAATAGGGCAATGCCAGGGAATAGTTTTTTTGGTTATAGAGCACCCACCCGAGCGTATCGGCGATATTGGGATTAGCTGGTTCCTGCTGCCTTGCGATTTGCGCCAGACTCAGGGCCTTGCTGTAATCGTGATTGTATTGGCAGTAAATATAGGCCAGATTATTTGCCGCCGGCCCATTGGTCGGATCGACGGCCAGTAACGCTTCATAAACCTTCCGGGCCTTTGGAATATCGCCTTGTTCCTGGTAGGCAATTCCGGATATCATCATGGCGTCTACGTTTTTCGGATCTATTTTGAGGATTTCGTGCACCTGGGCAAGCGCTTCGTCGAATTGTTTGTCTCCGGCGTAGAGCTGAGCAAGGTCCAGACGGGCTGAAACCAACCCGGGATCTATGCTGATCGCTTTGAGACAGGCCGCCTCGGCTTGGGCCGTTTCTTTGCGAATGTATCGGATCTGGCCCAGCAGCAGGTATGCCTGCGCATCGTTTGGATCGGCCTTGATTTGATCCGTAACGTATTTCAATGCAGAATCGAGCTTCTTTTCGCTTACGCTGATCGATACAAGCTGAGCCAGGGCATCATTTACGGGGGGCGACGCATGCAGGGCTTTTTCAAAATACCCTTTCGCTTCCGCCTGCTTTCCCTGCGCTTTGAGGGCCAGCCCGTACAGGTAATCTCCTCGCCCGTCCTTCGGTTTTTCCTTGATGTATTTCTCAAGGGACGCTTGAGCGTCGACCGGGTCTTTATTGCCCAGGTAGGCCGCGCCTAAGAGCAGATAAAGACCGGGCCCCTTCACCCCGTCGTCGATCAGGATCTGCAAATTATCGATAGCCGACTGGTAATCGCCGGAACGGATGTCGAGTTGAGCCAGTTGGACCCTTGGACCGTAAAGATTGGGATCGAGGGTGAGGAGTTGCTGGAACGAAGACCTGGCGTTGCCGATGTCCTCTTGCTTGAGATAGGCAAGGCCCATCAGTTCCAGGGCGCCCTCGGAGGCTGGATCGATTCTGAGAGCTTCACGAAAGTCGGCAAAAGCTTGGGCGCTTTTCTTTCGAGCGAAGTTTAGCTGCCCCCTCAACAACAGGGCGTCAACGTAATGCGGATTTTTGGCAAGAATCTCGTCAAGAAGTTTTTCCGAGCTGTTATAGTCTTTTTCGACGAACGCAATTTTGGCAAGCAGGAAATTTGCGGGCAAAAATCCAGGAGATGTGGCAGCAGCCTCGGAAAGTATTTTTTTTGCCAGGGCCGTTTTATTATCGACCAGGTAGAATTCGGCGAGCTTGATCCGGGCAATAGAGGCCTTCGGAGACAGCGCAACAGCTTTTTTATATTCCTGTTCGGCCTGAGCGCGCTTATTCTCCCTGAGAAAGCAATCTCCCATCTCCATGTGAGCGTTAATGGAATCGGGATCTTTGGCCAGCACGCTCTTTAGAATGGTTTGCGCCTTTGCAGTGTCATTTTTTTCCACATACAGGCCGCCCAGTGCCAATTCAAACTTGAGGTCGTTCTTAAAGTATTGCTGTCCTTTTTCCAGAAGCGAGATCGCCTTCTCAATTTCAGCGGGAGTCTTGGCCGCCTGGGCCAAAAGCAGGTAGGCATCCCGGTTGGCGGGGTCCTTCTCCAGTGCGCCGGTCAAGCTGTCAATGGCTGCGAGGAAGTCTCCGGTGCGCACGTTTGCATCGGCGAGGAGCAATACTGCGGGAGTCATGTTCGGGGCGAGCTCTACCGCTTTTTGCAAGACTGGTTTTGCCTTATACACATGACCTTCCCTCATATAGGCAAGGCCCAGAAAATATTGGGGAACAGCTACGCTCGGGGCTGCCTTCGCAATCTGTTCCAGTTCGGCGGCCGCCTGCGCCGTGTGATTTTCGGCAAGGAGCATCCGGGCATGGATTGTCCGGGCATCGAAGTCAAACCGGTTTTTTTTGAGCGCAATCTTCACGTACTTTTCACACTCATCGAAGTTTCGCTCTGCAAGCGCGATCTCGGCGAGCCGGTGCAGGGCAGGCGTAAATCCGGGATATTTTTTGACAATGGCTTTGAGCACTTTTTTCGCTTTGGCGGTGTTATTGCTAAAAACATAAAAATCGGCCAGCTTCAAATGAATGGGGGAATCCAGAGGGGTCAGCCGGGCAGCCGCCACGTAATCCTTCGCTGCCTTTTTGAAATCCTTCTTGACTACGGCAAGATCGCCAAGAGCAACATAGGCGTCGGGAAAATCAGGGTTGGCTTTGATAGCGCGATGGAAATAATCTTGCGCCTTCGCCGTGTCCCCTTTCCTCTCATAAAGGGTGCCCAGGGCCATATCCACGCGAGGCGCATCAGAGGGCGTCGGCTTAAGCGCCTTTAGCTGTGAGAGCGATTGGTCGATTTCAGCCGGCATCCTGGCAAACTCGGACAAAAGGATGATCGCGCCCGCGTTCCTGGGGTCCTTATGCAGAATAAAATTCAACTCGTTGCGGCCGTTAGCCGGTTTGCGCATCAAGGCGTAGTCGGCGGCCATCTTGAGCCGGATATTAATGTCCCCGGGATCGATCTCATCGGCTTTCTTCAGATATGATAGCGATTGCTTTATATCTCCGACCGTGGAATAAACCGCCGCAATCTTCACGTAAACCTTTTTGTCGTTTGCGTTCACCCGAAGAGCTTTGCCGTATTCGATAAGTGCGTTTCTAAATTCTTTTTTCGCAAAGAATTTGTCTCCGGCTGCGAGGTACCTGGCTTCCTTCACTTGCGGCGACGAGCCGCACGCAGTCATCGAGATCAAAACCACAAAAACGATTGCATAGAACCGTAGATAAGCTTTCATTTATTCCTCTCCGTGCTGCTAGCCCAGCAGATCAATCAGGTATTGTCCGTATCCGTTTTTCATCAAAGGCTCGGCCAGCGTTCTCAGCCGGGTTCGATCTATATAGCCCAGGCGGTAAGCTATCTCCTCGATACAGGCGATCTTCAGACCCTGCCGTTTTTCGATTGTTTCGACGAAAGTGCATGCCTCGAGCAGCGACTCATGCGTGCCTGTATCGAGCCAGGCGAACCCTCTGCCCAGCAGTTCCACCTTAAGCTCGCCCATTTGGAGGTAGGAGGTTATGACATCGACTATTTCCAGCTCCCCGCGGGCCGAAGGTTTTAAAGAGGAAGCTATTTCGACCACTCTGTTGTCGAAAAAATAAAGCCCCGGAACAGCATAGCTGGACTTTGGGCGAGCAGGCTTTTCCTGGATTCCGACGACATTGCCGGCTTGATCGAATTCGACCACCCCGTAGCGCTGCGGGTCACGAACATAATAGCCGAAAATCAGCCCTCCGGAACTAAATGCGGCAGCGCGCCGGACGATATCCTGGAAGCCGTGCCCGTAAAAGATATTGTCGCCAAGAATGAGACACACCCTGTCCCCGCCGATGAAATCCTTGCCCAAAATAAAAGCATGGGCAAGACCTGCGGGATGATCCTGCCTGAGATAGGAAAAGCGCAATCCCCACTGGGACCCGTCACCCAGCAGAGCTTCGAACCTGGGCAGGTCTTCAGGGGTGGAGATGATCAGAATGTCCCGGATCCCTGCAAGCATCAGGGCCGAAAGCGGATAGTAGATCATTGGCTTGTCGTAGATCGGGAGAAGCTGCTTGCTCACTACCTTCGTTATGGGGTAGAGGCGCGTTCCCGATCCGCCGGCCAGAATGATTCCCTTGAGTTCCTGGTTCCTTCCCATTTTCCCGCCCCCTTCGGTCAGGTGGCCGACTGCCCTGAGTTCACATCATCGGCCATACTGCTTGGCGATCCAGTCCCTGTAGGCCCCCGATTTTATGGATTCGACCCACTCCCTATTGTCAAGATACCACCGGATCGTTTTCCTCAGGCCCGACTCGAAGGTCTCTTTCGCTCGCCAGCCCAGCTCCCGCTCAATCCTGGAACAGTCGACAGCGTAACGCCGGTCGTGCCCCGGGCGGTCCTTTACAAATGTGATCAGGCTGCGATGTGGCGCGTAACGCGACTCGGGCGCCATCTCATCGAGAAGAGCGCAAAGCGCCTCCACGATCTCGATGTTCGTTTTTTCGCAGCTTCCTCCGATATTGTATGTCTCGCCGGGCTTGCCCTTTTCCAGGACTACACGCAACGCCTCGCAATGGTCGGCGACATAGAGCCAGTCGCGGATATTCAACCCGTCGCCGTATACCGGCAGCGGCTTTCCCTCAATGGCGTTGAGCAGTATGAGCGGCGTAAGTTTTTCAGGAAACTGTCTCGGCCCGTAATTGTTCGAACAATTGGTGATGATCGTCGGGAGCCCGAAGGTATGGTAATAGGCGCGCACCAGGTGATCGCTTCCGGCCTTGCTCGCCGAATAGGGGCTGTTTGGGGCGTAAGGGGTATTCTCCGTGAACGCGGGGTCTGCCGGGCCAAGGGAACCATAGACTTCATCGGTCGAGACGTGAAGAAACCGGAAGCCCTCCCTGCGGCCGGGAGGAAGGCTCTTCCAGTACGCCCGCGCCTCCTCCAGAAGATGATACGTACCGACGATATTCGTTTGAATGAAACTCTCGGGACTGTCAATGGACCTGTCCACGTGGGATTCGGCGGCAAAGTTTACCACCGCGTCGGGCTGGTAGTCGGTGAGCAGTTTCTGCACAAGCCTCCGGTCGCCGATGTCCCCCTTGACGAAAATATGATCGGGGTCGCCGTTCAGTTCCCGCAGGTTCAAAGGGTTGCCGGCGTAAGTGAGAAGGTCGAGATTTACGATACATCTTTTCTGCGACCTTTCGCTCAGCACGAAATTG
Organism: Deltaproteobacteria bacterium; assembly: GCA_021793275.1. Lineage (GTDB taxonomy): Bacteria > Desulfobacterota > Syntrophobacteria > Syntrophobacterales > Syntrophobacteraceae > SbD1. Next base: position 12,348 of record JAJYTC010000078.1, on the reverse strand, counting down.
CTTCCGATGAAGCCGGCGCCGCCTGTCACAAGGATCGTTGCGCTCATGTAATATCTGCTCTACGATGCAAGTTTTTCTGCAATTCGGGTAGTGCTGTAGCCATCCATCAGGCTGACAAGGGCGACCCTGCCCCCGTAGCTTTCGACAATTTCACGGCCGACCACCTGTTCGGGCAGGTAGTCCGATCCCTTCACCAGGATATCGGGGCGCAGCGCCTCGATCAGCCGTATAGGCGTATCCTCGTCGAAGATTATAACCAGGTCCACACAGGACAGAGCTTTCAGAAGCACCAGACGGTCGTTTTCCGAAAGGATCGGCCGCCGGGGGCCCTTGAGTCTTTTAACCGAGGCGTCTGAATTGAGGCCGACAATCAGCCGGTCGCCAAGACCCTTTGCTTCCTCAAGAAGATGGATATGGCCGGGATGGAGCAGATCGAAGCATCCGTTGGTGAAAACTATCTTGTCCCCATTGCTCCTCCATGCCTGCGTCTGCAGTTGGGCGGATTCCAGCGAACCGGACTTTCCTGCATACCGGATGCCGTTTATACCCGATTCCTCCAATTGCAGGCCGTATTGCAGTTCCGAGGCCGTAATCGGTTGGGTGCCCAGTTTGCCTACAACTATTCCCGCTGCGGTGTTTGCAATCCTTGCAGCTTCGGGAAAATGCAACCCGCAGGCCACACATGCGGCAAGGACGGCTATAACCGTGTCTCCAGCCCCCGAAACGTCATAGACTTCACGGGCGATCGTTGGAATCACCAAAGGCGCGTTCTGGCGCCCCAGAAGGCACATGCCCTTCGACCCCCTCGTCACAAGGAGCCACTCGGCGCCGTATCGCTCCCGAACCTTCTCCGCCTCTCTAATCAGTTCAACTTCGCCTTGCGCCGGCGCCTCCGCAACGTCTTCCAACTCGGCGCCGTTCGGGGTGATGCAGGTTGAGTTGTAATATCGCTCCCATTCCTTTCCTTTAGGATCGACAAAAACCGGTACGCCGTGTTTGCCGGCCAGAGAAATCACGGACTGGCTAAATCCGGGCGTCTGTAATATCCCCTTACCGTAGTCCGACAAAACCACCGCGCGGCAGCGGGCCACACTCTTTTCGAAACGGTCGAGCAGCTCGGTCCGGGCAAAGTCCGTGAGGACCTCAAGCTGTTCGTCGTCCAGCCTCAGGAGCTGTTGATCCTTTGCGACGATGCGGGTCTTCGTTATTGTCGGACGCGTCTTGTCGATGAGGAGCATATCGTGCATTTCATTCTGAATGCAGAGCCCTCTCAGGAGCGCTCCTTCGGCATCATCGCCGATCACCCCCAGTAAAACGGTCTCGCACCCCAGTTTTGCAAGATTATTGCCCACGTTTCCCGCTCCCCCGGGGACTTCGTATCTTTCCTTTATACGTAAAATGGGGACAGGGGCTTCGGGGGAAATGCGTCTCACCTCGCCCATTATGTAGCGATCGAGCATCACGTCCCCGAGCACGAGTATCCTGGCGCGTCCAAAATCGGGCAGGGTTGTGGGCACTACATAGCTCCATTTTCACGTGGAAACAAGATAAGGCTTTGTCTCTGCCGTGGTCCAGATCCGTCGCCGCACTCTATCGCGGGATTGATAGCGGCTTCGCATGAAATCTTTTCCAATCGCCTATTTTCCCGCACAGCTGCGGCCATAGGGCCAAAGATGCGCTCTGCCCTCGAGAAAGCCTTCTTCCACCATGAACTCGATGATCCGAAACACGACCTCCCGGGGTGAGAATTCCTCCGTCCTGCACACAAGCTCCGGAGAAAGAGGAGGTTCGTAAGGATCGTCTATGCCGGTGAATCCTTTCAGTTCCCCCCTTCTCGCCTTTGCGTAAAGCCCTTTGGGGTCGCGTCCCTCGCACACTTCTACGGGCGTATCGATATATATTTCGGCGAAATTGAGGCCGGCAGCCAGGTGAATCCGCCTGGCGAAATCTCTTTCAACTCTGTAAGGCGAAATAAAGCTCGTGATAACGATGAGGCCGGCATCGGCGAAAAGCTTTGCCGTTTCTGCAACCCGGCGAATGTTTTCAGCCCTGTCCTCGGCCGAGAAACCAAGGTCCTTGTTCAGTCCGTGCCGGACGTTGTCGCCATCTAGAACGTATGCCAGGAAGCCCTTTTCAATTAGCTCGAACTCCAGACCGTAGGCCGTCGTACTCTTGCCCGAAGAAGGCAAGCCGGTTAACCAGATTGTGGCTCCGCGCTGATTTAGTAATGCCTCGCGTTGAGCTTTGGTTGCCTGCGGATTGTGCCATACTATGTTGGTGGCTTTTACTTTAGCGTCTATCAAACTGTACACCCCTTTTAAAGCCGGTTCCGATCTTCAAGCCTGAGATTATTCGAGACATGTCTTCTTTTTACCATGAGATACACCAAGAGCGCCAAGAAATTTTTCCGGCTCGTTCGGCTAACGGCGGAACAAAAAGACTCATAGCTGAGGAGCTTCAGGTATTGCAGCAGCACGTACTGTCTGCCGGGCCGCCTGGCGTCCCGCACTGGATATGTCCAAACAGCCACTCCCGGACAAGGACCCGGGCGCGGTTTCCACGTCGTTTTGTAAGAAGACGGCCAATGACGACAAATTAAGCTCGCGGCGTAGGACCGGGAAGCAGGTAAACAATTGGAGCGCCAACGAGAAAGTGACCACAATAACGATGCCCTCCAATTCCAAATATGTCAAGGTCGGATAAAGGCAGGCAAGGTGAACCCGGGTTGCGACTGAATTCGACTCGAATGTGAGGCCGCACCTTCCGATGGCGGCAACCATGCTTCCCATTCGACCGTACAAAATCATCCTGCCCAGTGTTAGAAAAAACCATTTGTGTCGAGTCGGGGCAATAACGATCCATCGTATCCCTAACATAAAAATAATACCAACTACCCTCCCCAAATGAGGTCATTTCCCCATATCACTCTATATAATAGACCATATATTATGCTCGAATTTTTTTTCTTGTCGTCTGGAGGAGGCGAAAGGCCTTATCCCCTAAACCTTACGCCGGGAAGGGGGACCGATTGGGGTGAAGGCGTATGGGGTGTCGAACGCGAAGGGTCGGAGACCAAGCGTGAACGAAAACTGATGTTTAACGACGGAATCCGGCTGTGTAGTCAAGTCCATGCTTTACGAAAATGCCGGAAAAGAGGAGAAGAGATGAGAAAAACCCTGATTCTCGCGATTGCGATTTCGCTCGTTCTTGTCGGGGGCGCCTTTGGGACTGCACGGGCACAGGCCGGCCCTGACACCTGCTACTATGAAGGCTGTGATTTAAACTTCAACGTATCGCCTTGCAGTTGGGCTTACTCCGAGCTGCTGCCTTGGAATTGGAATTGGTCGGCCCTGTCTCCCTGCAACTGGCGCTCCGCCTGCGCGTTACATTTCCATAACAACCCTAACCCAGCGGCCCCGCCGGCCCAGGCAGAATGATCCCTTGAATTAAGAAGGGGGGCAATGCCGATTGAAAAGTCAGGCTTCCTTCCGAGGAAAGACTCGGAAGGAAGCCCTATTTTGCCGCCATGCCGGCTTCACCATGCGTGTAATAGAGAAAGCTCCCCGCCTCCTGCGGGCGGCGGAACTCCCGGATCGCAATATATCAGCGGATAAAAATGACTTCCTTGTCGGAAATACTGCTGGGAGTGAAAACGACAATTTCCAGAGAAGTGGAGCGGGAGACGGGCTTCGAACCCGCGACCCTCAGCTTGGAAGGCTGATGCTCTAGCCAACTGAGCTACTCCCGCCCAAAAATGGATATGTAACACAAAAAGCTCTGAGTTTTAAGCTTTAAATTTAGCCCGCCCGAAGATTTGTTACGATTGCGCGCCGAATATGCCACCGGCGTTCATCTCTGTCCCGTGGGTCCTTCGACCACTACCTTATCCACCCCGTCCTTTTCAGCAAGCAAAACGTTGACCTGCTCCTCGGGACTGGTTTCCAGGGAAATGCCGACAAACTGGCTGCAAATGGGCAACTCCCTGTGGTCCCTGTCCACCAGCACCGCTACCTGGACCCGCATCGGGCGGCCGTAGTCGATCAGTGCATCGAGAGCGGCGCGGATGGTCCTCCCGGTAAAAAGCACATCGTCAATAAGCACGACTTCCAGGTCATCGATGCGAAACGGCAGATTGGTTCCTTTGAGCACGGGCTGAGTGTGCAGGCGGGTCCAGTCGTCCCTGTAGAGAGTGATATCGAGCGAGCCAAGGGGTACGGGAACCCCAAGCCTGCCCGATATTATTTCCGCGATCCTGTTAGCCAGAAAAACGCCGCCGGTGTGAATGCCCACCAATGCAAGCCTGCGCGGGTCCCTGCTGGATGCTATTATCTCTGCCGAGAGGCGTTCGAGTGCGGCCCGGATGTCCCCTGCTTCCATTATAACGCGACCGTCGACGTATCCCATGTCAGTGCCAGCCTTTGAAAGCGAAGATCAAAAAACGTCAAAGGCGCCTTTTGGCGCCCTTATCAGCCTCTGGCTGCCTTGAGAACGAGAAATCTACAGAACTTTGAACCTAGCAACTTTTTCGAAATATGTCAATCGATAAGGGGTGTGATCGGAAGTGTTGGGCACTCCATTGAAGGGCAGTTTTTGCTGGATACCTTGCAACAAATCGTGCAGGTCAACATGGGAAACCAGGGGCTGTGTCGGATTATTCTTCACCTGTTGCTCAATATCGCAAAGCGGTGTTAAAAATAATAATGGGAAGCCTAAAACGAGCCAAAGGAGATTGGTCACGTGCGTGGCGTTCAGGCGAGCATAACGGCCCAGTTCCTTGCGCTGATCCGCGCTCTGGGGGATCTTTTGCCCGAGGCGCCCGGCTTTTCCGATCCGGTAGCGGCGCAAATGCTTTCGCCGGCGTGGCGGGCCATGGTCGAACGCGCCAGAGCAAGACTTCCTGTTTCACCTTATCCCTTTTGGGCGCGTCGGGGCATGGCGGTTTTCAACCAGTTCCGAACCGTTGCGCTTGACCGCGCCATTGCCGAGGCGCTCCCGATCCAACAACTGGTCATCCTGGGCGCCGGTTTCGACGGAAGAGCGTACAGGCTGGCCGGTCTGCGCGACACGAGAGTTTTCGAAGTCGATCATCCCGGCACGCAGGCCGTCAAGATCGGGCGTGCGGCGGGCCTTACGCCGCAGGCGCGTGAGATCCGCCATGTAGGGATGGATTTTACGACCGACGATCTGGCGGAGCGACTGCCTGCCGCCGGACTGGACCCGACTCGCCCGACTTTCTGGCTCTGGGAAGGCGTAACCATGTATCTCACGGCCTGCGACGTAGCGAAGACAATGTCCCGGGCGGCTTCGGTCTCCGCTGCGGGAAGCCGCATGGCCCTGACCTACTTTGCCCGGAGCGTGCATAACAGCTTCGAGCGATTCAGCGTTGCCGTCTGGGCGATGCTGATCGGGGAGCCGCTGCGTTGTGCCTTTGACGGTCCAGAGTTGCACTCGCTTGCTTTCTCGGTTGGCTGGAGCATGCTTTCCGACACTGGAATCGAGGACTGGAAGGCCGAGTTTGGTCCAGGGGTCGCCTTGAGCCCTCACGAGGTGGGTATCCAGTGGGACGAGCGCATCTGGGCAGGCTGCGTCCGGGCAGAAAGCGGGCCATAGCCGATGGCGCACAGGTGCGAACCTCCTGATTGGGCCGGGAGTCGTGGAGTGGGGGAAAGGGAGGTGAAAAGTCAATAGAGAATGATTATCTAAATCAATAGAAGCGTGCGAAAGCTCGCATTAATTTTCGCAGGGAGGAACCTCCATGCGAAAAATAAGATTTATCTCTTCAATCTTTGTCCTGGTTTTATCGGTTGTCCTTGCACCGGTGCTCATTAACGGCGCCGCTTTGGCGCAATGCACGTGGATGGAAGGCCTCACCATAGTGCGGGTGTTTAACAACGTCAGCGACTATAAATGGCTGAGACCTTGGAACCCATGTTTGGATGCGGACTGGATGGCGCACTATTGCTGTCTTTGTGAGGTGAGTTGTCCGTCAGGCGAGCAGACCGTTTCGGGCGCAAATGATGCGAACCGGGCTGGACGTCCGGGCGTAGGCGCTGCAATTCGCAGCGACACTTGTCCTTCCGCATATGACATAGACTGTTACTCGAACGGCTGCCCGCCGGTCAAGTATTGTCTCGGCCCCGACGGTTGCGGATGCTTGCCAGGTCCCGGGTGCTGCGGATCAGACGTGGATTGGTTTCCAGTCGGAAATCCTTAAAAAAGGTATTTTTTTTCGATGGTGAAATGTTTTTCACCAAACGGTTCTCTTATGGAAAGCTCTATGCCGGGTATCGCATCGTCGAACAGGAGTTTCTGCAGGCGTGCAAGAGTGTAACTGCCGGCGGGTCTGCCATCCACCGCGGTGATCCGGTCGCCGGGAACCAGCCCCATGTTTGCGGCAGGCGAGCGCTTCCAGACCCCGGTCACAAAGGTCTTCCCTGCATAATTACGACTTATGGCTATACCTGTGCTGAATAAATTGCCCATGCGCCTTCCGCCTTCAGCCGGAACGAGGAGCATCTGTTCGGCGGGGTAATCGATGGTCACCGTGAAGTTGGACAGAAGCCCATAACCGATGAGAGCATATTTTTGTCCCGACTGCGAAGTGGCGATGATTTTTTTGATTCCGAGCGGCCCTATACTCAGGTTGCTCAGGCGCACCAACCGGACCTTATCCATGTTTCCGAAATTTCCGCTTCCCATCGCGCCGATTCCATCGATCTCCCCATCCATATCAGTCCTGTTCAGCAATGCGCCGGGAATCGACATGGGATCATACAGGCCGGTGTCCACCGACGCTATGAAGCGGGCGTCTCCGCACCTTACTGCAACCTGCGGAACAAAGGCCTTCCTCCAATCCTGCGCGATTTTGACAAGGGTCCCGCCCGGAACGGCAGCGATAGGCGCCGTATCGTCCGAGACAGTGAGAAGCTTTTTGCCATAATCGATCCTGATCTTGAAAAAGCGCAGGAAATTGGAACCGATAAAGCCGTCCACCCTCATTCCCGCCCTTTGTCTGAAATGCGGATCGAAAACCACAGCCGAAATATCTTTGACCTCGAAGCCTCCCAGGGCCAGGCTCTTCAACACGGTTAGACAGACCTTGCCCCCTGCGCCCGTTGCTCCCCTGGCTTTGCATGTCCCCTTCATTTCGAGTCCGAGCCGATTGGCCAACCGTTTGCTCACGGCTGTAAAGGAACCGGTATCCAGGACGAATGTATAGTTCGGGCCCGAGCCGTCTACACTCCCTTTCACGACAATAAGGTGACCGATCAGCTCAAAAGGTATGGTTGCATCCGCGTTCGCCCGCACATGCGCCCGTCCGGACGAAAACAGAGAAAAAAGGGAGTCCGCCGAACAGTAAGCCGGGGAGGTGAATAACGCGCAAATGAACAAGAGGAAAAAAACACGCCTTTTCAAAGCAGGCCTTTCCGAACTTGGGGGATTATTTAAACCAGTTCTTCTTCGAGCCGTCTATCAGTTCCCGCCCTTCACCCGGAAATACCAAACAATCGGGCTGGGCGGTGGCGCCGCCGGCCTTCGGCCAGACTCCCGCTACGGGTTCGGGGCCCTCGAGTGCAGCCGGGACGGGCGCGGTATCGACAAGCGCCGGGAAGGCGCCCAGGTCCGCACCGGGGACCGAAACGCTGAATTCTATCGGAATTCCGTTGGGATCGAAGGAGTAGATCGAGTGGATGATGCCGTGATCGATCACGTCGGAAACCCAGAAGCCGGCCGCGTCCAGGGCCTGCCGCAGACCGCATAGAGATACGAAGTCTTCGACGGAAAAAGACACGTGGTCAAAGATCATAGGGCCCGATACCGGCACTCCGTGGTCCTTTTCCGTTACGGGTTCGACGTTGGGCCATTCGAAGAAAACGATATAATTCTGAGGGGAAATTTCGAAGAAGTAGAGTTTATACCCCTTTTTCCCGAGCCCTGCGACCAGTCTCATGCCGAGCAGATCGCGCCAGAAGCGGATGGTGCCCTCCATGTCCCGGGTAGCCATTGCCAGGTGATGAATGCCTTTTAGCTTGAACAATTTTTCGCTCCTTCTGAGCCCCTTATATGCAATAATTTGATGAAAAAGTCATCCCCGGCAAGGGGTAGGGCAAAGTCGCGTCATGCGCGCGAGGTCGTGAAGAATTTCCCGAAAAATTTTGTCCCCTAAGCGCCTGTTTCCAGTAGGGATTGGAGCCGGCAGCTTCGGCCGGGGGGGTGATTAGAGGTTGAAATCCTTCCTTGTTCGTGCTATTGGAGCGTCTCGTGTGATTGATGTCACATGGTGCCGGCTGACAAATAACTTTTGAAACAAGTGATGTTGGAGATAGCAATAGCGGGCGGGGTATTTTGAGGTTTTTCGCTGCCCCTCCCCGGCATGCATGCTGGTGAACGGGGCCGGCAGGTTTCCGGAGGGGTGTTTCGAGATCGTTCTTCGCGCTGCTGCACGGATGGGAAGCTGAGCCTGATTAGAGGGTTTGGCGCCGTGCGGGACACCACAGGTTAGACATGGGTATTGAGCACCATCTTCGCAAGCGCAGGGAAGAAATCAGCCGAAAATGGTTTGATTTACTGTCCTGTACCTATCCGGAGGAAACCGTCCGGCTGTTCAAAAAAGAGAGCAACCAGTTCGCCAATCCCGTTGGACACACTTTCGAGGCGGCAATTGGCGAAATAGTCGAGGAGTTTTTAGGTGAAAACAGGGCTGAGGCGCTGACTCCGCTTCTCGACAAGGTGATAAGGGTGCGCGCTGTACAGAGTTTTTCGCCGTCGGCGGCCCTGGCATTTGTCTTCGGTTTGAAGACGATAGCTGAGGAAGTGCTCGAAGAGGAGCTGGCCGAGGGTGAGGTGGGGATCGGCGATTTGCGCGAGTTCGAGCGCAAAGTGGAGGGTTTGGGCCTCCTTGCGTTCGACGTTTACATGCGCTGCAGGGAAGATCTTTTCACTATAAAAATTGAAGAAATCAAAAACAATACGCGCAGGCTTCTCGAAAGGGCGCGAATAATAGTCGGCGAGTAGTGTGGTTGGTAATCACTGGTAAGCTGTGAGCGGTGTAGGGAAGAATTACGCCCCTGAATCGTTGTTCGCCATTTTGGCGGCCGGGAGGGAGATTTTAAACAGTGAACGGTGGATAGCGGCTGGAGGCGTGTTCGCTGTTCGCTATTTTCAGGAGGTTTAGTAAATGGGCATTAAGTTTTCCCTGGCAGCAGTCTTTGGACTTGTTTTGGCTGCTTACTTTGGAATCACGGCTGGCGGGCTCTATCATTTCTTCGGCGTGAGCGTGCCGTACATAGCATTTTTATTGTTTCTATGCGGCGTCGTTTTCAGGGTCCTCAAGTGGGCGCGTTCGCCCGTTCCCTTCCGGATTCCCACGACAGCCGGCCAGCAGAAATCGCTGCCCTGGATCGAGCACGCCAAGTTCGACAATCCTTCCACCAAGCAGCAGACCGTGGTAAGGATGGCCCTCGAGGTGCTCCTTTTCCGCTCGCTTTTCAGGAATACCCAATTCGAAGCTTCGGAGGGACACAAGCTTGGCTACCAGCAGGAGAAATGGCTGTGGCTCGGCTCGCTTGCATTTCACTACTGCTTCCTGGTGATTCTGATCAGGCATCTGCGGTTTTTCATGGAGCCGGTGCCTTTTTTCATCCAGGGGCTTGAAAGACTTGACGGCATCATGCAAGTCGGGCTTCCCGGGATATACCTCACCGACATAGTCTTCATGCTTGCGGTTACATTCCTGATTGTCAGGAGGTTTGTTATTCCGCATATGCGGTATATTTCCCTTCCGCAGGATTATTTTCCCCTCTTTCTGCTCTTCGCCATCGGAGCAACCGGCGTTCTTACCCGCTATATCTTTAAGGTGGACCTGATCAAGGTAAAGACGCTTACCATGGGGCTTATTTCCTTCCATCCCGTCGTGCCTGCCGGGATCGGGGTCATTTTCTTCATTCATTTTCTTTTGGTGTGTACGCTTTTTGCCTACTTTCCGTTCAGCAAGCTGATGCACGCGGGCGGGATCTTCCTGAGCCCGACGCGAAATGTTCCAAACGACAACCGAATCAGGCGTTACGTAAATCCGTGGAATTACCCGGTCAAAGTCCATACTTACGCTGAATACGAGGATCACTTCAGGGAAAAGATGGTCGAAGCCGGGTTGCCTGTTGAAAAAGAACTGGAGGAAGCCCCGTCCGTTACGGCCGAGCCGTAATGTTGCGACCTGGGCTCGCTGGCCTGTGCGCTATCGAGTTATAGGAACAATTGGACCTATTTGACCTATATCTTTTCTGAGGAGCTATATAAGCAATGGCTAAGGTCCCCAAACCAAACGAGCTCGAACTTAAGTATGAATTTCCCGAAACGGGATGGATGGACACGCCGGCGGTTTTCAGGCCCGGAAACTTCAGCTATCCGGGTAAGGCAAAGAACCTGAAAGTCGTCGGACTGCCAAACCCCAGGGAATGGTCTCCTGCCGATGATGACTGGAAACTGCCTCCGGACTGGAAAAAGATTATCCTCGAAGGCCTGCGGGAACGGCTGGATAAGTTCCGCACGCTGAAGATTTTCATGGATATATGCGTGCGTTGCGGCGCATGCGCCGATAAGTGCCATTTCTATCTTGGTTCGGGGGATCCGAAGAACATGCCCGTCCTGAGGGCCGAACTGCTGAGATCCGTCTACCGCAAGGAATTTTCGCTCGCGGGCAGGATCATGGGCAAAATGGTCGGCGCCCGGGATCTCACCGAAGACGTGATAAAAGAATGGTTCATGTACTTTTTCCAGTGCACGGAATGCCGCCGCTGTTCGCTTTTCTGTCCCTACGGGATCGATACGGCCGAGATTACGATCATCGGGCGCGAACTTTTGAACCTTATCGGCTGCAATATCGACTGGATCACCGGACCGGTAGCCAATTGCTACCAGACCGGAAACCACCTGGGCATTCAGCCGCACGCCTTCAAGGACATGATCGACTTTTTCGTCGATGAAATCGAGGCTGTAAACGGCATCCGGATAGAGCCCAGTTTCAACCGCAAGGGGGCCGAGGTCCTTTTCGTCACTCCTTCGGGCGATGTTTTCGCCGATCCGGGCACCTATACCCTCATGGGCTATATGATGCTTTTCCACGAGATCGGGCTCGATTATACGTGGAGCACGTACGCCTCGGAAGGCGGGAACTTCGGCTTTTTCACCTCCCACGAGATGATGAAACGGCTCAACTCCAAGATGTACGCGGAAGCCAAGCGGCTCGGGGTAAAATACATCATCGGCGGCGAGTGCGGTCACATGTGGCGTGTCATAAACCAGTATATGGATACGGTGAACGGTCCCGCGGACTTTTTAGAAGTGCCTGTATCCCCGATTACCGGAACCAGATTCGATAACGCCGCTTCGACCAGGATGATTCACATCGTGGAGTTTACCGCCGATCTGATCAAAAACGGTAAGCTCAAGCTCGACCCGAGCAGGAACGATAACCTCAAGGTGACCTTTCACGATTCCTGCAACACCGCGCGCGGAATGGGCTTTTTCGATGAGCCGCGCTACGTCATCCAAAACGTCTGCAATAATTTCTACGAGATGCCGCCCAACACCATCCGGGAGCAGACTTTCTGCTGCGGCTCGGGGGCCGGTTTGAATAACGACGAATTCATGGAAATGAGAATGCGCGGCGGGTTGCCACGGGCCAATGCGGTGCGCTACGTCCACGAAAAGTTCGGCGTAAACACACTTGCGGCGATTTGCGCCATCGACCGGGCTGCGCTTCCCACCCTGATGAATTACTGGGTGCCTGATGTCGGTGTGTGCGGAGTTCACGAACTGGTGGGCAATGCTTTGGTGATGGAAGGCGAAACCGAGAGGACCACCGACCTGCGCGGGGAACCTCTGCCAGGAATGGAGGATAACGAGAATGAAGATATATGACGGGAAATATATCCTTATCGGTCTGCTCGTTTTTGTCGTGCTCGCGACTTTCCCTGTATGGTTCAATCACGGCAAAGACGTTCCGCCTCCAGTTCCAAGCCTCAATACGCCGGTCATTGACAGCATGATGGTCAAGCACTGTATCCTGCCCAAGGAACAGATGATCATGGAGCATATGAAGCTTTTGAATCAGTGGAGGACCGAGGTTGTTCGATACGGCAAAAGAATGTACGTGGCGCCAAACGGCGAGGAGTATGAGATGAGCCTTGAGACCGAATGTTTCAGGTGCCATTCGAACAGGGCGCAGTTCTGCGACAGGTGTCACAATTATGCCGGGTTGAATTATGCAACCATCCCCTACTGCTTCAAATGTCACGTTGTGCCAAGCGATCAAAAGCCTGGCGCCGGGGCCGTCGCTATGGTCCACAA
>JAJYTC010000077.1 GCA_021793275.1 Deltaproteobacteria bacterium | reverse complement strand
GTCGCTCCAAGAATCGGCGCAAGAAGAACGGAGACGGCCATGGCCGAGGATACGGTCACACCCCACAGGAAATCCGAATAACCTTTTTCACCGACGACTATGACCTGTTTGAAATATAAAATGAAATAGGCGGTCAGAACGACCATGGAAAACCAGGCGTTGGCGAAATCGTACAGGAGCCAGGATACCGTCTTTATCCCGTTAGAAAGTGCGGTGTCGTCGGCACGGGAATTGAGGCCGGAGGGGCCGCCCGAACTCGAAAAAGTTTCCATGACGCCCAATGCCTTATCCGGCGATCCAGCCTTTTGAGATTGCATCTTCGATCATTTTTTGCGCATAGTCCCACAGGACCGGCGCACCCTTGGCCATGGAGCTGTTTCTCGAAAAAACCTGCTCCTTTCTTATCCCGTGCTCTTGCCACATGAGCCCGCCCGAGCTGAAATTGTTCAAAAGCGGCTGAAGCCTGTCGAGGGAAGCGGCAAAAAGCGCTTCAGGGGTATTTGCGGATTCGAATTCCTCCCACAGAGACCGAAACTCATCTGCCTGATCGCTTGGCAGAAGGCTGAAAATCCGGTCTGCGGCTTTGTTTTCCCGCTCCGCTTTGTCCCTGTTTCCTGCTTCATCATAGCAGTAGGTATCTCCGGCGTCGATTTCAACAAGATCGTGGACCAATATCATCTTGAGGACCCTCAGAAGGTTGACCTGGGCACTCGAGTGCTCTGCGAGCACCATGGCCAGGACCGCCAGATGCCATGAATGCTCGGCAGAGTTCTCGTGCCTGGAGCCGTCCACCAGAAGCGACTGGCGAATTATGCTCTTCAACCTGTCTATTTCGACCAGAAATTCGATTTGTTGGAAAAGACGTCTCGCATCCATTTTCACCTCTCGTTAAATACTGAGTTTGTCAGCACCTTCATGCCAAACTCTTTAAAATTTATCCACCTATTTCATTGGAAACCGGAGACGATGAGACCGATTTCAGCTCCGGGCCGCCATGTGCCGCTCCCCCATGGTTCAATGCGGGTTGTTGGGGCGGCATAAAACTTTTGCACGCATATAAAAAAGCCGTTGACACAACGAAAAGTTTGCTGTACCTAATTAAGTGTTTCTATTTCAAGATAGAGGTGACCCATAATGCTGAGCCACAATCATCCTGTGCGATGCGGGAGGTTATCCGAGCCCGAGTGTATGCCGGTGCCCCTGTGTAAAACGAAAGCCGGAAAAAGGGTTAAGGTAGCCCGTGTGCGCGGGGAGCGGGGGCTATGTGCCCGTATGGCCGCTCTGGGGATTTATCCCGGCGTCGAGATGCACCTGCTGTGCAGCGGATGCGTGCGTGTGAACGGGGGAATACTGAGCCTCGGAGAAGATATTTCCGACAAGATCCTTGTTACTCCTTCCACTTAGTGGGAAAATGAGCGGCGTTTTGAACGCCGTTGTTTTTTAGAACAAATGTTAGGTGAGCCTAATTATACGGTCGAGGGTTTGCATGCCGATTGTACCTTTACGCAAAATGGCAAAAGGGCAGAAAGGAATTATCCACCGTGTTACCGCATCCGGTGAGTTGGGACGCCGCATTCGCGACATGGGACTGGTCCCGGGAACTCCTTTCAGTGTCCAGGGCCGTGCGCCGCTCATGGACCCGGTGGCCATCCGGGTCAGAAGTTTCACCTTGACTCTTCGCAATAACGAATCAGATTTTATCGAAGCTGAAGTGGAGGAGGGGCAGGCATGAAGATCGATATAAGACTTGGAGAAACCCCTGCTCGCGTATCGGAAATATTCATCGGAGAAGACATGATGGAGAGTGTTCCGGGCGCTCTGGAAAAGGCGCTTGGGACCCGCTCGGCTTATTGGATATGGGATGAGACCGTATGGGCGCTCTGGGGAGGCAAGGTCGCCGATCTGGGCTGGCCCATGGACAGAAACGGCGGGCTCATCCTGTTTACAGCCTCGGAATTCGATAAACGCCTTGCATCGGTCGAGCTTCTCGCCAGGCGCCTGGTAAGTGCCGGAGCCAATCGCGACAGTGCCATCATAGCGGTAGGTGGCGGCGTCACCGGAGATGTGGCCGGTTTTTTGGCCTCAATCTACATGCGAGGCATTCCCTGTTTTCAGGTCCCGACAACCCTTCTCGCCCAAGTGGACAGCAGCATTGGAGGAAAGACAGGAGTGGATCTGCCCGAAGGCAAGAACCTTCTCGGGACTTTTCAACAGCCCGTGCAGGTCTATATCGACCCGCGCTTTATCACTACCTTGCCCGATGAAGAATTGAGGCAGGGAATGGCGGAAGTGATCAAGTCGGCCATGATCGGAGACGAAGTACTCTGGAAATTTGTGGAAACCAACTTCGATGCCCTCAAAAGACGCGACCCGAGCGCGTTGTCGAGGATAATTTCGGCGAGCTGTCTGCTTAAATCCAGGGTCGTGCAGGCCGATGAAAAAGAATCGGGCGTCCGGCGGACGCTAAATCTCGGCCACACCGTGGGGCATGCGCTGGAGAAACTGACCGGCTTCAGGCTGCGGCACGGCGACTGCGTTGCGACCGGCATGGTGGCTGCCGCGCAGCTCTCAAAACGGCTTGGAAAGCTGCACGCCGAAGACCTGCAGCGCCTGGAAAACATTTGCGAAACCTGGGGAATGCCGGTGCGCATTCCGGCTTCGATAAAATCCGGGGACATAATCGATGCTGTGCGCGCCGACAAAAAACGCATCGGCGAAAAACTTCACTTCATACTACCGGTGCGAATAGGCAAAGTCATCGAATTTACCGATATAGATAATGGGGAATTCGTCGAGGTGCTAAAATCTCTTGGCGCCGGTTAGTCGCCTGCGTGCGCATTGTGACGCATCGTGAACGCAACTTCTTAGGAAACGGCAGAAGGGGGGGCGGAGAACGGATTCCGTTCCCCGCCGTTTTTTGGATGTCAATGCTGCCTGGAGAGTTCGGCGTCTTTTAGCGTGGTGAAAATAAGCCTGCCCGCCGTGGTCTGCAGTATACTCGTAACCGAAACCTCGACTTCCTTTCCCAGGTGTTTGCTGGCGTTTTCCACCACCACCATGGTGCCGTCTTCGAGATAAGCTATGCCCTGACCCTGCTCCTTACCCTCCTTCAGGATATTGAGCCTGAGCACTTCACCGGGCAAAACCACGGGTTTCAACGCATTGGCCAGCTGATTGATGTTCAGGACCTGAATCCCCTGGACCTCGGCCACCTTCGAGAGGTTGTAATCGTTGGTGACTATCTTGGCGCTTAGCCTCAATGCAAGAGCCACGAGCTTGGCATCGACTTCGCTAAGGTTCTCGAAGTCCTGCCTTTCGATTTGAACTTCAACGAGTTTCTCTAGTTGAAGGCGCTTGATGATGTCCAGACCGCGCCGTCCGCGCACCCTTCTGGTAGGGTCCGGACTGTCTGCGATGTGCTGGAGTTCCTGCAAAACGAACTCGGGAATCACAAGCACGCCTCCAATGAAGCCGGTCTCGACAACGTCCGCAATGCGCCCGTCGATGATCACGCTTGTATCCAGAATCTTGGCCAAAGGGTTCGGGCGAATTCCACGGCCCCAAAGCGGCCAGTTGGGGAAACGCAACTCCTCGACTTTGATACTGCCTAACACGATCCCTATATAACCAAAAATGCAAGATAAAATAATATAGATGACGACGCTGATCGTGGTGTTTTGTATAGAGGCGAACCCCACACCGATTAGCTTGGCGATGGAAAGACCGAGGACTAGGCCAATAGTCCCGCCCGCCAGAACCTTTAACGGGATATGCTTTATGACCTTTTCTACGCCCAGCCCGGCAAGGCCCACAAGGATGCCGCCGGCGCATCCGGCCCACGGCGCCCAAACATACTGACTGTTCAGGCTGACTCCTATAAGGTACCCTCCCGAAGCGCAGATCGCGATCAGGATCAGCTTGAAAATGAGCCAACCCCACTTCACGTTCCTCACCCCCTCTCTCCTAATAATGTGTGGATGGAAGCAAAAAAAGATGCCAGTTCAGGGAAGGAATCCTTGAAAACCAATTTAGGGCGGATGAAAAGATTCGGCTGAACCAGGCTATCTTAAAATTTCAAAAATGGACTGCTCGATTTCACTTTCCGTAACGTCCTGAACTATGGAAAGTTCTTTGAGAAGCAGCGTTCTGGCCGTATCGAGCATCTTTCTTTCGCCAAAAGAAAGTTCTTTATCCCCCTTGAGCACGGTCAGATCGCGCAAAACCTCGGCAAGCTCGTAAATCGACCCTGTCTTGATTTTTTCCATGTATTCCCGGTAGCGCCTGTTCCACGTACCCCCGTTTACCGAGACTTCCCTCCTGAGAAGTATGTCGAAGACCCTCGGAATGTCGGTGCGGGTGATCAGGCCTCTCAAACCGACCGATTGAGCGTTTGGCACCGGAATCATGATCTTCATATCATTCTCCAGGATGCGCATCACATAAAAATCCTGCCGCTTACCGCCGATACTTTTCGACTCGATGGACTCGATTTTCCCCACACCATGTGCCGGGTACACAGCCAAATCGCCGATTTTAAACATAGAACCTCCAACACAAGACTGCCAAGGAAGCAAAGCTTTCTAATTTTACCACCGCTTCCGGTCTTTGGAAAGGTTTAATAGGGAGCCCAAAGGGAAAGAGCAAAAAAACGGGCGGTAGAACGAAGGATGTCAAAATAAATAGCGTTACGACTTCCTCGATGGCCTCAGAGAAAGCGTAGTGAGAAATTTATGACCTGAAACACCCCTTGGTCCCAGTAAAAATATAGGTCAATCGGGACCCGCCGCCCGCTGTGAGCGAATAACTCTATTGAGAAGGCGGCGGGGGGGTAGGAGGAAATTTCGTGCCCTGAAGTTTGATCTGACGCTTGATCTTTCGCACCAGATCGGCATAAGCCCCTTCGAGGGTCCTTTTCATGGTCACGACTTGTCCCTGGCTTACGATCAACCGCATCAATTCCGGAATCTTAAGAGAGGTCGAGGACTTAAGATAGACGGGCTGGATGTAGAGTATGACCTTGCCGACAGGCAAAACAATGATCTTGCCCCTGTCCACCCTCGATCCCGCCTGGTCCCACAGAGCGAATTGCTGGGATATCGTAGGGTTCTGATTGATGAGGGCGTAAATCTGCGAGGGGCCGTAGACGAGTTCTCCCTTCGGGAAATTGTAAATTATAATCTGTCCATAGTATGGAGGGTCACAGCCAACAAGCGCCAGCGACCTGAGGTTATCTCGCCCGATAGGGCTCATCGGCTGGAGCAACAAGAAGTCGAACCTGTTTGGCTTTATCAGGTTCAGGGTCAGGTAATAGGGCCTGATTACGGTGAACTTGTCGCCAATGAATGTTTTTGGAAACTGCCAGACATCCTCGCGCTGATAGAAGACTTCCGGGTCGGTCATGTGATATTCGGAGTAAATCTGCATCTGAATTTTAAAGATATCCTTGGGATAACGGACATGCTCCCTTATGTCCTCGGGCATCTGCGAGGCGTTTTTGAACAAACCAGGATAGATCCTGTTGTACGCTTCGATAATGGGATCGTGAGGATCCCAGATATAATAATTGACCGTTCCGTTGTAGGCGTCAATTACGATCTTGACGGAATTACGAATATAATCGATTTGCCCATGCTTGGTTGTCGAATACATGGAGTAAGGGTATTCGTCCGAGATGGTGTATGCATCCTGGATCCAGTATAATCTCTTCTTTGTTACCACCAGGTAAGGACTTTTATCCAAAACCAGGTAGGGCGTCAAAATGTGAATCATGTCGCTGAGTTTGTTCCGGAAGATTATCTTGGAATTGGGAAGCATTTTGGTCGTAAAGAAAATATTCTTGTCCTTGAAGTAGAGCGAAAAAACGAAGCGTTTCAGAATTGAATCTACGGGCACCCCCCCTTTACCGCTGTAAGCGGTCATCACGTTGCGCGATCCCTTGGGATAGTCGAGTTCACCGGAGCTGTTCGGGGCGATTACAAATTTATCGTTGGAATTGCGTCCGTAATAGATGCCGGGCTGTTCGATTTTAAACCCGTAATCCGATCGAGGCGGAATTCCGCGCAGGAACCAAACCATCGGTTCGTCGCCGCTCTGTTCGGCCGGAGTCATTACCGCTCCGTATCCATGAGTGAAGGAAAGGTGCCTGTTTATCCAGCTCTGGGCTCCTCGCGGGATGAGCGACCAGTTCAATTCGCGGGCGGCAAGATTGACCTGTTGATAATCGCCGTTGACCGTATAGCGGTCGACGTAGACGTACGGAAAGTCGTAGTAGGTGCGCAGGTCTTCGAGTTGCCGGTAGAAATCGTCAAGCTCGCTGCGGTCCCATACCGGCGTGTTCCTGAGAATCCTGTCGATATCGGGTATCGATTCGAGATCGACAAGTTTATGGGAAGGCGCAAAGTCCCGGATCTCCACATGTGTAAGATTGTAAGCCGAAAGGGTCGATTGGATATTGTCGGCTATATAGGGCCGCTCCGTCGTAGCCTCGTTTGGCTTGACATAATAATGTTCGACAAGTTGCAGGGGGAAGGATGCGTACCTGAGGACAACCGCGATAGCGAGCGTAGCGGCAAGGCCTATAAGGGTCTTCAACCCCTTGCGGGTGTTCATGAAGTAGACGAGCGATAGGGAAGTCGCGGCGAAAAGAATGATACAAACCCAGATAAGGGGCAAGGTTATGTTCATTTGAACATAGCCTGGTCCAAAAAAGATCGGCATATGGGAGATACCATACAAGAGGTCGTAGCGCTGAAGGAAGAAGTCCCATATCCCGATCAGAAATACAACTAAAAGCAGTATGCTCAGGTGCATCCTAGCGCTGGAGTGGAGCCGTTTTTCTTCCCTTTGAAGCAGTCTTTTCTCGACCAGGTAGAGGATCGTAATTGCTGCCAAAAGGATGCCGAAAGCTATGAAAAGGCGGCTCTGGAGGAGCCTGTATATCGGATAGGTGAAAAGATAAAAGGAGATGCTCTTGCCGTATACCGGGTCTTTAACCTTTGACGCGGGTCCTAACAGATAGAGCAGGAAACCCTCCCATCGTTTGTAAAGGGGAAGGGCGATCACCACTGAAAGAACCACGGAAATAGGCGTATAAATCCACATCGAACCCGTTCGAAACGCATGGAGAAGGCGCTGATAGTGCCCGAGCGAGTCTGGCGAACGGCTCTTTGAAGCCCGGGATGTGCCGAGATAGCGGGATGCGATCAGGAAATTGAGGAAAAATATCAGAAAAAAGCAAATGAAGACCGCGCTGAAAATGGCGTACTTGTAGAGTACTCGCTGCCAGAAATAAAGTTCATAACCAAGCGAGTTGAACCACCACATATTGACCAAAAAATCCGTGAAAAAAAAGCTGATGGCGACTATGCCTCCGATAATGGCTACAATCGACATCCCGAGGGCAACAAGCCATCGTTTCCAGCGGATCATTCATCTCTCCTCGGTAATACCCTACCTGAGCGGCTTTTAAACAGACGCCAAGGTGCTGCTGTCAAAAGAAAAAACCAGTGCACATTTCAAAAAACCTGCAAACAATAGCAGTTTCCGGCCCGGAATAGAACCATTTCCTTAACGAGAAGAGATGGAACGTGAATTTTGAGCGCAATTTCAAGGTAATAGGTCGCAATGCGAAATAGATTCATTCTTCGACAAGCTCCCCGAAAAGGTTTCTCTCGCAAGCTCAAGGTCATTTCGCCGATAAATCGGCGAGGCGGCAATTGCTTGCCGCCACGGGTTTCAATTGCACTGAACCGGGCCCTGCCCGTGATTATCACTTCCCTCGCGCAGCTCTCAGAGCGAGGCAATCATATCTTTGACGCCCTCCTGCTCTTCGAGCAGTTCCTTCAAGGTCGCATCCATCTTTTCCCTGGAGAAAGTGTCGATCTCCAGGCCTTTCACCCTTTCATAGCTGCCGGGTGAGCAGGTGACCGGCACACCGTACATGACATCCTCAGGTATGGAGTAGGAACCGTCGGAGGGAAGCCCCATGGTTACCCATTTGCCAGCTGTGCCCAGCGCCCAGTCGCGCATGTGCATAATCGCGGCGTTGGCCGCCGAGCCTGCAGAGGATAGACCTCGGGCTTGGATTATCACCGCGCCGCGTTTGGCCACCGTTGGAATGTATTCGTTTCGGTACCAGTTTTCGTCGACAAGCTCACGCGCAGGCTTGCCCGCTACGGTGGTAAAGCGTATGTCGGGGTACATGGTGGGTGAATGGTTTCCCCAAACGGTCAGCTTTTCCACCGAATCGACATGGGCGCCGAGCTTGCCGGCCAGCATGGATCTGGCGCGGTTGAAGTCGAGGCGCAACATGGACGTGAAATTTTTCTTAGGCAAGTCCGGGGCCGATTTCATGGTAATCCAGGCATTGGTGTTGGCCGGGTTGCCCACCACAAGCACGCGGATGTCGCGCGAAGCCACTTCATTGATCGCCTTGCCCTGCTCGATGAAAATTTTTGCGTTTTCAAGCAACAGGTCCTTACGTTCCATCCCTGGCCCCCGCGGTCTAGCCCCTATAAGGAGGGCGTAGTCGGCATCTTTGAAGGCGACCTTCGGATCTCCCGTGCCGATCATTCCGGCGAGCAGGGGAAACGCACAGTCCTCAAGCTCCATCATGACTCCCTTGAGCGCCTGCTGCGCCTTTTCAACGGGCAGTTCCAACATCTGCAGGATAACCGGCTGGTCTTTGCCCAGCATGTCGCCGCTGGCGATGCGGAATAAAACCGCGTAACCTATCTGGCCTGCGGCGCCGGTAACTGCAACACGCACGGGTGGTTTTGCCATTTCCTGACTCCTCTTGTTGCTAGCCTATAACCGCGAGAACGTCACCCTTCTGAACGCTCTGACCCTCTTTGCACAGTATCTGTTTAACCGTCCCCGAAACTTGAGCTAGAATTGAGTTTTCCATCTTCATCGCCTCGAGAATCATTACGACGTCACCTTCTTTTACCGAGTCGCCCTCTTTGACTTCGTAGCGAATCACCATCCCCGGCATAGGAGCTTCGAGCTTTGAGCCGCCTTCCATCTGGGGGGGGGCGGGTCGAGCCGGGGCAGGCGCCGGCGCAACTGCAGGCTGCGCGATCTGAGCAGCAGGAGGGGCTGGAGCGGCAACCGGGGTGATGGCGGTGATCAACGGAGCGCCTCCCACTGCATCAACCTCTACTGAAAAATAATCTCCATCGACAAAGACATTGAACCGGCGGCTGGCCGGCCCCTTGGGAGGAACCTCTTTTTGCGGCTTTTCGACTAGAAGCCCGGCCTTTGCCTTTTTGATCAACTCGGCTTCCTTCGCGCAGTCCTCGAGGGTCTTGGGACGGACCTCCGCCGGGACGGGCTCCTTGCCATATTTCCAGTTGAGGAATCGCTTTCCGGTCATGGGATACATGCCATAGATAAGGACATCGTCGATGTCTTTGGCGAGTCCCTTGGTTTCCTCAAAATTACGGGGCATTTCAGGTTCGAGAATCTCTGCGGGGCGACCGGTAAACGGGGTCTCGCCTCTCGGATAGCCCTTGAGCGCTTTTTTCTGGATTTCCGGGTCCACAGGGACAGGGGTCCGGCCATAGAGGCCAAAAAACAGGTCCTTGCTTTGCGCGGAAATCATTTTATATCGTTCTTCGGGTGTGTCGAACAGGACGTTGTTCACCGCCTGGATGCCTACGATCTGGCTGGTGGGAGTAACCAGCGGGACCTGGCCCATCTCTTTTCGGACTTGGGGCAGAGCGCTGAAAACATCGTTTAGCCTGTCGGATGCGCCCATTTCCCTCAGTTGATTGATCAGGTTGGACAACATGCCGCCAGGGGTCTGGTGCAGCAAAACGCCTATATCTATTATGGACATGCGGTCGTCGAGCAGATCGCGATATTTTGGCGAAATCTTCTCGAACCACTCGCTGCATTTTGCGAGCTGCTTGAGATCGAAACCGGTGTCACGGTTGGTGTATCTGAGGGCCATCACCAGAGGTTCGACAGCCGGGTGCGAGCTCCGGTAGGCCCATGGCGACAAACATGTATCGATTATGTCCACACCGGCCTCGATGGCTTTTAACAGCGCCAGATCGGACATGCCTGAAGTAAAATGGCTGTGCAGATGAATGGGGACCTGTATGTTTTCCTTGAGCGCTTTAACAAGGTAGTAGGCGTCATAGGGGGCTATGAGGCCGGCCATGTCCTTGACGCATACGGTATCGGCCCCCATGTCCTCGAGCTGTTTGGCCTTGTCTATATAATATTGCAGGTTGTAAACAGGGCCGCCCATCCGAGGTTCGGTAAGCGAGTAGCAGATGGTGCCCTGGAAGTGCATGCCGCTTTTTTTGATCGGCTTGATGACCGTTTCGAAATTTCTGTAGTCATTAAGGGCGTCGAAGGTTCGGAAGATCTCTATTCCGTTGGCGATCGCCCGTTCCACGAAGGCTGTGGCAATGTCGTCCGCATAGTTGCGATAGCCTACCAGGTTCTGGCCGCGAAGAAGCATACTGAGCTTGGTCTTCTTGAGGTATTTTTTGAGCTGGCGGGGCCTTTCCCACGGGTCTTCATTTAGAAACCGGTGCATGGTATCGAAAGTTGCTCCACCCCATACCTCCATTGCCCAGAACCCGACCTTTTCCATTTCTTCGGCAATAGGTAGAAGGTCTTCGTTCCTTCCGCGAGTGGCGAACAGTGACTGGTGGCCGTCTCTGAAAGTCAAATCTTGAATCTTGACTGGATTGTCCACCTCGACCGGTGACTCATCGAGCATCTTTGCGATTAGTGAAGTGCCGTGCAAATGTGAATTCTCCATTCCTTCCGTCTCCTTCTACCGTTCCAGAGAATACCCGGACCGGACCGAGTCCGCCTCATAACAAACCTTGCCGGCAAGCACCCTTGGGCAAACATGGCCCTGGGCCGCCGTGCATCTATGCGACCTTCAAAGCTTCAAAAATCAACGACTGCGGGACAAAGGCGAAGCACTAACGGGGCAAGCGCATCTGCCAGGTCCACCTGATATTCATGGCCGCCTGTCTGCCTGCCAAAGCAAAAGAACTGCTCAGCGCTACAGGAGGCCGGGGCGGGCGAATCGATGGCCCCTGCGCAAGCAAGGCCTCCTGCTCGGCCTGCAAGTAAAGCCCCACAGCGGACGAAATGGCCGCAACCACCTTCGGATCAACGTTCATCGGCATCTCCAATAGTCGAGTGAGATAAGATTGGGCTCCTGCCGTGTATCCCCGCACATCAAAAATAAAGTCGAGCTGGAAGTTGCATTCGGATTTATGCGGCCCGGCGCGTCTTTTTCTTCAGATTGCTGATCCTGCGGCGGAAAGAATCGGCCAGCTTGGCGTTGCCGTCCTCGATGGCTTTAAGGCGCTTTTCCTTGATCTCTTTGATTTTGGCCTTGAGTTCGCGGACATCGAAGCTTTTCCTCTTACCCTTCTCATCGACAATCCCGCGTTCTTCTTTGATAGCCGATATGAGCTCGGTCTTGTTCATGCCGTGGACGCCTACGATGCCGCCCATAGACAGAGCAAGTTCGCGAAGTTCCTTCGCAGTCATTTTATCCAGAGGCTTCTCTTTTTTCTCTTTTTCCTTTTTTCCCATTGCCCTTTACTCCTTCTCGTTTTTCTTCTCAAAAATCTCGGCAATCCTGAGGAATGGTTTGAACAAATCGATCGGGACCGGAAAGATCGTTGTCGAGTTTTTCTCCGTGGCTATCTCGCGAAGTGTTTGCAAGTAGCGGAGCTGAATCGCGACAGGCTTTTTTTCTATAATATCGGCAGCGGCGGCAAGCCTGTCGGCTGCCTGAAACTCACCCTCGGCGGCGATAATCTTCGCCCGCCGGTCGCGTTCGGCCTCCGCCTGTCTTGCCATCGCCCTTTGCATTTCCTGCGGCAGGTCGATCTGCCTGAGTTCGACCAGGGAAACCTTTATTCCCCACGCGTCAGTGTGGCTGTCGACAATTTCCTGGATATGAGCATTGATCTTATCCTGTTCCGAGAGCAAAGTGTCGAGCTCGCCGTGCCCGCAAACGGTGCGCAAAGTCGTCTGTGCCAGTTGGCCTGTAGCGTAGAGATAGTTTTCAACCGAAAGGACCGCTTTCACTGGATCGACCACCCGAAAGTAAATTACCGCGCTCACCTTCACGGAAACATTATCGCGCGTAATCACGTCCTGGGTGGGGATTTCCTGGGCGATGATGCGAAGACTCACTTTCCGCATCCGGTCGATAATCGGTATGAGAAGAATAATGCCCGGCCCCTTGGCGCGAATGACTCGCCCGAGCCTGAAGATCACCCCTCGTTCGTATTCATTTAGAATACGGATGGCGTTGGCTAAAAAAAGCACCGCCAGAATAATTATGGCGATCAAAGAAAGACTCAGGTTGAAAAACATCGAGGTCTCCTGCCACTTGTCCCGCTCGCGGACGTTCCGCTAGAGTCAAACTCAACTACCTACCATCGATCCTTTTTACTTTCAACTTTAAATTATGAACTTCCAACACTTCCACCCTTTCCCCCTTTTCGATTCGCTCTTCAGCCTGCGCATTCCATAACTCGCCGTTTACGAATACCTGGCCCTCCGGGTCTATTTCCCGGGTTACTTTGCCAATCATCCCCAAAAGGGCCTCCTGGCCGCTCTTGGGCCTTGACATGCGTGCCTTGAAAGCAAGACGCGCCGCGCAGGCAAAGAACAAAGAAACCGCCGCCGAAGTAGGTACAAGGACCGATAAGCCCACCCGGTCGGCAGGGTTGCGGAAAAGCATGAGAGAGCCGAGCACAAGGCACATCAGCCCCGCAAGGCTCAACACTCCGTGTGAGAAGAGTTTCAGCTCGAGGATGAAAAATACAAGCCCAAGAAGGATTATCAGAAAACCGGCATAGTCAACCGGAAGAGTCTGAAAGGCGTAGAGGGCAAGAATCAGTGAAATTCCCCCGATTGTTCCGGGTAGGATAACCCCGGGGTTCGACAGTTCGAAATAAAGTCCGGCGAGGCCTATCATGAGGAGAACATACGCAATATCAGGATTGCCGATGATTTGAAGCAGCCTGTCTTGCAGGGGCGGCGAAATGGTGCGCAGTTCGGCTCCTGCTGTCTTTAAAACGACGGTCCTCCCTTCGCGCTGAAGGTGCCGGCCGTCGAGCTTTTTTATCAGAGACGGCAAATTGTCGGCGACCAGGTCTATGACATTGAGTTTGAATGCCTCTTGCGCCGAGGCCGATACGCTTTTGCGGACCGCATCCTGGAACCACTGTGCGTTTCTGCCCCGCTCGGCGGCGATGCTCCTGGCAAATGCGAGGGCGTCGTTCATGATTTTTTCATTCATAATGGAGGGTAAACGGCGTCCCGCCCCGGAAACAGGGTGAGCTGCACCGATGTTAGTGCCGGGCGCCATTGCGGCAATGTCTGCCGCCTCGGTTATGAAGACTCCGGCGGAAGCGGCACGGGCGCCCCTGGGATAGACATAAACGACGATTGGAATTTGTGCGTTCAGGATTGACTCACATATTGCGCGCATCGAGGTCATCAGCCCCCCCGGCGTATCCAGCAGAATAACCAGGAATTGGGCCTTGTCGCTCTCCGAGAGCCTGATGGCGTACTGTACGAATTCCTCGACCCCTGGATTTATAGAGTCTTTGATTTGAATGACGTTTATATGCGGTTGCCGCGCTTGAGCCGGTAGGAATGCAAAAAAAAGAGTCGCGCTCAAAAAAAGCGTTGTGAGCCTGATAAATTGTTTGATAGCCATGTTGCTCGACCGTCTTTTGAAATATCAATCTTGAAGGAGCTTCATGACCTCTTTAAGGTCCTGCCATGCCGACGCCTTGCGGGTTGGGGTTCTGAGCAGATAGGCAGGGTGATATGTGCATACAAGCGGTATTCCGCGCCAGAACCGAACCTTGCCTCGAAGCTGGGAAATCGGTTCGGTTGTTCCAAGAAGGGCCTGGGCGGCGCTAAGGCCCAGTGCACAAATTACCTTCGGGCATAGGGCTTCGATCTGTCTGAAAAGAAAAGGGGAACAGGCAGCCGTTTCGTCGGGCTGAGGGGCACGGTTTTCCGGCGGGCGGCACTTTACTACATTGCAGATGTAGACTTCGGCGCGCTCCAAGCCGATTGCGAAAATCATTTTGTCCAGAAGCTTTCCGGCCCTGCCGACAAAAGGGCGCCCCTGCCGGTCCTCATCGAATCCCGGTCCTTCACCGACAAAAACCAAACCGCTTCGGGCCGAACCTTCCCCGAATACCAGGTTGGTGCGCCCGCAATGAAGCCTGCACCTGGTGCATCCGTTCAACTCTTCGCTTATTCGGGAAAGTTTTTCCAACGGATCGCAAGCGGCGCTCGGCTGCGCTTCTTCGACAGGCTTTGGCGGGCAGCGTTCCCATCCGAGGATGCCTCCCGCCCGGCAGCCCCACAGATACCACCGAAGTTGTTCGAGGCAATCGGCGAGCTCATTTGCGGCATTTTGCCGAATCACTTTTGCCCGCCCGAAAGAAGCCTTTCGACTCTGTCCCATATCTGCGAAGCCACTTCCTCCTTTGTCATGACTGAAAGATCGCTCGTCTCTCCGCTTCGTTCGATTATTTTAACTTCGTTTGTGTCATAAGCGAAGCCGGCCCCTTGCCTCGTTAGGTCGTTGGCCACGACGAAGTCCAGGTTTTTTCGGATCAATTTGTCTTTCGCGTTTTGAGCAAGATTTTCGGTTTCGGCCGCAAATCCTACCAGCACCTGGCCGGGAGGTTTTATCGCTCCCAGAGAAGCAAGAATATCGGGGTTTGGCTCAAGAAGCACACTCAGTCCCTCAGGCGACTTCTTCATCTTGTGGGCCGCCTTTTCCGACGGCCGATAGTCGCTGACCGCAGCCGTCATGACGATTGCGTCCTGTTTGGAGGAAATCTTCAAAATAACGTCGCGCATTTCAATGGCGCTTGTGACACAAATCCGTTCGACCTGCGCTGGAGCATCGAGAGAACAGGGGCCGGAAACCAGGCAGACCTTGGCGGACCTGCGGGCGGCGATCTTTGCCAGTGCATAACCCATTTTACCGCTCGACGGGTTGCTGAGGAAACGGACCGGATCGAAATGCTCGTGGGTCGGTCCCGCACTAACCAGAACGCTCCTTCCGGTAAGAGTCGGCGGGGTAAGCAACCGTATGGCGCTCTCAACGATGTCTTCAATATCGGCCAGGCGGCCCGCGCCTTCCTCCTGGCAGGCAAGAAAGCCTGCGGCGGGCGGCTGAATCCTGTAGCCCAGTTCGGCCAAAGTCCTCAGGTTTCGTTGTGTGGCGGGGTGCTCCCACATCTTCACGTTCATGGCCGGACAAACCAGCACCGGAGCAGTTGTCGCGAGCAGAATGGTGGTCAGGTAGTCGTCGGCGATTCCGGCTGCCATTTTGGCCATCAGATTGGCGGTCGCCGGGGCGAGTACAACGAGGTCCGCCATCCTTGCCTTCTGGATGTGGGATATCTGCGACTCTGATTCCATGCTGAACAGGTCGGAGCCTACCGCATTGTTCGAAAGCGCCTGGAAGGTTAGAGGAGTTACAAACTTTTGTGCGTTGGCGGTCATAACCACATGTACGGACGCACCCGCTTTTACAAAAAGCCGTACCAGTTCGGCGGCCTTATACACCGCGATCCCGCCGCTGACACCGAGAAGAATTGACTTTCCTTTCAACATGGCTGCTTAAATGCTCTCCCGATCCGTTATTTTTCCAGCACAATCAGTTCCTCAATAGGTCTTCTGTGCGATTTCTGGTTGCGGTGCGCCGGATGTCCCACGGCAACAACAGCCATAAGTTCCATCCGTTCGGGCAGCTTCAGGATCTCCAGGACGCGGGGCCCGTTCTTGAGGATCTCTCCTATCCAAACCGCTCCGAGGTCCATCGAATGCAAAGACAGGAGCAGGTTTTGCAAACATGCGCCGATTGCCTGGCAGTCTTTCGTGCGGTCATACGAGGCCTCCGTATCGAGCAAAACCACTACGAGCAGCGCGGCGGACTTGAGCGTTGAGGAGTATCTGGTAAGACCGGCCAAAGCCTCCTTGTACTCGGCGTCCCAAATAAGCGCGAAGCGCCAGGGCTGGTTGTTCAATCCGGAAGGCGCCCAGCAGGCCGCTTTCAGTCCCTCCATGACGCACTCGCGGGATACCGGAGCATCCAGGAATTGACGGACGCTACGCCTTTCATAAATGGCTTTCATCACAGGTGAATCGGACATGGTCATGACTTTTCCTCTGCAAATTTTTTAAGCAAAGTATCCCACAGAAACGGCTTACTATGAAACAAATAATTTCGTCCGGTCGTTTTAAACGAGGCGGATGACACAGGGAAGGTGGGTGCTTACAATTATGGTTTTGTAAATGCAAAATAGTTCTATATAATGCCCATCTTTATCGTAGCGGTTGATCACGTCCCATCCGAGCGCCTTTGAGCTATGAAAAGGGTGTGCCGATCACGCTTTTTCGCGGCGGGGGCAGGTACTGTCGCCACGAAGGCGGGGAGGGGATTTGGCGATCTCTTTGTAACAGAACGGGAACCCAATACGGCATGTCCATCGAGAACATAATCGAAATACGCGGTTTGAACAGTTCCTATAACAGCCGACAGGTATTGTTCGATATAACTTTTCCCATTCCGGTAAGCCGGGTGACGGTAATTATGGGAGTCAGCGGCTGCGGGAAAACAACCCTTTTTCGCCACCTCACCGGCCTGAAAAGAACGCAGCAGGGCCAAATCAGCGTTGACGGTAAGGATTTGGGCTCATTTTCGGAGGCGATGCTCATGGAGTACAGGCGCAGGATCGGCGTGCTATTTCAGAGCGGGGCGCTTTTCAATTCCCTGTCTTTGGCCGACAATATCGCCATGCCGTTGCGCGTTCATACCGGACTGGCGCAGGAAACCATCCGGATCATGACGCTAATGAAACTCAATATGGTCGGTTTGGCTGAATTTGGCGACTACATGCCTTCACAGTTGAGTGGAGGAATGAGGAAAAGGGCCGGGCTGGCAAGGGCGCTTATCATGGACCCGGAGATGCTGTTTGTCGATGAGCCTTCCTCCGGCCTGGATCCGATTACGGCGGCAGGCCTCGACCGGCTGATCCT
This sequence comes from Deltaproteobacteria bacterium, assembly GCA_021793275.1. Classification (GTDB taxonomy): domain Bacteria; phylum Desulfobacterota; class Syntrophobacteria; order Syntrophobacterales; family Syntrophobacteraceae; genus SbD1. The sequence continues at coordinate 3,818 of JAJYTC010000077.1, read as the reverse complement.
GAGTTTGCGCGAGACCCGTGGAATGACAATCGTCGTAGTCACCCACGAACTTGAAAGCGCTTTCAAAATAGCTGATCGGATCGTCGTTATGGACGGTGGCAGAGTTATGGCCTCAGGGGACCCGGAAGAAATTCGAAATAGCGCCGACCCGCGTGTCCAACAGTTTTTGAACCGGCAGGCCGATCCTTACAAAATGCACATGGAAGCTTATTACGAGCGCCTGCTTGGCAACTAATGGAGATGACAGTGACATCGACGACCCAGCCCCGGGTTATTTTGACGGAAGATCGCGCAGGAGAGCTTAAATGGTAAATCCTGTGCGCTCGCTCGGTGCCTATGCATTGCGGCAGGTATATTCGGTAGGCCGCCTGGGCATGTTTTTTATTTATACGATTCGAGGTCTGATTCGGCCGCCGGATAAATTCTGGCTTATGGTAAAACAGATCCAGTTCATCGGGACCAAGTCTATTGCATTAATAGGCTTTACCGCAGCCTTCACCGGCATGGTGCTCGCTCTGCAGGGCTACTACACGCTCATCAAATTTGGCGCTGAAGGATGGCTGGGCTCCGCGGTCGGGTTGTCGCTGGTTCGCGAACTCGGCCCCGTGCTTTCCGCGCTGATGGTGACGGGCAGGGCAGGCTCCGCGATGGCTGCTGAAATCGGCATAATGAGAATTGAAGAGCAAATAGACGCCCTGGAATGCATGGCGATCGACCCTTTTTCCTATCTCGCCACCCCGAGGCTGATTGCGAGCCTGATCAGTCTTCCTCTGCTCACCTCCTTTTGCGACGCTGTGGGCATCCTCGGGGGGTACGTGATAGGTGTTGGACTGCTGGGAGTGAATGCGGGCGCTTTCTGGTCCGGGCTGACCTCCAGTGTGGCTTGGAGCGATCTCTACATGGGACTGGTCAAATCCGTCTGCTTTTCCGTTCTGATTGCATTGATATGCACCTATAAAGGATACTACGCGGGAGTGGACGAGGGCGCCTTCGGCCCCGAGCAGGTGGGCCGCGCGACAACCAGCGCCGTTGTGATTTCATCGATCGCCGTGCTTATAGGCGACTATGTGATCACCTCGATTATGCTATGACGGAGAAATGAGGAAATTCGAAATGGGACCGGAACGAAAAGGATTGGAGTTCGGCGTTGGTCTTTTCATAATAATTGGACTCTTTTGCCTGGGATACCTGTCTTTTACTCTTGGCAACATCGGTTTTGGCAATAACAGCTATGAGGTCAAAGCCATATTTTCCACGGTTGCCGGCCTCAAAAACAGGTCCGAGGTCACGATGGCCGGGGTTCCAATAGGCGAGGTCAAAAACATCGTGCTCAAGAACGACCAGGCAGAGGTCATCATGAGCATAAAGAAAAATGTAAAATTAGAAGTCGACTCGATCGCCAGTATAAAGACGATGGGCATCATCGGGGACAAATATGTCTCTATCACACCGGGGGCTTCCGATACTTATATTAAAAATGATGGAGTCATCATGGAGACCCAGCCTCCCCTCGATATCGAGAGCTTGATAGCGAAGTTTGTCTTCGGTTCGATGGGAACCGGCAAATCGGGTAAGTAGGAGGCGTGGATTCATCCGGAAAGCGGGGAAACGGTATGAAGATTTTCGTTACCGGCGGAACTGGCTTTGTTGGAAGATACGTGACCCGGAGACTTTCTGAGGCGGGGCACGAGGTTCTCATACTTTCACGTTCTGCGCGGAAGGCAAAAGAATTTGTCCCATGGGCGGACATCGTTGAAGGCGATCCCCGAAAAGCCGGCGACTGGCAGCAGCGGGTCAAAGAATGCGATGCGGCCATCAACCTCGCCGGGAGTTCCATATTCACTGTGTGGACCGATTCGGCGCGAAAATCCATCCTGGACAGCCGGATCCTTTCCACCCGGAACCTTGTGGATGCCCTTTGCGGCCAGGGCAAAGAAAAGATTTTGATCAACGGTTCGGCGGTCGGTTATTACGGAAGCCGGATGGACGACGAGCTCCTGGGCGAAGACGCTCCTCACGGTTCCGAATTCATGTCCGAAGTTTGCGTAAAATGGGAAGAGGAGGCCCAGAAGGCGGCTCTGGCCGGCGTCCGGGTTGCCTTGTGCAGGTTCGGAATTGTGCTGGGAAGGGGCGGGGGCGCCCTTTCCATGATGCTTCCCGCATTCCGCTATATGCTTGGAAGTTCGATTGGAAGCGGCAGGCAGTGGATGTCCTGGATTCACCAGGAAGACCTGTTCGACATTTTTTCCCTTATACTGAATGACTGGGCAATGTCAGGTCCGATAAACTGCGTGGCCCCAAACCCCGTCAGAAATGCCGAATTTGCAAAGGTCCTTTCAAAAACACTTGGTCGGCCGATCCTTCTCCCCGGCTTGCCCTCATTTGTGCTGAACACGCTGCTTGGTGAATTCGCAAATGTTGTGGTAAAGGGGCAGAGGGTCATCCCGAAGAAGTTGATGGAAAGCGGCTTTTCCTTCAGATTTCCCACCTTGTCTCAAGCACTTGAAGATTTGGCCGCCTGAGCTGTTGAGCTCCCGGCTTTAATTCATCCGACTTCAGTTTTCCCGAAACCGCATCCATTTCTAAGGGTTTGCCTTGAGAGAGTGATTTTCGTTTTTTCACTGTCATATCCAGAGGGCACAATCAATACTATTATGATATGAAATATCGTAGGCATGTAGTTTTCTTGACAACATTGATTCGAGTCATTAAATTCTTGACTTTTTTTTTATTCCTACTATAGAAATCTAAAGTAGGGAGTGTACTTGGCCGGGTGCATTTTTAGTCGAACCCGGTCGCAGGTCTGGTTTTGCAAGGATTGCTCGAAGAGGCGAAACTGCAAGCAATGGAAACAGCATTAGAGAAGGAAAGGATTGGGAGAGATGTCGGAAGGCCGCGTGAAATGGTTCAACGACAAAAAGGGCTATGGTTTTATTGAAACCAAGGATCAGGGAGACGTTTTCGTCCACTACAGTGCCATTGCGTCTGAAGGATTTCGCTCTTTGAGTGAGGGAGATCGAGTGAGTTTCGACGTGGAACGTGGACCAAAGGGACCTCAGGCGGTTAACGTCAAGAAACTTGTTTAACCGGTTTACGTCCATTAGCGGCAATGACTGCCGGTGGCAAAGGTTGTGTGATCGAAGCAGGAGGGCCGGAGATTCCTTGCCGGCTCTTTTTTTGCGCCGGCGCATAAGAGCGCGCCGAGAAAATCATAGGGGTTTCTAAATTTCATCGGGTTCGCAATATCTATCCGCATAGATGGGCTTCAGTCCAAAGTCCGGTTCCATGTGCAAACGTGTTTTATTGAATTTCCATTGCTGCGGTCTCCTTGATGGCATTCACCTTCAGGCTTTCACTGCATTCTTTAGAGCTGAGAGAGTGTAGCATTCCCGTGCGGAAAAAGTAAAAAGGCAGAAGTAAAATAACAACCGGACCTATCCAACCTCGATTCCGGGTGCTGGGTCGTCCTGTTTTCCCAGTTCGAAACGGACGCATTCCCATCTGGGGGAGCGGCGAAGGCGGCGAGAGCTTTCGAACACCAAGTCGGGATGATTGTTGGTTTCACTGAGGTGCGCGAAGACAACGCAGCGGAGTTGTTCGTGATGCACGGCTTCGAGAAGCTCGCATGCTTCTTCGTTTGACAGGTGACCGTGGGGGCTTTTAATACGCTGTTTCAACATCCAGGGATAGGGGCCGCTAAGGAGCTTTTCCACGTCGTGGTTTGCCTCGAGAACCAGGGCGTGGCAGCCTTTGAGCCTGACTTTGACAAGATTTGTGGCGACTCCGAGGTCCGTGCATATCCCGAGGCGCAGCCCCTC
>JAJYTC010000076.1 GCA_021793275.1 Deltaproteobacteria bacterium | reverse complement strand
CAATTACTTTGCTCATACAGGTCCCACTGCTGCAGGATGAACCCTGAAACTCGCCTTAAGCCTAAAACTGTCATTATACAAAGGTTGTGTCTTTATGGCAGCTTCTTTCTTGAACGGCAATCTTTTTCCCTGCGCCGGCCGTATTCAAACTCGGTGAGTCCGACCAGAAGGCCATCTATTTCTACATGTATTTTCAACGGGTTGGAATGGTGACAATTGGCAGTGCTTCCTTCACCGGCTTTTCCGTGAGCGTGAACAGAAACATGATGATGCTGAAAACGCGCTTGGAGATGAAGTCACGGTCATCTATCCAGTACCAGTAACCTCTGTTTCGAACCATGACGAAGGCGTCCGAAGGTTTATTCTTTCCGCTGTAAATGCGTATCAGGAGTTGGATCTTGTGTCCCTCGAAGTAGCCTTCCTCTCGGCTTGGGTAGGTCCGTTTCTCTGCTACATAAACCTTCGGGACTTCGATACTCCCGCTCAACTCGACCAGGATATCCAGCATGGAGCGACTCAGGATGGCAATTTCCCGATCGTTCCTTGGCAAAACGCCAAATACCAGCGTGAACTCATCGGCCCGGGGATCAAGGCCAAGAATTTTTCTGATCAGTTTACGGTCCGCCTCGATATTTTTGTTTGTATTACGAGCAAAAACCATAACTGCTGCGCCTTCGCCCTTCTTTTCAGGCTGGACCCTGATCGCTACGGTCCCCGAGCGCTGGACTCGTCCCAGCGCCTGAATCACTTGATAAAAACGAGGGTCGGCCTCGCGCCCTCGTAAGCCTGCCCCGGAGCGGTTTTGGATGCCGTTAATGGAATTAACTGTCATGCGCAGCACTAATTCCGCGGGCCACCCTGCTTCGATAAGCGACATGATGGATGCCGGGGGGATGGGTGTCATCAGGCTGCGCGCGAATTTGTCTCCGGACAACAGATTATATGTGATGGTGGGACGCTCGGAATATGTGACAGCGCCGCTGAGAGATTGTGCATTAGTCGCTGCGAAGGTGAGGGCGAGGTCAGCCAGGCTGTCCAACTCGTACTGGCTTATCACCGAGCCTATCTCCAGGAACACCGGCGGGTCGGCATAGCGGAGCTTCACCAGATTCATCAGCATTTGATTCTTCCAGGAATCGGAGATCGCCGTCGAATAATCGAAACGGTCCCTGGTAATGCTTCCAGGGCCAAGGCTGCCGCAGCCCGCCAGAGCCACAACAAGGAAAATGGTGGAAAAAGATCTGGCGAACCGATTCAACGCGTCCCTCCGGAGAAGACATGCGAGCGATGTATTCTTTGTCTGGCCAGGGCCATCTCAGACCCGGGAGAAAATGAGTAAGCCCCGGGGCGTTACGTCGAACTGCTGTTTGGGACCGCCGAATGGAGTTCGGGGGCGGCGAAAGCGGCGCGCCTTCCGGCCAACAGAAGCGTTTCGGAATCGAGTCGGCCGAAAAGCTCGATCAGCTTGGCCACCAATCCCGTCCAGCCCGTCTGGTGGCTTGCGCCGAGTCCCGCCCCGTTGTCTCCGTGGAAGTACTCGTAGAAAAGAATGTTGTCCCGCCAGTAGGGGTCGTCCTGGAATTTAGCAGTGCCCCCATAGACGGGGCGCCGTCCCTGCTCGTCACGAAGGAAGATTCGGGTCAGACGCTCGGCGATCTCTTTGCTCACATCGAAAAGGTTCATCAGGTTGCCGGAGCCGGTGGGACATTCTATCGTGAAGTTGTCCCCGTAATAGGCATAGTAGGTCAAAAGCGCCCGTATGATCAGGACATTTACCGGCATCCAGACGGGTCCGCGCCAGTTTGAGTTTCCTCCGAACATCCCGCTGTCGGATTCCGCCGGGAGGTACTGGACCCGGTATTTTTCCCCGTTTACCTGGAAGATATAGGGGTGCGCCAGGTGGTAGCGGGAAAGCGCCCGGATACCGTAGGGACTCAGGAATTCGTTTTCGTCGAGGAGCCTGGTGAGAATCCGGCGCAGCCTCTCCTGATTCACGAGGGCAAGGATACCACGGTTCGCGATACCCATATGGCCTGGCCCCGTGGCATGCAAGCCCTGGAGAAGCTCCGGCATATGCTTTATGCGCCGGGCAAGCGCATCGGTCACCCTGGGTACTTTTTCCCTTTGCCACTCTTCGATGACCGTTGCAGCACAAATGGGGAGGAGCCCCACCATGGAGCGAACTTTCAGCCGCTGTGCGCTCCCGTCAGGCAATCTCAAAATGTCGTAATAGAAGCCGTCTTCTTCGTCCCACATGCCATCCTGTCCCGTGCGGTTGATTCCGGCCGCTATCCACAGAAAATGTTCGACGAATTTATAGCACATGTCTTCATAGGAGGAGTCCTGTGCGGCCAGTTCGACACTCAGCTCGATCATGTTCTGGCAAAAAAGCGCCATCCAGGCCGTGCCGTCAGCCTGCTCCAGGTAACCTCCGGTGGGAAGGGGAGCGCTGCGGTCGAAGACTCCAATGTTATCGAGCCCCAAAAAACCGCCTTCGAAAACATTTTTGCCGAACCGGTCTTTGCGGTTCACCCACCAGGTGAAGTTGAGCATCAGCTTGGCGAAGGAGCGTTTCAAGAAGTCTAAATCACCTTTCCCGCTAAGAGCTTGTTCGGTCCTGTGGAGAAAAAGCGTCGCCCAGGCATGGACAGGAGGGTTTACATCGCTGAAGTTCCACTCATAGGCGGGGATTTGGCCGCTCGGATGCTGGTAAATCTCTCGAAGCATGAGATTGAGCTGGTCCTTGGCGAAATCCGGATCCACCACGGAAAAGGCGATGGTGTGGAATGCCAGGTCCCAGGCAGCATACCAGGGATACTCCCACTTGTCCGGCATGGAGATGATGTGGTCGTTTATCATGTGGAACCACTCGCGGTTCCGGAACTGGCGAGTGGCGCCGTGAAGCGGATGGGCGTCGTGCTCGTCGAGCCATTTATCGGCGTCGAAGTAGTAGTACTGCTTGCTCCAAAGCATACCGGCAAGCGCCTGGCGCATGACGTTGGCGGCATCCATAGAGACAGCGGATGGGGTAATCGCGCGGTAGAATTCGTCTGCCTCCTCCAGCCTGGTCTTTATGATATTGTCAAAATTTGCTCCGAAGGGGTTTTGCTCGATGGCCGCCGAGCTGAGGCGCAGCCGGATTACCGCGCTCTTGCCTGCATCCACGTCCAGCAGGTAATGAGCCGCTGCCTTGGTGCCCTCCTGTGCGGAGTTCACTGCGCCGGCTTGTCCCTGGATAAGGTAATTGTTAAACGCATCTTTGACGTAAGGGGTTGCGTTGGGGCTTTTAAATAGACGCTCGTTGTTCGTCTCATTCTCCGTGAAGAGCAGGGTAGGTTCACCTTCGCAATAAAGGATATAGTCGCTTAGGGATTCCTGGAAGAGCGGGTCGGTGTGGTGGGCGTGGATCGCTTCTTTGTTCGCTTCGCCTGCCTTCTTCAAAATCGGCTTTGATCCGCCGTCCGACCAGGACCATGTGTTTCGGAACCAAATGGTTGGCAGAATATGTATAGTGGCCGCTTCAGGTCCGTGATTCCACACAGTGATCTGGATCAGCACATCTTCCGGGCCCGCCTTGGCATACTCCGCGAAGACGTCGAAATAGCGGTCGCCATCGAATACACCGGTATCCACGAGTTCATATTCCATCTCATGCCTGGCGCGCCGGCAGTTGGTCTCTACCAGGTCCGCATAGGGATAAGCCGCCTGCGGGTATTTATAGAGGAATTTCATGTAAGAATGAGTGGGGGTGCTGTCGAGATAGAAGTAGTATTCCTTGACGTCCTCGCCGTGGTTTCCTTCACTGTTTGTAAGGCCAAACAACCGCTCCTTGAGAATGGGATCCTTGCCATTCCAGAGCGCCAGTGCGAAACACAAAACCTGGTGTTCATCAGAAATACCCCCCAACCCATCCTCACCCCAACGGTATGCACGAGAGCGGGCCTGGTCGTGGGTGAAATAGTTCCAGGCGTCACCATTGGCGCTGTAGTCCTCTCGCACCGTTCCCCACTGCCGTTCGCTCAAATACGGCCCCCATTTTCTCCATTCTACATTCGAGTCTCGGCATTCATCGAGCCGTTTCATTTCGGCAACTCTTGGCAGAGTACTCATTGCTTCCTCCGAGGAATCAGGCGAGCTTGTTAAGGGGTGTATGACTTGATAAATAGAAAGAAACCGGTTACTTTCGACATGCTTGCATGTGACTTCTATAAGCATAAATAGAGATATTTCAAGGTATCGATAAATTTATTCTCAGCCAGGTGTGTGCCGAAGCGCGCATCTCCATGTATTTCCTGTTCTCATCGTCGTTTTAGGTCCGGGAATTCAGAAAATGATCGTCAAGGCCGCAAAAGCGGAATTGAAAACCGGCCGATACTCTTTTGAAACCGATACGCAATTTATCGATTAGGCTATTTCAGGATTGAGGTTATGGAGCGGCCCCGCTGTTCGGCGCTCTCCCCTCGTCAGGCAGCTGCTGTTCCTCGCCAGATACACATTCTCACCCTGTATCCATTCATCGTCGAATCCGTTTGTACCATTATAAAAACTGCGATTGCATCCCGATTTCATTCGTTCATGAAGTTCGACGATTAAAACATCTACCTTTTCTATCCAAGTAGATGCATTTCTAAAAACTTCCCGTTCTGCGCCTTCTATGTCCATTTTTAGAATATCTATATGATCAATGCCATATTCTTTCATAATCATATCTACGGTTATACCCGATATTTCGTGACAAAGATCACCATAATTTTTATTGTCACCATCACTTGCTTGAGTCATAAAACCCCACTTCCCCAAGCCAGGATCAACTAAATGGATCATTCTGTTTTCATGCCATAATGCCCCACAAACTGGAATGATATTCTCATACGGTCCGACATTTCTTTTAAGTATTTCGAAATTACTTTTTTCCGGTTCGATAGCAATAATTCTTGAAGATGGGAATGTATTTGAAAAGTATATTGATGCAATACCGATATTGGCGCCTGCATCGACTATGGTTTTAGGTTGTCGTGTAATATTAAATGCGTAATCATGTCCGATAAAAATCTGCCCGCAAACAGAGATATCAGAAGACGGGACCCTGATAAAGAAGGGATACTTAATATCCGGATCGGTGATTTGGAACAATATAGGCGTTGTTATATTTTTTGCGTGTATTGCAGCGAGGATCGCAACGACCGGGCCTTGAACCCGGACTACATGGTTATAATATTCGAGATTGCAAGTCACACTATGCTCCTTTTCGATAGACCAGATAAATACGGTGTGGTTTCTCACGTTCTCAGCCTGCGAAGGAATGTCAATGCGTTGACGAGGCGCGGCTTCTTCCCTGTAACGCCATGCCGTGCAATCCCTTATGAAATCGGGCGCCCATATAAAATAGCAAAATACTTGCCAAGGATGAAAATTCGCGGCTTTTCATTATGGCACATGAGTTGCTCTTGCTTTCCGGCGCATTGATTTTCCAAGGTGCTCCAGCTTGACATGGAACGGATCGGGTCGCAGTTCGTGAGGTATTTATGAGTCAGACCATCATCGAGAATTGGGTAAAATGTGTTGCTGAGGCCAGTCAATTTTTTTTGGAAAAGAAGGGGCCTCATTGCTGGCTGATCAAGCAGAGTATTTCCACTCATTTCCAACGCCTTGTTCCCCTGTTGTCTTTGTCCTGCTTTAATGCTTTGGCCGGATCGATCCTTGACGTCGGGGCCGGCACCGGGGCGCTGACCCTTGATCTAGCCTGGCGGGCCGGCAATGGGGGTTTTGTGACCGCTCTGGATAATGATACGGAAGCACTGAAGATCGTTCAAACCATCGCGGAACGCGTCGGAGTAAGGATCGCGACATTGGCCGGCGACGCAACTGCATTACCTGTCAAAGACGCCACTCAGGACATGACTGTCGCACGCTTTTTGTTCCAGCATCTTCCGGACCCTTCGGCTGTACTTTCTGAGATGCGTCGTGCCACTCGTCCAGGCGGACGTATCGTGATCATCGATGTCGATGATGAAGTCCTGCTGTGCGAACCGCCTGAAAAACAACACATGGCAGAGTTTCGCAAAGCAATACGAATTTTACAGTCACAACGCGGCGGCAACAGGCTGATTGGACGTCAACTGTATCGGCTGATGCGCGAAGCGGGGCTGGAAGCCATACAAGTGATCGTGATCCCGTTTGTCCGATTGGGTCTTCAAAATGGACGCAGGTCCGACATCGAGGCGTTCAAGATCGAGCGACTGAAGAGGGAGCGTGAAGAACTCATCGATTCCCGCATTATGAGTGCCCAAGACTTTGACGCAGCCGTATCGGAATTGGAGCAGGGATTCGCTGAAGATCGCTTTGAAATGGATGCCGACTTCGTTGCTGTCGGCTCAGTGCCCGCTGTTTAGGCGCATAGCCTGGCGCTACGATGATATTGTATCTGATTTTTTTTCCATACCCGTTCAATTCATCGTAAGGCAATTGCCCGGGTATGGAAAACGCCGTCGATATGAGCCTGGTATTTCAGAAACCTTCCAACCTGCCTCCGATAACGCCGCACACTAAGCCGTTGTATTGACATTGTTGCCAACGTTGGGGTTTGCGCCGGCCGTGGAAGATGAATTACCGGAGTTCAGGTTTATTCCCGCTTGCGAGGCTTCCAGCATGACGGTGGAGACGGATTGCCCCAATAGCTGTGCGATTTCACTGACTGGCATATTTTGATTTGCGTACGTTCTGAGCTTGGTCAAAATACTGTTGCTCGAAGATTGTGAGCCTGACGATCCGGAGGTGCTGTTGCCGCCACTCTGCTGCAGCAGTTTCGCAGCCGCGGAGCCTTGCGCATCGACCGAGGCATTGCCCCCGCCCGACGCTGTGCCCTGCATGTTAGGGTTTGTTCCTGAACCTATCGCGGAAATATTCATGGTTGATCCTCTCTTTTGCAATTCAGAACCGATTTCTGGAAACATTCAACGTATGTGAAAAGTCGGCATATCCGGAGAAAACCATAAAATAATTTTAAGGGAGTGGGATAAAAACCTCGTTGTGGCGACAAAGAGAGTCTTCATGGACGGTCTGGAGGGCTTCGGGCAGCTCGGGGCGGTGGCGAGAGAAAGGAGCGTCGAGGGATCGAAAACTATTGAGTGGCACAGCGGTTGTCCTTTATGTATGATGAAAAGCCGCGTTTACCCGTGATTAAGAGCTCTGCGTCCGGGACCCCCGGATGTGAGGCTGACAGTTTTCAGTGCGGGACAGTGCGCAAAAGGGCGCTTCCCGGATGGACAAAAACTACAGTTCCATGGAGGATGACGAATGACACAGAATCAGTTCCCTCATGTGTTCAGTGAGGCGAAAGTAGGCAAGTTCAAGCTGCACAACCGGATAAAGTATGCTGCATGTTGCGTGAGCAACTTCAATACGCGCGACGGATTCTTGAGCGAGCGGGAGTTTGCGCGCGATCAGGTTATCGCTTCCACCGGCGCCGCAATGATGACCAATCAGGGCGCTTATCCCGATGCAAGCGGAGAAGGCAAGGCATACCACCGGCAGTTGGCGATATATGACGACAGGTACATTCCGGGTCTTAAGCGCATCGCCGACATTTTTCACCAAAACGATGCAGTGGCTATTCAGCAGGTCCTGCACGGGGGGCGTTACGGCGGCATCGATCTGGGCTACTGCCTGCAACCTTCGGGTACGCCGCAGACCCTGCGCCACTTTCGTCCGCCGAGGGAAATGACCAAAGAAGAGATCCATAGAGCAATCGAGGACCATGCGGCGGCGGCCCGCAGAAGCGTTCAAGCGGGCTACGACGGAGTGGAAGTCACAAGTTTTCTCGGGTACTTGATGAGCACCTTTCTTTCGCCGTTCACAAACAAGCGTACTGATGAGTATGGCGGTTCGGTGGAGAAGCGCGCCCGCTTCATGGTGGAAATCATACAGGCGTTGCGCAAAGCCGTCGGGCCTGAAAAGCTTGTGATCATCCGTCTTAATGGGACCGAACTCATGGACGAGTTCGGCGGCAATAGTGAAGAATCCTGCCTGGAAATAATGCGTATCGCCGCCGACTGCGGCGTCGACATGATCAGTATGGTAATCGGCTGGCACGAATCACGACAGGGCGCCCTGGGCCGGGACGTCGGGCGCACCCGCTGGTTGTATATAGCTGAGAAAGTCAAGAAAGTGATCGGGGACGTCCCTTTGGCCTTCGGCCCGCGGCTGGCCGATCCCTTCGAGGCGGAAAAGGCCCTTGCTGCCGGCGTCTTCGATTTTTGGGAAATATGCCGGCCCTTCCTCACCGACCCTGAACTTGCCCATAAGCTCAAACGCGGGCAGCCCGAGCGCATAAAGCCATGCGTCGGCTGCATGCTGTGCCTGGCCAAGATGTTTGCCAATCAACCCTATATCTGCGCCGTAAACCCCCGGTTAGGTCACGAAGTCGAGCCCGAATATACGATCACGCCCTCCGTCGTCCGGAAGAAGGTCATGGTAGTCGGCGGTGGACCGGCAGGCATGGAAGCAGCCATAGCAGCAGCCGAACGCGGACATCAAGTAAGCCTGTTCGAGGCAGGATCCGAGCTGGGAGGCGCCCTCATCGCTTCCTCGCGCGATGTCGGCGGAGGCGAAGTGCTCCTGGAGCTAAGAGACTATTACAAGCTCCGATTGGAGGACCTGGGTGTGGACGTGCGCTTGAACACCACGGTCGATCGCAAAGAGACAGCGAAATTCTTTCCCGATGTGGTAGTGGTTGCCACCGGGGCGGGAGTGGAAACGCCCGGGGCGCCGGGAGCGGCGGAGGTCGATTTTTTAATGGCCGAGGCGGTTCTAAGGGAAGCCAACTACAGCCAAATCGGAGAACGGGTGGTTATTCTTGGCGGAGGCAAGGTCGGGCTTACCCTGGCGGAGACCCTGGCCAGGGAGGGGAAAAAAGTTGTCATAGTTGAAGCGGATAAGCGTGTCGACTATGATGTCTCCGCAACTTTTAAATGGCGCCACAGCGCCCTGGTTAAAGAACTGGGAATAACCGTCTACGCCGAGGCCGGACTCCTTCGCCTGGCTAAAGACAAAGTTGTGCTGCGTGACAAAGACGGCGCCGAGGTTACCTTAACCGCGGATGCCGTCGTATTGGCCGGCCCCCGCAAGCCGATTCAAAATCTGGCGCATGAACTCGAGTATTCCTGCGATGAGCTGTACGTGATCGGTGACGCGATGATTCCCCGCAATCTCTATAACGCTATACATGAAGGCTTTAAAATCGGCGCAAGAATTTAAGGCCTTCTGTCCGCCGTTTTCGAAGGATTGATGGATGTCTGTTCCGGAAAAAGAAGATGTAGTACTGGCGCAGGTGTTGGTTGGAGATATCACGGTGCAATTGGTTGAACGCTCAAAATATGGTTGTTTCTTGCGTCGCCTTGGACCGGGAGGTGTCTTTGTCGAAGATGGCCCTCCGATTTCTTCGGACATGGAAAGCCTGGCTGAAGCCCGCGATCTTTTTCCGGAACATCTGCCGTGGGCGGGGATGGCCGTAGATGCCGGCCTGTAATCAATAAAGAAGCGGCATCGCCTGGATGCCGCTTCTTTACAAGGTCCGGCCGGGGGCGTCAGGTAACAGCGTTACTAACGCCTGCTGTTATTTCTCAACCTTCTCCAGGTCCTGGTCCGTGTTTCTGTTAAAATCCCACGTCAGATAATCCAGGCTCAAGGGCAGCGCCAGCTCCAGAGTCGATAGCATTTGGACTCCTACGTTCACGCGGGTCGGTCTACATTCCAGTAAATGGCCGCCGTGGCGCCGGTCGGCCGAAAGAAAATGCAGATGGAACCCCGGAACATTGAGTGAACTCACAAAAGCCGGTGTGAAGAACCCCGCCAGACTGCCCTCGATATCAGTAAACGTGAAGACCGATTGATCTTTAGCGACTTCCACCAGCGGTCGATAATTTTCCTGCTTAGGCACCGAACGCAACCGCATCGTTGCAAACCGCCCCTCGGCCCGTATTGCATAAAAGATATTGGGCGATGGCAACAACCTTTCGAGCCACTCTTGAAAAGCATCGTGGGAGAGTTCACCGTTCAATTCGTCATGGCTCGATGGAGAATAATGCGTGACGCATGCAAATGGGGTCAATGCGTGTTCGTCCACCTGATGGACATGCCCCTCTGCTGTGATCTGATATATTTGCCCGTCCAACATCACCATCTCGCCGTCCAGGTCGTCAAAGGTGCCCAGTCCGAAATCTCCATGCTCTTTGATTTGCGAAAGAGGGATCTTTTCCTCGTAGATTCCCTCGACCAGGGCGTTGACCGGAGCGCAAAGATATATCCTGCCAGGGCTTGGAGGGCGTGGTCCGTTCGGCTTCATACATCCTCCGGGATAGAGTTTCTCACCGTTTTTCGGGCGGCTCCCCCGCATTGCAGAGTGGATTTCGCCCGGGCGCCCAGCCACAGCGCGCAGATGGACTTCAAAGGCAATGGACCTGGTTCGATCCTGTCGCCCCTTACGCCGCAATCGAGTTTTTCAGGAATTACCGTCCCTTTGCGAAATGCTTCATGTAATCGACAAGGGCCTTCACCGCCTCTATGGTGGTCGCATTGTAAATCGACGCCCTCAGCCCGCCGACCGAACGGTGCCCTTTTAGCCCGTAAAGGCCGGCATCGGCGGCGCCGGCGAGAAAGTCCTTCTCCATTTCGGCTTCGGGCAGCAGGAAAGTGACATTCATGCGGGATCGTGAATCGGGCCTGGCGGTTCCCCTGTAAAAGTCCTGGCTGTCGATATAATCATAGAGAACCGCGGCCTTTTCCTCGTTTATCTTCTCCATCTGGTCCAGACCCCCGATGGTTTCTTCGATCCACTTCAGCACCAGTTCGCAAATGTAGATGGAAAAGCACGGCGGAGTGTTGTAGAGCGACCTGTTCTCCGCGTATGTGGAGTATCTGAGCATCGTCGGAAGCTCTTTGGGCACTCTTTTCAACATATCTTCCCGAATGATGACCAGGGTCACCCCGGCCGGTCCGACGTTTTTCTGCGCTCCGGCATAAATCAGGCCGAAGGGGCGAGGATCGAACCTGCGGCTGAATATGTCCGAGGACATATCGCTTACCAGGGGGACGGCGCCGGCATCGGGAAAGCTTTTCCACCGGGTGCCCCGGATCGTATTGTTCGAAGTGATGTGCAGATAGGCCGCGTCGGGGTTTATAACGATCTTCTCTGGGATATAGGTGAACTGCATATCTTCGGAACTGCCCACCACCCGCGTCTCTTTTCCGCACAAACGGGCTTCTTTGATCGCTTTGGTCGACCATACGCCGGTGTCCACGTAATCGACGGGCTTTCCGGCGGCAAGGTTCATCGGAACCATGGCGAATTGCAGGCTTGCACCCCCCTGGATGAACAACACCTGGTAGGTTTCATCAAGTCCCAGCAATCGCCGGGTCCTCTGGATGGCGCTATCCAGGACGGCTTCGAAATTCTTGGAGCGGTGGCTTGTTTCGAGCACAGACATGCCCGAGCCTTGAAAATCGAGCATCTCACTTTTTGCCTGCTCCAGAACCGAAAGAGGCAGGGCGGAGGGTCCCGGATTGAAATTGATTACTCTTTGTGCCATTAATTCTTCTCCTGAAACGCAAAATCGTTTATCTTCCAGATTTATCCAGTTATCCGGGGTTTCCGGCTTGACACTACCTATTCACCCATGCTTTTCTTTTGTCAATTGGTTTCTCGAATATTACTTTAATAAAGTGAAAAATTGATCAATTCGAGGATTCAGATGCAGATCGAATGGAAAGTCGCTCCTCATTCCGAGTGGCAGGTAGATGCCCTCATTTTTTTCGCTTTCGAAAAGCCGCGTGACTATCTTCCCGCGCTCAGGGAATTCTTGGAGGGCCCCGGAAAATGGCTCGCCGATTGCGCAGCTCTTACCGATTTTCAGGGCAAACCCTCGGAGGTGGCCGTCATTTATGCCCCCCGCGGCTGCGGGCCGGCGCCCCGCATCATCCTTGCCGGCCTTGGCCCGATTGAACGGTTCGAAACCGAAAGGCTCAAAAACGCTTCGGCATTCGTACTGAGAAAGTGCCACGAACTGGGCATTCTCCGGCCGGGAATTGCTCTGGCAGCGCTGGAAGGATTTGCCTGTGTGAATGAAAGTTCGGGACTCGGCCCCTGCACCCTCGATGCCCTTTTGCGCGAGACCCTGGCCGGCGCCATGGCCGGGCTGCATCAGTTCAATGAATTGAAGACCAAAAACTCGCTCGCTCCGCCAAGCCCCGAGTCTCTCACGCTTCTGTGCAACAAGCCACCCGAATCCTCTCTACGCGAAATTGTCGCCGTTGCCCGGTGCGAAGTCGCCGGGATAAAGCTTGCCAGAGACCTTACGATATCTCCCGCAAACCGGGTGACGCCGGCATTCCTGGCTCAAAGCGCATCCGAAATCGCCGGCCGGTTCGGGTTCAAAATCGAAATAATCGACCTGGACACCGCGCGATCCATGGGCATGGGGGCCTTCGCCGCAGTTGCCTCGGGCAGTGCCGAACCGCCATTTTTTATCATCCTCGAACATGCCCCGCCCGGCACTGAAAACGATGCTCCGCTCGTCCTGATCGGAAAAGGCATCACGTTCGACAGCGGTGGCATTTCGTTAAAACCCAGGGACAAGATGGAAGAGATGAAGCAGGACATGGCTGGGGCCGCAGCCGTCCTGGGCGTCTTTGAAGCCATCGGCGCGGCCGGTCTTGCTAAAAGGGTGGTGGGCATAATGCCCTGTACCGAAAATATGCCCGGGGGTAAGGCATATAAACCCGGAGACGTCTTCCGCTCCTATTCGGGTCGAACGATCGAGATCATAAGCACCGACGCCGAAGGCAGGCTAGTACTCTGCGATGCGCTGGCCTATGCGGCCGAGCGCTTCAAACCTGCGCTCATGGTCGATATCGCCACACTTACCGGCGCGAGCATTATCGCTCTGGGCAGGGACGTAGCCGCGATCATGGGCAACCGCGAGGAACTCGTGGGTTTCATTCGGAAGATCGGCGCCTCGGTCGGAGAAAGATTCTGGCCGCTGCCCCTTTGGGACTTCTACTTCGACGCTCTCAAAAGCGAGGTGGCCGATATGAAAAACGCCGCAGACCGTGGCGCCGGGGCCATTCACGGAGCGATGTTCCTCAAACAGTTCGTGCCGGACCATGTCCCCTGGGCGCACATGGACATCGCCGGTACCGCATGGACGGACAAAGACTCTGGTTTTTCGCGCAAGGGCTCGACCGGTTTCGGCGTAAGGACCCTTTTCGAATTGGTAAGGAGGAGCGGTGAACTCTAATATTCTCCCACCTCCCGCCTAAGGTTTCTCAGTTTATAGAGCAGCTCCGCCGGCGCCTGGGTGCCTGCTTCTGCGACTATGTGCGGAGTAATGGAGATCAAGAGCTCAACCCGGCTCAGATCGGAATTGGTGGCGGCAAAAAGGGGCGAGAGCAGAGGAATGTGTTCGAGCCAGGGAATGCCGTTTTTCCCCCGCGTTCTCTGCGAATCGATTATCCCGCCGATTACCACTGTGCGACCGTTCTGAACCAGGATGGAAGTCCTTATGTGTCTTTCGGTAAAGGTTGGGGCGACGGTGCCGCTGCTCCCCACCGTCACATTTTGCTCATTTAAGCGTCGAACCGTCGAATTGAGGTCGATCTTTATGAGACCTCCGGCGTTTATGTGTGGAATCAAATCCAGGATGACCCCGGTTTCCGCGTAGTCGATCGTGCTGATAACAGAAGCCGCGGTTGAGTAGCCCGTAACCGAACCCGTCGGGATAGGCTGCTCACCGCCCACCGTAAGGGTCGCTTCCTGGTTGTCGGTTGCAAGCAGCGTGGGAGTGGAAAGAACGGAAACCCTGGTCTTCGCTGAAAGAGCGGCCAAAAGCACCGCGAGGTTCTGGGCGTTTGCGACCCAGTCCAGGGCTACGCCCGGGCCTGCCACCGCGCCCAGATTGATAGGGAATGCGCCCGATGGGAAGGTAGTTGAGGTGGTGCCGTATGGCTGATTGGACAGACCGCCGAAAGAGACGCCATACCCCGTATTGGTTGCCGGGTGGGTCTGAAAGTAATACTGCAGCCCGAATTGGAACTGCTTGGTCAATTGCACTTCGGCTATCATCACCTCGATAAGCACCGCGCGCGGGACAATATCCAACCGCCTGATCGTCTTCAACAATTTCCCGTAATCCACAGGGTTTGCCCGAACGACTATAGCGTTGTTCACATCGTCGGCGATGATCGAAATCTGGCCTGTAAAGCCGGGCGGCTTTCCTTTCATTGCCGCCCCGATCTGCGGCCCGTTGGCGCTGCCGGAGGTCCCGGCGCCCCCCGCGCCGCCCATGGATGTCCCGAAGCCCCCGTAACCGCCGGCTCCGCCGAAGGAACTGGAGCCGCCAAGCGTGTTTCCCCCACCGAAAGAACTTCCTCCACCGAAAGCACTGCTGCCGCCAAACGCGCTGTTTCCGCCAAAAGCGCTGCTCCCGAAGGCGTTTTGCGCTGCGGTACCCGACGGCACAATCTTCTGGCCACCGGCTGCCTGAGTTCCGCCGATGCCCAGCACCTCGCACAAGATCTGGGCAATATTGCTCGCCATGCCGTTCTGAACAAAGTATACGTGGATTTGTTGCTGGTTTCCAACTCCCCGCGCATCCATCGCATTTATCCACTGCACTGCCGTTCTGAGCAATTCGGGGTTCCGGGCCATTATCAGCACGCCCCCGAAATTCTCGAGAGGCAGAAGGGCAAGGCTGTTGGCGACCGCGCTCTGCTTGAACTTGCCGAGCTGGCTCATCAGGGTTTTCATCCCCTGGACCGCATCCTGGGGAGATATTGAATGGAGCGGCACCACCTGCATGCTCACTTCCCTAAGGACGTTTATATCGACTGTTTTGAGAAGACTGATGAGCGTGCGGGCGTTAGCGGTCTGATCGACGAATACGACGCTGTTGGTGACCGGATCGATTGTCACCCTGTCGCCGGGCGTAAGAAAAGGACTGATAAGATCGCTCGCCTGCTTCGCGTCCAAGTATCGAAGCCGGTAGATCACTATCATCGGTCCTCCGCCTTTTTGCCGCAGCAACTGCGCATTAGCGACCGGAATTCCGGCGCTTCCCGCGCCCCGGGAAAGTTTTATGAAATAAAATCCCTTTGAGGGTATGATGCTGATGCCGTTCGCCTCATATGCTCTCATGATCATATGAAGAAGTTCTCTATTGTCGTAGTCACCCTCGATGTACATGCTGATCCGGCCCTGAAGCCCCTGGTCGAGCACATAATTGAGTTTCAACTGGTCACTGAATATCTGGCTGGTCACCTCCGCGATATCTGCTTTGTCGAAATTGAGGACAATATGTTGGCTTCGGCTCGGAACAGGCGCAGGGACCTCGGTTGGACCATTTCCCTCCTGCGGACTCAAAAGTCCCGTGCGTACGGGCTTGAGAACCGGCCTCACGCTGTTTCCCGATGGGCTCTGCGTTTCGCTGTATGCTTCCCGGGAAAGCACCTGTTTTTTCACCTTCGCCGTCAATTCATTGACAGCGGCGGTTGTGGACCCCTCCCCCCGGGCGGAGAAGGGCGCAGGCGCGGCTGCCAGAGGAGGGGCCGGCTCTGTGACCCCGACCGGGCTTCGCTCTTCGGGCTGACAGGAAATACACGCGATTGCCAGTATTATTACGAAGATAGACTGGCACGTTCTCATGGGACCCCCTCCTTGGACGAGATCTGCAGACGGGCACTGAAAAACTGTCTGCAAATATATCACAGTCGTGTACAAATAACGCAGCAATAAATCCGGAACGTGACTCAATATTCAAAAAAGAATCTAAAAAAAGGAAAGAGGAATATTGTCCGGTCAGGATTTTTTTCCTTTTTCCATCAGTGCGGCAAGTATCACATTAACTATAAGGTCTGGTCCTCTTACCCTTTGTATTTTCTGTATGTTTATTTCCTTTACCTGTATTGCGAACTCGGAATTCTTGACTCTTGTAAGGAAGTAATGCAGTCCGTAAATGTCTGTCATGAGATTAAACCTCATGTGCACTTCCTCGTAGAGCCCATGTTCCTTGCTTGTAAGCACCTGGTATGTTTTGATATCCAGCTTCGGCGCATCGGCCTTGCTATTTGATGAGAGCAGGTCTCCGAGGGAAGCCGCCAGTTGATACGGATCGGTCCCCCGAAACAGTCTCTTTTTCATTTTTCTCAGCGCTCCCTCATGTTTTGCAAGGTTTTCCCTGATGACCTTGCTTTGGCTTAGCTTTCGCTCATACTCGGAAATGAGTTTTTGCTGATGCTCTATTTTTGAAACAAGCATCTGTTTTCGATCAGTTATTGGCGCTATGAGGGTCAAATAGGCCACCGCCATGATCATGACGACAATAACGGAAGCCGCTATCGACCATTGGTATTTCTTTATATCTCCTATGGTTATGTCAAGTTTTACAGATTTCATCGCCTGCTCTCCCCGTGCGCCCGATTGTGAACTGCGCGGGCCCCTCCAGGTATCCGGTAGAATTTCCGCTTGGCCGGCAAGCGCCCTGGTTTGAGCGCAGAGGGCGCCTCCCGGAGCGAACTCTGTGTCAGACCCTCCACCGACGTTTCCGCCGGCAGCGTTTTAAAGCTTTTCTGGAGCTTTTTCATATCCAAGCCCAGCTCGATGTTGAACCGCTCCATGTCGTTACCGGGGTCGCGGCTTACCGGGGAAGCAAACTTGACTTGCGTGAACCCATCGACTTTGGAAAGATCGGTGAGATACTTAAGCGCCGATTTGCTTTCGCCCCTCAAAATGAGCTGTCCGTGGCTGAGCGAAAGATAGTCGAGCCATGTATCCTCCGGAGTGCGATCGCTCAGCAGGTCCAAAAGCTCGCGGAGCCTGTAGTCTTCGCGGGTGAATTCGGACAGTGTTTTCTTGTCCTGCTGGAAATTCGTGATGCGCATCTGGAGTTCTTCGAGCGGTTTCCATTTGGCTTCGAGTTGGTCTATGCGGACTTTGAGGCGGCTGCTGGTCTGAGCCAGGCTCCTGAGCGAATACGACTGGTAGAAGCCGTAGAGAGCGAAAACCAGTACGAGGGCGGCCAGCGGCCACACTATGCGAGGGATCTGCCACGGTTTTAGAACTATCTCGGAGTCGAACGTATGAATGGTGTCCTGCTTTAGCAGGCTATCGAGCCAGTTGGAGATAAAAGTCCCCTGGACTTCCTGCACCTCGACCCGGGCGCCGGCCCCCCCCGGGAGCGCGGCGGATTGCTCTGCGGCCCGGCGCTCGCCGGTCAGGCAGACAAGATGCATGTGCGGTTCGCGCTCCCCGCCGCACAGGCCCATCAGGTTCTCGCCAAACAGATTAAGGCTCCGGGAGAATTTTCCAATCGCAGCCGAATCCAAAAAAGCTCCGTGATAGAAACGGTGTGCTTCAAAAATATCATCGTCCAGGCGGCGGGCAAGGATTTCGCTCTCCTCTTCGGATTTCTCGCCGGCAGGCAGCAGGGCCGCAAACAAAAGCGCGCTCGGCGCCACCGCAAAGGTGTGAAAAAGCGTGCCGTTTAGCGCCTGGTTCAGCCTGTCGTAGACTTCGCTCTGGATGGTAAAAATAGGGACCGATACGTACCGCTCCAGCGCAACCGGGGGTCCGAAAAAATGCAGCGTCCTGTCATGTTCCTGAAATATGTTTTCCTGCCAGTCGAAATTGATGGCGCTGTCCAGTTGGTCCTTTATCGACAGTGGATAGTGTTCGTTGTGCACCGAGTAGAAAACGCTCGACACGATAGCCAGCAGGGCGCTTCCCTTCCTAATACCGGGTTTCAGATTCAGGTGCTGTAAGTGGTCGAAAACCGATTCGTCCTTCGGGACCTGGAATTGTTCGGCGGTTCCCCTTTCCCATGTTCTCCAGACCCTGCTCGCCCTGGAAACCTCAATCCTCCGAGGTTCGATGTAGACCGCATACAGCTCGGTCGGACGGTGCTTGATGATGCTTTCCAGCATAAATTCACCTCGTCAAATGAGTGCCTACAGTACTTGCCTGCTCAGTATCTGATAAGGGGCGTCACCACCCCCCTGCAGGCGGACCGTGAGCCAGATACCCACGCTTGGAGGCCCCATGGCGCTCTTTCCGAACGAAAGAATGCGATAGGTGCCCCCGGCCGTCCATGAATTCTGTGTGAAAGCAGTTCCTTGCCGGTCCGGAGCGCCCTGGGGCCCTTGGGTGCCCTGCAGACTCATGGAACCCTGCTGCTGGTTTGCATTGCCGCTTTGTGTCGTCAATTGGCTGAAAAGGGAATCAATTGCCGGAATTGCAATATTCTCAAAAATCCTGGACTCGCGCGTCCATTGCTCCATTCCCCGTTTGTAGCCGTAAAAAAGCTGCTGGGTGATCCCCGGGACCAGCAGCAACTGGTCAAGGCTGGTCAGCGGTCCATTGAAGCCGGTTTTGTGGTTGAGACTTTGGCCGAGATCCGTATTTGCCTGCCCTTGAAGCTGTGAAGGATTTTGGGAATGGACAAAATCGGTTATGCGGCTCGCGATCGCCCCCGAGGTCTTCGCGTCGGCGCCTGCTTTTTTGAGCACCCTGGCCAGTTGCGCCGTGTCTGCGGAGTTAACGTTTATCTTCCCGTCGTCGGACTCCATAATCACCACGGCAATGCCGGTGTTATAAACCACAACGCGGGGCTTCCCATCGGGCTGCCAGTTTTGGTCGGGCGGCAGGTCCGATTGCAGGGGCGAGGTTTGTTCCATTCGCGCCAGGGCCTCGTAGCACCCTCCAATGGCAAGATAGAGCGCATGAGTTTGATTGATCGAGTGCAACTCGTCTTCTCCGAGCAGGCGGGTTTGGGCGCTTATCTGCAAGCCCGCCCACATGACGATTGCGCAGCACCAGAGGACCGCTATCAGCACCACCCCTTTTCGACCGGCGGCGGCGCGAAGAAAAGGCAGCGCGCATTTGCGCTCACCGTCCTTCGCCATCCCTTCTGCGGCCGATGTTTTCGCGATATCGTTCATGGATTGAAACCGCCCGGCATGGAAGGATTCAGCAGGTTCACCTGGATCGGAAAGGGAGAATTCACCATGCAGGCCATCGAGTGGCCAATCCGGTCCGTTCCTTCCCAGGTGAGCAGGATTTCCAGGGGGAGTTCCTCCGTGGAAGTCCATGATTGTAAAAACTCCCTGGCGTTCTTTCCTGCATAACTCAACGTGAACCTAGGAAAATCAACCTTGTACGAACGTACTGCGCTCCGTTCGCCTCGGGAATCGGTCCCGGCGGCAAATTGTTCCAGGGCTGCCGGCCGATAGGGGTCCATCACCAACTCCGAGTAGGAAAGCACCCGTGAACCAGGATCGTACGTGTAACGAACGGCCGCCGGGACCCCCTTGGAGATCGCTATTACCGAATGAGACGTTATGAAACATATCGAGTTCGAACTGCCGATAAACAGGGGCCGGGCGCCGTCTTGGAAATTGATGGGCGTTGGATCGGATTCGGCCAGTTGACGCTGGAGCAGTTGGGCCATCCGGAACGTCTGGTCGGGCCTGCGATTGGCAATGTTCTGCCATGCGCGCAACGCAAAAGAAAAACAAACCGAAACGATGCCGATCACAAGCGCGGCAATCGCCGTAGCCACGATCAGTTCGATAAGTGTGAAACCGCCGCGTCCAGGGTCCGATATTCTGTATTCGATTTTCGATATTCTCATGCGTACAGACTGGTCCCCCAAGGTGTTGCTCATGCCCCTGCGCTTCCGACCTCAGTCCCCCGTCACGAACCTTTTCCGACCGGCACTATTATGCTGAATTCGAGGTTTGAGGCCTTGTAGTTGAGCATCACCCGGCATAACGTGCCTTTTTGGTTTTTCCCGGTCGGGTTGTAAAGAGGCTCAGGGGTCAGGCTGACCGCAACAGCGGGATCTCCCTGCAGTTCGGTGAGGCGCACGACCCCTTGCATCGCCTTTTCCGGGTCCGCCAGGATGATTTCGGCGGCCGATTCCAATATTGGCTGAACAGAGGTTTTTTCCTTCAAGCTGGTCCTGTAACGGAGAGCTTCGGAAATAAGCCCCATCACGGAGCCTATGAGCAGGGCGGCAATAGCCAGGCTGACCAGCACCTCCAGCAGGGTGAAGCCCTTCGAAGTCGAAAGTCGAAGGTGGCAGGTCGCAGGGCAGGGGACCGATCTCGTGTCCTCGTCCAAGGCTTTGTATTTCGAGTTATTCTTCGTCACTCTTCCCTCCGCTTCGCCGCCTCTCGATTTTTGACTTTCGACCTTCGACTTTTTACTTTCTTTCGACCCTCACCGTTCCAAACAGCGGATTGATGTGAACGTCGTAGGTGCGCGAGTTGCCGAAGACCACTTGGAGATTGTCTCCAACGAAGCTCCCGTCCGGGTAGAAAGTTATGATGAAGTCGCCGGTCTTCGGGTCCTGCTCCAGGTGTTTGGCGTATATTTCGACGTTAAGGGGTATGGGTTGATCGGGCGGATTTTCACACCCGTATACCCGGCTTATCCCGTTGAGCCTGAAGGAGACCGGCAGGCCGCTGTTCATGGCGAGCAGCCTGGCTCTTTCTATCGCTTCGGTGAATTGCTGCAGAAAATCGCTGTCCTGGATCTGCTTCCAATTCGAGCCGACCTTGGGGATCACCACTGCGATAACCAATGTGATGATCATCATGACTACGAGCAATTCGATAAGAGTGAAGCCGCGAGCCGGGGATGAGAGATTGAACGCGAAGGACCGCTGCGGGCGGCTCCGCCCATCTTTTCCCTCTTTGCTCTTCGACGTCTTTTCCCCCTGCGCTCGCATCATGAGGATCTGCTCTTTTCTCCCGCTTCCAAACCATGCGGCGGCAATATCGCCGCAAATCGGCTCGCCCGGCGCAGTTCTAAAACCTGATGTTGTTGATTCCAAAGATGGCCGAAAACATGCTCATGACTATGACGCCTATAAAGCCTCCGGTGCACAGGATCACCAGG
>JAJYTC010000075.1 GCA_021793275.1 Deltaproteobacteria bacterium | reverse complement strand
AGACAAAAGACGCCGCACTTTGCGCAGTGATCTTCAGTATCGGACTTTTCATCACCGTTGCCGCCCTGGGAATTATCTGTTCGCTGCTTGGCTCTATGCTCGGGCAGGTCAGCCCCTACTGGACCATTTTGGTGGGGGCGATTCTTATCTGGGTCGCCCTGGATATATGGGGAGTATCGAAGTGCTCCATGTCCGGAAGCCTCATGGGCAGGATCAAAATCAAAGGAATGTTGGGGGCGCTTGTCCTGGGACTGGCCTACGGCATCTTGTCGGGTTCCTGCACCTTCGGTTTCATTGCTCCCATACTCGCCATTATCACGATGCAGCAAAAGGTCCTGACCGGGATCATGTACATCGTGCTTTTCGGTATCGGTCAGTGCATACCCATTGCCGTCGCAGGCAGCTCGACCGCCAAGGTCAGGAAACTCCTCGAAAGCAGTTCGTTTCACGAAGGAAGCCATTGGTTCAGGAAATGCGCCGGCATCGCCATAGGTATTTTGGGCATCTATTTTGTGATCCATCCATTCGTGGGTATGTTGTGATAAATGTCATGCAGCGATCAGCACGTACGTTTGATATGCAGTTTGCTCCATGCTATGAGTTCAGCATACGTGGTGCCCTTAGGGAAGAATTCGACCACTCCCATTTCTTTGATCCGTTGGATATCTTCATCCTCCAGAAAACCTCCGGCCGTAACTTTGATTTGTGACAGGTTTTCTTTTGCGAGCAACTCAAAGATTTTGGCGAAGTCTGTAATTTTTGCTCCAGGCAGAGTCGTAATGCCTATGTGATCGGCTGATTCCTGAAGGGCTGCGGTTACAATTGCCTGAGGGTCCTGTATCGTCGTATAGATTACCTCAAAACCGGCCTCACTGAATGCTGCACCCAACTTAAAGATGGCGGGCTCATAACCTTCGCCCAATTTCGCCATCAAAATTCTGACTTTGTCATGGTCCATCATCCGTCCTTCCTGCTCATGGAATCTAATGATTCTTTCATCGTAAAACTTATCTTAGAATACCATCAACCTAAGATTGCGGCGCAAAAAAAGTCGAGGTTTCCTTGAGTGAGCCGGCATGAACCTCGCCTATTCCCGGAATGGGGCTTGCATTTGCTCCGGCCCTCCACCGGACCTCTTTTCCGCCCATCGTCTCGTGCATTGTACGTGAGGGAGCGGCCCGGGGTTTTAAGACCGGCGCAATGCCAGTATATTTTCGGATCTAAATGTGATCTTCGATTTTCGCCACCTCCCAAAATCTATCTTGACAATATATTGCCATATCCCTATATAGTCATCCTCGAATCCCATTGACGCTCCCTTGCTCCATCCGGGACTCGAGATTCCATTTCGGGAGGGGTAATTCTTTATGCAATTACACGGCTCGCCGGCCTTGAGTTCACTGTGCCTGAAGCTGACCATCGTGGTTGTCCTGGTGTTCACTGCCACCGCTGCCCGTGCGTATGATTTGCAGACGGCCTATCGGCAGGCCATGGCCACATCTCCTGCGATTGTCCGGGCACGAGCGCAGTTGGACGCAGAACTCGAAGGCCGCCCGCTGGCGCGCGCCGCTCTGCTCCCTCACCTTGGCGGGTTTGCCAGCGGAGGAATGAATAGCGCCCGTGTTACGGGATTGGGCCCCATCCCGATTTCCACCGGGTATCATTCCGACGTCTTGAG
Source organism: Deltaproteobacteria bacterium (assembly GCA_021793275.1). Lineage (GTDB taxonomy): Bacteria > Desulfobacterota > Syntrophobacteria > Syntrophobacterales > Syntrophobacteraceae > SbD1. The sequence goes on along the minus strand of JAJYTC010000075.1, from coordinate 19,392 downwards.
CGCCACTCTGACGCAGTCTATTTTCGACGGCCAGGCATGGGAGTCCCTCAAACAGGCCGACAGCCGCATCCGCGCCGGCGAAGCGGCCCTGGCTTCAACGGAACAGTCCCTCATGTTCGACGTTACGCAGGCATACTTCGAAGTGCTGCAGACACAGGCAGACGAACGTGTCGCGCGGCAGCAGGTAAAACTGCTGCAAGCCATTGCCGACCAGACAAAGACAAGCCTGCGGGTCGGCAAAGGAGACATCATCTCCGTCCAGGAGGCGCAAGCGCAGCTTGATGCCGCAAAGACCGATCTGGTTGTGGCAAAAAACAGGGTAGCCATCTCGAAGGCCCAACTGGAGCAGCTGACGCATCATCGGCCCGGCGCGCTGCAGGACGTCAAAGTGCTACACGTGATTGGCCCTCAGCCCGACTCGCTAACCCCATGGATCGAAAGCGCATTGAAGAACCAGCCTCTGCTGCAGCAGGCGAGGGCATCCCTGGAGACATCAAAAGAGCAGGTAGAATATGAGAAGCGAGCCCGTTGGCCGACCTTGACCCTCAACGGATTCGTCGAGCACGCGGCCGGAACGCTGATTCCCCCCCTGACGATGAACCAGGCCGGCGCGGTGGTGAGCGTTTCGATACCTTTTTTCGAGGGCGGGGCCATCAGGGCGAGGGTTCGCCAGGCCGAAGCCCTGTCGCATGCGAGCGGGGCCAAGGTTCTCGCCCTTAAGGACCAGATCAGGCTAGATACGCAGGCGGCCTTTCTGACCCTGCAGGACAGCGTTGCGCGATTCGATGCCACGCAAGCCTCCGTCGCCTCGGCACGGCTTTCCATGGAAGGGACTCGGAAGGGCTATGAGATCGGCACCCGTTCTCTCGTCGACCTCCTTACCGCAACCACCAACTATGCAGGGGCTCGGCGCAATTACTATCTGGCTCTCTATTCGCACCTGGTCGCACGCATTCAGCTCAAGGCCGCGGCGGGCGTTCTCACATCACAGGATATAGAGTCCCTCAACACCCTGCTGCACTAGCGCTTTCACGGCCCGGACGAGAAACGGAGACCCATAGATGGCAGCGAAGAAAAAGATCCGCATAATCGCAGTAGTCCTGATCGCATTGGCTTTGGTCGGCACGTTTGTCGCCCGCCATTTTTGGGGCGGTCGTGCTCCCCGATCAAGTATCACGCTTTATGGCAACGTCGATATTCGCCAGGTGCAGCTCGCATTCAACGACAGCGAACGTATCGATAAGCTGCTGGTAGATGAGGGTGCTGCTGTGCGCGCCGGGCAACTGGTCGGCCAGTTAGCCACACAGCGCTTTCGCGATGCGGTGGCGCGCTGCCGGGCTGATGTGGCCGAACAAAGACAGATTGTCGCCCGCCTGTTGGCGGGCAGCCGTCCCGAAGAGATCGCCCGGGCGCGGGCCGATCTTGCTGCAGCGGAAGCAGATGTCAGGGCGGCGCAAGCCAATGTGGAAAATTCCGAGGCGCTGTATGGCCGTCAGCAGGCCCTGGCGGAGAAGCAGTACGTCTCGCTGCAGGTCAGGGACGACGCCCGTCGCGGCTTGCTGGTCGCTCGGGCCGACCTGGAGGCCAAAGAGAAAATTGCAGCAGCCAGGTACCAGGCCCTGAAGCTCGCCGTCGTCGGACCGCGCAAGGAAGATATTGCTGCGGCCAAGGCCAAACTGCAATCAGAAATGGCTGTGCTCGCGACGGCGCAAAAGAACCTTGCGGATACGCAGCTCTACGCGCCCGCGGACGGCGTCATTCAAGACCGGCTCCTGGAACCTGGCGACATGGCAAGCCCGCAGACTCCGGTATTTACACTCGCTCTGGACAATCCCGTCTGGGTTCGGGCATATCTGCCGGAACCGGAGCTGGGCAAAGTGGCTCTCGGCATGACCGCATGGATTTCCACCGACAGCTTCCCGGGGAAGCGCTTCCGAGGCTGGATTGGATTCATTTCGCCGGTGGCGGAGTTTACGCCCAAAAGCGTAGAAACCACCCAACTGCGCTCGCAGCTTGTCTATCGCGTCCGTGTCTATGCCTGCAATCCCGATCACCGCCTGCGGCTGGGAATGCCTGCAACGGTAGATATTCCACTGGTGGGCAATCCTGCGCACGCTGTGCCCATAAACCCCTGCGAAACGCACTGACATGGATGCCGTCGCTGTCACGAACCTGGCCAAGTCTTTCGGTAGCGGAGCTACGCGCAGGAATGCGCTAAAAGGCATATCCCTGCGGCTTCCCGCCGGCACCATGACAGCGCTCATCGGTCCGGATGGCGCGGGAAAGACCACAATGCTGCGCACCCTGGCAGGCATCCTTACACCGGATACGGGGGAAGTCAGCGTGCTGGGCCACAGACTGCCTAAAGAAGCCCTGGCGTTACAACGCCGTATCGGCTACATGCCGCAGCACTTCGGGCTGTACGAGGATCTGAGCGTTCAGGAAAACCTGACATTATTCGCCGACCTGCACGGGATAGCCCGGAACGCGCGGGATGGCCGCTTTGCGGACCTTCTAACCATGACGGCCCTGGGACCGTTCCGGAAACGTCTGGCAGGACAACTGTCGGGCGGCATGAAACAGAAGCTCGGATTGGCTTGCACGCTGGTTCACCCGCCGGAGTTGCTGCTGCTCGACGAAGCGAGCGTGGGTGTGGACCCGATTTCTCGCCGGGAGATCTGGGGCATCATCCGAGAGCAGGTGGTTACTCACGGCATAACGATCCTGCTCAGCACCGCCTATATGGACGAAGCGGAGCGCTGCGATCGCGTCATTATTCTGCATGAGGGAGAAATTCTCGCCCGGGGGCGCCCAGCGGAGATCTCAGCGCCACTGGAGGGACGGTCGTTTCTCTTTGAGCTGCCGGAAAACATTTCTGCGGCGCCGCGAACCTTACAGTCCAGAATGGCCGGCTTGCCCGGCGTCATTGACACGGTCATCCAGGCAAATGGGTTGCGCATCGTGATGGAACAACCAGGCCCACCCGCAGTGCCCGCCGATCTTGGCAGCCACGGAACGCTCAAGCCGTCGCCCCCACGGCTGGAGGACGCTTTTGTGAGTCTTCTTTACGGCAGGGTGCGGCGTCATGTGATTGCGGCGCCGCGTGAAACCGGGGCAAGCGACGGCACGGTGGTCATAGAGGTCCACGATCTCTATCGTTACTTCGGCGATTTCCCGGCGGTTAAGGGCGTCAGCTTTTCGGTGCGCAAGGGCGAGATCTTCGGACTTTTGGGCGCCAACGGCGCAGGCAAATCTACGACATTTCGCATGTTGTGCGGGCTGCTGCCGTCCTCCTCCGGAACACTCCGGGTCGCCGGGCTCGATCTTCGCAAAGCGCCGGCCGCAACGCGGGCTCGCATCGGCTATGTATCCCAGCGGTTTTCGCTCTACACGGCCCTTAGCGTGAAACAAAACATGGAGTTTTTTGCCTCGGCCTACGGACTCCAAAACCAGAAAAAGAAAAGCCGGATCGCCCGGGCGCTTGAAGAATTCGAGCTTACTGCCTATGTAGCGACAAATGCGGGCGACCTGCCGCTGGGGTACAAGCAGCGCCTCGCCCTGGCGTGCGCTTTGATGCACGAGCCCGACATCGTTTTCCTGGATGAGCCGACCTCCGGCGTGGACCCGCTGGCGCGGCGCGAGTTCTGGACGCGCCTTAACGCTTTGGCGCGGGAAGGAACAACCTGCCTCGTGACGACTCACTTCCTGGAGGAAGCGGAATACTGCGACCGTCTGGTGTTGATGTCCCTTGGAGAAGTGCTCGCACAGGGAACTCCCTCCGAAATCAAAGCCGCAGTCCGCCGGCCCGACGAACCTGCGCCCGGCATGGAAGATGCTTTCATATCGATCATCGAAGAACATGAACGCACCAGCAGGAGGGCGTCATGATTATGATGCGCCTGATGGGACTTATCCGAAAAGAGGCGTATGAGATCGTGCGGGATCCTTCAAGCATCGCCATCGCCTTCATCCTGCCGCTGGCGCTCCTTTTCATTTTCGGGTATGGAGTTTCTCTGGACGCCCGCGACATACCCATCGCTGTGGTCGTGGATCATCCGACTACGCTTACGGCCTCCTTCGTGGGGGAATTGCAGTGCTCACCGTGGTTCCATCCGACAAGCTATCCCAGTGAAGCGAGGGCGGAGCAGGCGGTGATGGATGGGCATGCCGCCGCCATCGTGTGGCTGCGGAGCGATTTCACGCGTCTGGCTCTCAGTTCTTCGCACGCCCCGATTCATGTCATCGTAAACGGAGTCGATGCCAATCAGGCGCGCATCATCGAAAACTACGTGAACGGGGCCTGGCTTGCCTGGCTGAAGCAGAGGGCCGTCATCCAAGGCATGCGTCTATCCGCTCCAGTGGCAGCAGAAGCGCGCGTGTGGTTCAATCCCGCCATGCGCAGCCGCGATTATCTGGTTCCCGGTTTGATCGCCATCATTATGACGCTGATCGGCGCACTCCTTACTGCGCTTGTTGTGGCAAGAGAGTGGGAGCGGGGCACCATGGAAGGGATCATGGTGACACCGGCGGGCAAGATGGAGCTTCTTCTGGGCAAGCTGATACCCTATTTCGTGCTCGGAATGGGCGGGATGCTGTTTTCCACGATCATGGCCGTTTTTCTGTTTCGTGTGCCGCTGCGCGGTTCGATTGCCGTTCTGATTGCGTGTTCCTCGTTGTTTTTGCTCACGGCCCTGGGGATGGGACTGCTGATTTCGATCCTTGCGCGAAGCCAATTTGTGGCCGGAATGGTGGCGATTGTTGCGACCTTTCTGCCCGCGTTCATCCTGTCCGGGTTTCTCTTCGATATCCATTCGATGCCGAGAGTCGTTCAACTGCTGACCCACGTGATTGCCGCGCGCTATTTTGTCGGAATTCTGCAAACTGTGTTTCTGGCTGGGGATATCCGGACGATCATTGTGAGCAACTGCCTTGGTCTGGGAATCCTGTGCCTGTTGTTTCTTGGTCTTGCAATTATTCGTTTTCGCAAGAGGTTGGATTGATGCAACTTTCCTTCAGACGTATCGTAGCGCTGGCGATCAAGGAGTTTCTATCTCTTTTACGCAATCCCGCAAGCCGGGCGGTCCTGATCGGGCCGCCGATTATTCAACTGCTGGTGTTCGGCTATGGCGCAACTTACGATCTGAAGCACGTGCCGTTTGTTGTGTACAACCAGGACGCGGGGCGATTGTCGAGGGATTTCATTGCCCGCTTTGCGGGCTCTCCCAGCTTTGAGATGATTGGAACCGTGCAGGACCAGAAGGCCCTGCAGCAGGCGGTTGACAGTCAAGCCGCGTTGATGGCCCTTAGTATAGGACCTGAATTCACCTCGGATCTGGAGCGTGGAAGGACCGCGCACGTGCAGTTCATCCTGGACGGAAGGGATTCAAATACCGCGGCCCTCGTGATGGGTTATGCACAATCGATCGTGACAGCCTTTAACGGGGAGCATCTCCCGCGCAATTCGCGCCTCCCGGCAAGCACGATAGTGCTGGACCGGGCATGGTTCAATCCGAACCTGGATTCTCGATGGTTCATCGTCCCCGGCATTGCGGGCATCCTTACCCTTCTGGTGAGCATGCTGTCTACCGGGCTCTCCGTCGCGCGGGAGCGCGAAATGGGCACCTTCGATCAGCTCCTTGTCACCCCGATGAATCCTGCGGAGATCCTTGCGGGAAAGGCGTTGCCCGGTTTTGTCGTTGGCGCGCTGGAAGCGACGCTCATCGTTGCAGTTGCCATATTGTGGTTCCATGTTCCTTTTACCGGAAGCTTTCCGGCATTATACCTGGGCTTGTTCTGCTTCCTGCTGTCCGCTGTGGGTATCGGACTCATGATCTCTTCTCTGGCCCTCACCCAGCAGCAAGGGCTCCTGGGCACGTTTCTCTTCATGGTGCCCGCGATCGTTCTGTCAGGCTTTGCCACACCGATCGCCAATATGCCCAGGCTTGTCCAGTACATTACCCTTATAGATCCGTTACGGTACTTTCTGGTCATTTTGCGCGCCAGTTTTCTCGAGGGGGCCGGCGCCTCCCTTTTGTGGCCCCAATACTGGCCCCTGGCGACAATCGGCATCGTGAGCATGATCGTTGCCGGAAGGCTTTTTCGCGGTCGCCTTGCATAGGACGCAACACATTTGGTTTTTTTAACAAAAAGGCCCATCCCCCTACAAGATAGAGCAGGTCCCCCTTCCCCGGCGGATTGAGTGAAAATAGCAGCGGCGGCCACCGCCGCCAAACACATTTTGAGTCCCCATGATTTCCCAGCTTCCCTTCTTTTTCCCTCACTCGTTGAAGTGGCGTCAGACTCGACATCCGAACAGATTACAAGTCGATGTAGCAAGCTTGCTACACGCACTGCAACCGAAGGTCTCCGAGTTAAAGAATTACCGGATCGACGGGCTGAATAGACCTGTACCCCGAATTTATGCAAAGTGAGTGATACGTATACTACCTGATGTGAACCCATCGAAATAGGCCTGGACAAATCTATGTCCCCACGGCCTTCTCACCTTGCAGCAGGGGCAAACCTCCGGCCCGGGCCACAGAGATAATTTCGACCGATCTCATAAATCGCAAAAGAAATACCAGTTTCTTCTCCTTGGGCATTTGATAATGTAATCTACTCAAGTTATAGGGCCGGCCACACAATCGAGGATGCGGGCCAAAGTTCATCAACAAATCCATGTTTACAGGCTCGGCACAGGTATTGCTATCTCAGTACGGCAGGCGTAAATCATGATCCAATTCTGGTGGGCGCCAAAAGACGTGCCCCCTGCATCTGCAACGATGCTCCTCGCGGAGTGAGCACAACCCTTTACCGTGACCACCATGACGAAATGTGTATGTGCCGTGACTTGTGAGTGTTGTTTCAGGCAGGCGGCTGGATGGTGGATTCTTTGTGGACTCAGTGCAATATATGGTTTTTGTTCCATGAAATTTGAACCATATGTCAGGAGAATACGCACGACCGGCGAGGAGGGGTGTTATCGCCTCCAAGAATTCTTGGGCATTTTTCTTTTTGGCGCCTCTCTTTTCGAGTCTGCTGTTGATTCTTTGTAAGCTGCTCACAGAACTCAAAGCACCGGGAACCAGCGTATGGCGGCTTTCCAGAGGACTCTTGTTTACATCCCCATCGTGCATACGCAAAGCGATATGGGCGGACTCGGCAAATCGGTCCAGCGAGCAACTATTCGGGAGCTGGGCGTTAAAGCGTGGCGGCACAAGATGCGAGCGGTCGATCAGATGTGGACGGAAATTGAACGAGTTGTCGAAACCATGCAACTTGCCTACGACAGGGTCCGCCTCTATCAGGACGGCCTGCCCATCTCCGGGAAAGAGGATGCAATCGTAAGGGAACTCGCTGATAGGGGCAGCCGAAATCACCGTTTGCTGCTCCGCCTGATGGAAAAGGGTGCGACCATCATGGGCACGGAGTCCCCGGAAATGCTTCTAAGAGAATACGAGCAGGTGAAGCGAAGCGCAGGAAGGCGGAGAGCAGGCCGCCCGAAAAGCCATGAGACTAGTGAGGCCGATGCTTGGGGTAGCGATGGGACCCTGCTGGAGCGGCGAAACCAGTTTATCGCTCATCGCATCAACACCACTTTAAAGCCGGGAGAGACTGGTCTGCTGTTCATAGGAATGCTTCATACCCTGGAGAATCTACTTGATCAGGACATTCAGGTCATCTGCCCGATGCGCCCGGCATGGCCGGTGGGGAACCAAGACCAATGGAAGAACTGACGCCTCAACTGCTAATTGTTGATGACGAAATCGATCAATGTACGCTTATCGAGCGCCTGTTGAGGGAGGAGGGATTCATAACCAGGGTAGCCTATGACGGCGAAACCGCCCTTCGATCCATACGAACCCACCCCCCCGATCTGGTCCTTTTGGATGTCAATATGCCGGGCATGGATGGAATGATGGTCCTCAAGACCGCCAAAAAAGAACATAGCGAATTGCCAATCATCATCATTACCGGTTTTGCTGACATTGCCGGGGCGGTGAAGGCAATCCACTCGGGCGCTCAGGACTACCTTGCCAAACCGCTTGACCATGAGGAATTGCTCAGGGTCGTACGGCAGTCGCTGATACGACAAAAACTCAAAAGGCAACAGGGGGGAAAATCGCCAGATGTCTGCGAGAGCCACTATCTCAATAAAATGATGGGACCAAGCGAGGCAGTAAAACAACTCATCTCCAATTTGATGCTCGTCGCTCAGTCTGACTTCACAGTGGTCCTGCTCGGCGAGACCGGTTCCGGAAAAGATCTGATCGCTCGCGCCATTCATGATTCCAGCCCCAGGTCACAAGGCCCCTTTGTCCCGGTGGATTGTGGCGCTATTCCTGAAACCTTGATTGAAAGTGAGCTTTTTGGCCATGACAAGGGAGCTTTCACCGATGCGGTAAACCGAAAACCCGGAAAGTTCGAATTGGCTCAGAAAGGCACTCTTTTTCTTGATGAAATATCCAACATGCCGTTGAGTTCACAGGCCAAACTGCTGCGGGCGCTGCAAGAAAAGAGGATCTGTCGGGTGGGGGGAACCAAGCCCCTCAGCATTAATGTGCGTCTTGTCGTTGCCAGCAACCAGGATCTGCGAATGCTTGCGGATTCAGGGCTCTTTCGCCGCGATCTGTTTTTCCGTCTCAATGAGTTTACGATTAACATCCCACCGTTGCGCGGGCGCAGAGAAGACATTCCTTATCTTGCAAAGCTCTTCCTGGAGGCAACCAACAAAGAGTTGGAAAAGAACGTCCAAGGTTTCACAGAATCCGCTATGGAGGCATTACTTCATTACAACTGGCCAGGGAATGTCAGGCAGCTCCGTTCGGTGATTCGCAGGGCCGTCCTGCTGGCGGATGAGATGGTAACCGAGGAACTGCTCGAAATCATGTCTGGAGAAACGCCAGGGCTGCCGTTCATACCGAAGGCGGCCGGCGCACAATGGCTGGACATGGGCCTCAAAGAGATCGTGCGCAGTGGCATTCAGAGTATTGAACGGGAGGTTATCACCCAGGTCTTGAAGCATGCTGGAGGAAACAAGGCAAAGGCGGCCCGGATCCTGCGCATAGACTACAAAACGGTACACAATAAAGTGAAAGAATACGGAATCCAATCAGGTAGAGGAGACAACCATGACAGATAGAAAGAAATCCGCCGGCAAGTCGGGCGGTGAAGGGATCTTTAAGGGTCTGGCCGATCTATTGGAAAAACTAAGTGATCTGGCTGAAAAGGGTGAAGAGCTTTCGCGCATCGGTGAAATCCCATTGCGGAGTCAGGATAAGGGCCTCAAGGGGGTCTTCGGGTTCTCGGTCAAGGTGGGCATCGGCGGGGAGGGAGTCAAGGTCGAACCCTTTGGCAATGTCACTCGCGACAAGACTACCGGGAAAGCAGTTGTGGACGAGATTCGGGAACCCTTGGTGGATGTTTTCGAGGAAGAGGATCACGTACTGATAATAGCGGAAATGCCAGGGATTGAGGCGGAAGATGTGAAGTTTAATCTGAAGGACGATATCTTGAGTTTTTCGGCGCAAAGAGGTGACAAGCAGTATCGGAAGGAGGTCCTCCTTCCCGGCGGCAAATTCCACCGCGACAAGGTGACCATTTCCTGCAAACACGGGATTGTAGAGATGAAGTGCCTCAAGAGCCAGTAACCCCTTCACAGGTGAAAGAAATGACCGATCAGCAAGAGACAAAGCTAAAACTCAAGGTAACGGAAGCTCTCAGCAAGGACGTCGGGCGTGCCATCGCACGCATGGGCCCCGAGGATCTGGAAAAATTGGGGGCAGCCGTTGGTGATACGGTTGAAATAGTCGGAAAACGACAGACTGTTTGCCGGGCTATGCCTGCCTACAAGGAACTGCGCGGACAATCCAGGGTGCAGCTCGATGGCCTTACCAGAGAAAACGCCGGCGCAGGCATTGACGAATTCATCATAATTCGCAAGGTTTCTTGCGCGCCGGCCGAGAAGGTTGTTTTGTCCCCTGCGGGCGTCACGCTTTCTGACCGTGATCTCAAATACATCGGGGGGCTCCTGGACGGCTTGTCTGTTGTGCAGGGAGACCGTATTCGAGTATCTCTTTTTGGCAGTCGCTCAGCGGCTTTTAAGGTAGAGAGCACGGTCCCGAAAGGGGCGGTGATCATCAACCCGATCACGCAGTTAATGATTGGAAAAGCCGAGGAACAGGCAGTTGCCGGTGCGATCTCCTACGAAGACATTGGGGGACTCAAGTCGCAGCTGCAGCGGATTCGGGAGATGATCGAGCTGCCTCTTCGCTACCCCGAGATCTTCGGTCGACTGGGCATCGATGCTCCCAAGGGAGTCCTTCTCCACGGCCCTCCGGGCTGCGGTAAGACCCTGATCGCACGTGCGATTGCACACGAAACCGAGGCCAACTTTTTTTCCGTCAGTGGTCCTGAGGTGATTCACAAGTTCTACGGGGAAAGTGAGGCCCATCTGAGGAAGATCTTCGATGAGGCCAGCCGAAAAGGCCCCAGCATCATCTTTTTGGATGAGATCGACGCCATTGCTCCCAAACGCGAACGGGTGGTGGGAGACGTGGAGAAGCGGGTGGTTGCGCAGCTGCTGGCGCTTATGGACGGACTGGCTAAACGCCAGAACCTGATTGTCATTGCCGCTACCAATCTGCCCAATGTTTTGGACCCGGCCCTTCGCCGCCCGGGGCGTTTCGACCGGGAGATCGCCATACCCATTCCCGACCGTAACGGGCGTCTGCAAATCCTCGAGATCCACAGCCGCGGCATGCCTCTGGCTCAGGATGTGGAAATGGCGCATCTGGCCGACATAACTCACGGCTTTGTGGGCGCCGACCTTGAGGCTCTGTGCCGGGAGGCGGCCATGATTTGCCTCCGCCGGATAATGCCTGATATCGACTTCGCCCTGAGCAGTCTGCCCTATGAACAGATTTCTCAACTTGAAGTGCGCATGGAGGATTTTCTCGGCGCCCTCAAGGATGTCGAACCATCGGCCATTCGCGAGGTGTTTGTGGAAGTGCCCGATATTCGATGGGAGGATGTCGGGGGGCTCGCCGAGGTCAAGGAGAGGCTTATCGAATCTGTAGAGTGGCCGCTTCGGTATGGCCGTCTTTTTGAGCGTGCGGGCATCAAGCCGCCAAAGGGAATCCTCATCTCCGGGCCGCCTGGTTGCGGCAAAACTTTGCTGGCCAAAGCGGTTGCCAATGAGAGCAAAGTGAACTTCATCTCCGTTAAGGGGCCCGCCCTGCTGTCCATGTATGTCGGGGAATCGGAGCGAGGAGTCCGGGAGGTCTTTCACAAGGCCAGACAGGCTGCGCCTTGTATCATATTCTTCGACGAGATCGATGCCTTGCTCCCCACCCGGGGCACAGGCCCAACCGATTCTCACGTTTCCGAGCGGGTGCTCTCACAGTTTCTTACCGAACTGGACGGCATTGAAGAGTTGCAGGGTGTTTTGGTGTTGGGCGCCACCAACCGAGTAGACATACTCGACCCGGCTGTTGTCAGGCCCGGCCGCTTTGATGAGATTGTGGAGATTCCCCTACCCGATCAAGAGGATCGCCGGGAAATTTTTCAAATCCATTTGAAAAATAAACCCCTTGCAGCCGGGATCAATTTCTCCGATCTGGTAGCGCGCAGTGATGGTTTCAGTGGTGCGGAGATTGCGGCGGTGTGCAATATTGCCGCTCTACGAGCAGTGCGGCGCGCCATTGAGACAATCGGAGATGCAAGCACGGACGAGGTGGCGATTGTCGTAATGGCTGATGACCTGCAGGCGGCTTTCGAAGAGGTTGACAGAACTTAGATGGGTGACGCCGTTTACCTGTACTGTTTTGCCCATGCAAACCTTCTACCCCGGCTTGAGAGTGTGGGGATTGATGGTGAGAAGACGCTTTTTTCTTTTGTCCATAATGAAGTGGCTGCTGTTTTGAGCACGGTTTCAACGATCGAATTCTGCGGTCCGGGGGCGGAAGAAAGACTGCGGGATCTGGCATGGATTGGGCCTCGGGCATGCCGGCACCAGGCGGTTATTGTTGAGGTTATGCGCCACTCACCGGCCTTGCCGGCCCACTTCGGAACGATTTTCTACTCCCTCCAGAGTCTGGAGGACCGGCTCAGAACCCAACATCTTTCCATCGTGCACTTTCTGGACCGGATGGCCGACAAGGAGGAATGGGGCGTAAAAGTCCTGTGTGATCGCAGAAAGGCTCGTCAAGAGTTGTTCCACAAAATGATCTCGCATGAGGAACAGAGGCTGTCCTCATTGCCGGGCGCACGGTATTTTCAGGAACAGAGAATTCGCGGGGAGGCAGAGAAAAGATTGCACGGTTGGCTCAGCTCAACATGTGACAAAGTCGTCGGTGGGCTCGAAGCGATCGTGTCGGAGATCTATGCGCGCAAGGTGCTCCCAGGAAGGATTGCGGGGACCAGCCGGGAAATGTTCTGTAACTGGGCGGTGCTCATCGCTCGCGAAAATCTGCCCATACTCAAGGAACACATTTCCCTGGCCAATGCAAGTTATGCCTCATCGGGCCTCCTCTTTGAACTCTCCGGCCCATGGCCTCCCTATAGCTTTTGCCGATTTCCGGAATGGGAGGCGAGGGATTGAGTTTTCTACTCTACTGCATTTTTCAGAATTCTTTAGACTTTGAAATCGATGGACTCACAGGTGTTAAGGGGCAACCGCTTGCCCTCCTGACCCACAATGGTTTGGGCGGTGTTGCTTCCATACTCTCATCCCCGCAATTACCCCTTGCAGATCTTGCTACGATTATGACGTATCAAAGGGTAATTGATTATCTTCATCGGCAGCAAACGATCATCCCTATGCGTTACGGATGCATATTTGACGGAGAAGGCCAGATCGTGCGGCTCCTTGAAGATCGTTTTGACGAGTATCGCACGCTGCTGGAGGAACTGGAAGGTTGCGTGGAGATGGGAATCCGCGTATTGCCCGAAGATCCTGAGAAGGAGGAGAAATTACCGCTGATGAAGAAAAATGACCCGGTGATGCCCGTCTCCAATCCTGGTGAGATGGGCCGGGCCTACCTGGCCGCACGAAAATCCTACTACGCCAGGAAGAACCTTTTGGTCGTTAGCGAAAAAGCTGTCATCGAAAATATCCTCGTGCCTTTTGCCGGCGTCTTTGTGCGATACAAAGCCGAGAAATCCACGCCCATGATGAGGAATCACGGGGCATCCGCACACATGCTCTCGCTTTATTTCCTTGTGAGGAGGGGGAAAGTTGAAGCATTCCGACAAGTCTTCCAGGCGCTCACGCCCCACTGCTCGGCAAAGCTTTTGCTCTCCGGCCCATGGGCGCCCTTTAATTTTGTTGTCCCTTAGATAGTGTAAGGAGGCTGGGTCATTGTCTCATGCAAACCGCAGGTAGAGAAAGCACTGAGAACCCGTCAAAGCGCTACGAGAAACTCTACACCATGCTGCTGGACGCCATCCCCAGTTCAGTCTTGATGATTAACCGGGATCTGCGGATCATTGCGGCAAACCGGAATTTTCTGCATAAGAGCAAACGCAGCGCCCTGAATACCGTCAATAATCGGCTGGAAAACGTCTTTCCGGCGATAATCCTGGACCAAATGGATATCACACGGCGTATCCGGCAGGTCTTCGAAGAAAATCATTCGACCAACGGGGAACGTTTCACCTATCGTGCCCCCGGCCTCCCCACTCGTGTCTTTTATTACATTCTCCTTCCCTTTTCCATGGCGGACACGGTGGAGAGCGTGCTTCTATTGATGGAGGATATCACCGAACAGGTTCGCTTGAGCCAGGATGTCCGCCGTCTGGAACGGCACCTGGCGAGTGTCGTCGAATGTGCCAGCGATATCATTCTCTCCACTGATACAGATGGCCGAATCCTCACCTGGAATACGGCTGCTGAAAAGATCTCCGGCTTAGGCCTTTATGAAGTCAAGGGGAGGTATTTGCATGAGTTTTGTGCAGAGCATTACCAAAATGACGTCAAGAGGGTGTTTGCCGATATGCAGTTGCATCGGGATTCGATTATGGTCGAGTGGGATCTGAGGACCAAGGACGACAATTTCATTCCTGTTTACTGGGTCTTTTCGCCGCTCAAGGAGGGCTTCTCACAATCGGTTGGCTTTGTGGCTGTTGGCAGAGATCTCACCGAACGACGCAAACTGGAGACCCAGCTTCTCCAGTCTCAGAAATTGGCCGCGCTGGGGGTGATGGCAGGCGGGATTGCCCATGAGATCCGCAACCCGTTGACCATTTGTTCTTCAGCCGCGCAATTCCTGAAAGAGGATGAGATTTCAACGGAGTTCCGCAAGGAGTGTGCCGAGAAAATACACATCGGGATTCAAAGGGCTTCAATCATCATCGAGAATCTCCTGCGGTTTGCTCGACCATCGGCTAGAACCGAGGCGGCGGCAGTGAACCTCGGAACGCTGGTCGAAGAGACCCTCACACTGGTAGCCAATCAGGCCAAAATTCAAAAAGTTGAAGTGCTTGTTGAGTTTCCGGAGGAGCCCGTCGTGATAAGCGGCATTGCCAGCCTTCTTCAGCAGGTCTTCATGAATCTTTTCCTTAATGCTATCAACGCAATGCCCGAAGGAGGCAGCCTGCGGGTCTGGATGCACAGGAAGGGAGGCCAGGTGTTGGTTGGTATTGAGGACACCGGCAACGGCATCAGCGAGGGAGACATTAATAAGATATTCGATCCTTTCTACACCACCTCCCCGGTCGGCAAGGGGACAGGACTCGGCCTCTCCCTGTGTTACTCGATCGTCAAGCACCACTTCGGGTCCATTGAGGTAACAAGCTCAAAGGGAAAAGGCAGCACTTTCACGGTCATTCTGCCCGCCTTGTGACAGGGAAGGGGATACGCAATGGATGAGCAAAACCCGTTATTCCTCATTGTCGATGATGAACCCGATATGTGTTGGGCCTTGCAACACATTCTGAAAACAGCGGGATTCCGCTCAGAGTTTGCCCTCAGTGGCCACGACGCTCTCAACCTCATCCGTCAGCATAAACACGCCCTGGCGTTTCTGGATGCCAAATTGCCTGACATTGATGGGTTGCAACTGGCGAAGGAGATTCGCAAACTGGTTCCAACCATCCACGTGGTGATGGTTTCCGGTTATTTTTATCATGATGACGTGACCATCCAGCAGGCCCTCCATGAGGCTCTCATCACGGGATTCATCAGCAAGCCATTTCTCAACGACGAGATCATCCGTATTATCGGAAGCATATGATTAGGGAAACCCACCCTGAAGTATGGAACGCGTTCCATAGCGACACTGCCCCAAGAATCAGACTTGCCATTCCGCATCATTCTTCATTTTCTTACAGGCTCCAATCCCGGCGGACTCAGAGGAGCCCTGGTCGGGCTTGGCACGCTTTTCGTAGAAGCATAGTCACCGATGATATTCAGAGGGGCCCACCAAGTATTGGTGAGATTGAGGAGGCAAAAACCTATTCGATTCAAAGGAGTGGCTTATGGCAAAGATTCAAAAATCAACGGATTCTTCAAGCCTGGCAGAAGTCGTCGACCGCATTCTGGACAAAGGTATCGTCATCGATGCCTGGGCCAAGGTGTCGCTGGTGGGGATCGAACTCCTCTCGGTCGAAGCGCGCGTCGTCATCGCTTCAGTTGAAACGTATCTGAAATATGCTGAAGCCATCGGCTTGACTGCAAGCGCCGCGGCTCCAGCGTGATCTGCGGATCGTCAAGGGACTGAAACATTCCTCCCCGGGAGCACGAAATAGGGCAAGTTCCCGGGAAGGTCCCCCATCACTTGGATGAGATTAGAAGGAATGCTACCATGGCAAAAGTGCAGAAATCAACTGATTCATCCAGTCTGGCAGAAGTTGTTGATCGTATTCTGGATAAGGGCATCGTGATTGACGCCTGGGCAAAAGTGTCTCTGGTCGGCATCGAGTTGCTTTCGATTGAAGCCCGCGTGGTCATTGCCTCGGTCGAGACCTACCTCAAATATGCTGAAGCTATCGGGCTTACCGCCAGTGCTGCTGCTCCGGCCTAATGCCCATCCGGTACAGGATTCCTTATCCCGGGTGCGGGCCAGCACATGGTCCGTGCCTGGCAAAAGGCTCCGCAATTGAAGGATTCGGCAGGAGAGGAGAATCACCATGGGGATGTTGACTGATGATATGGCACGCCTTCGGGGTGCGATCGCAAGCCTGGGCAGACAGCGCAGGGAGCTCCGCAAGGACATCACGCAAACCACCAGGGAGCGCAAGTCTGCCGTGGATGAGATGCAGGTCGGTTTCGATAAGGCGCATGCGGAGATGGCAAGGGCAAGCAAACGGGAGCGGATAGCGGTAGTGTCCAACATCAAGGCAACCGTTTCCGCTTTGCAGGATGAATTCCATAAAGACCTTGCCGGTATTCATGCTGCTCATGCGGATATGGCAAAACAATCAAAAAAGGAAACCCGGAATTATGTCGCCGGCATGAAGGCTGACGTAGCCGGAATGAAAACCGGATTTCACGATGCCCATGCATTCATGGCAAAAACGACCAAAGTAGACCGGATGGGATTTTTGTCCGGCTTGCAGGGCGAAGTCGCCGGGATGCAGGCAGGCTTTCGCGAAGACCATGCGGCCATGGCAAAGGAGAGCAAAGCCAATCGGCTGGCCTTGTTATCCGGGGTCAAAGCAAATGTTTCCGAACTGCAGTCGGGGTTTCAAAAGGACCGGGCCGATTGCCGCCAGGCCTATGGGGACATGGTCAAGGAAGCTCGAGCTGACCGGTCGATGTTCGTATCAGAAATGAAGCAAACGGTGTCCGACATGCGGCAAAGGAATGCAGAGGATATTTCCGGCGCACACTCCGCTTGGTCTAGCCTCACGTCTTCGCGTTAGCGACAGCGAGACCCGGAGAGGAAAATGGCTACTGAGAAGAGAAGATTTGGTGAAATGACTTGTTCCTTTTGCGGAGGGAGCGGGAAAGATCCTTTCGGCATCATGTCTCATCTGTCCACCTGCTGTGTTTGTGGAGGAAGGGGCCTGGTGCGCGTACAGGAACCTCATCTGGCATGTGCTCATTGTCGCGGTACCGGAGCCATCAAGACCCTTACCTGCACCGCTTGCCGTGGCAAAGGGGTGCTGCCCGCCCCTTCCGGCCAAAGGAGAATGTGCCCCGAATGCCTTGGTGACGGGGATGATCGCTCGGCATCATCGCTGCCTTGTCTTCGATGTCGCGGCCGGGGATGGATCGAAAGGTAATTAAGGAGCATGTAGACTATGAATGGAGAAAATATCGAGGTCTGGGCCGCTGATACCGTGAGGGTTCAGACTGAGGGAGATAACATCGTACCGGAGCCAAGCGATGGATTTGTTACCACACCCTACGTGGAGGAGATCACCGAACGGTCCCTGGCTTACCTGGAAGCTGGATACGCGGTGCATTTCTCAGGAGTGGCGGGAACCGGTAAGACTACCCTGGCATTCCACGTGGCTTCACTCCTTGGCCGGCCGGTCACCTTGATTCACGGAGATGATGAATTCGGAAGCTCCGATCTGGTTGGGCGGGATGCAGGCTACCGCAAGTTCAAACTGGTTGACAACTTCATCCATTCGGTGTTGAAGACCGAAGAGGAAATGAAGAGCTTCTGGGTGGACAATCGTCTCACCAGTGCCTGCCAGAATGGTGATACCCTGATTTATGACGAATTCAACCGCTCTAAGCCCGAGGCCAATAATGCTCTGCTGAGCGTGCTCTCGGAGCGAATCCTCAATCTGCCCAGGCTGCGCAGAACCGGCGAAGGCTATCTCGCGGTGCATCCCCAATTCCGGGCAATCTTCACCTCCAATCCGGAGGAGTACGCAGGTGTCCACAAGACTCAGGACGCTCTGCTCGACCGTCTTATTACAATCAAACTGGAACACTATGATCGTGACACCGAGATTTTGATCGCCATGGCGAAGTCGGGAATTGATCGAGCCAATGCGGGGATCATCGTTGATATCGTAAGAGAACTTCGCGGTATCGGGGTCAATAATCATCGGCCAACTATTCGGGCGTGTATTGCCATTGCCAAGGTTCTTGCACTCCGCAGCGGCCAGGCGCGGTGGGGAGAGCCGGTTTTCAAGTGGGTCTGCCATGATGTTCTCAGCATGGATACGGCAAAGGTCACGCGAGGGGGACAGTCGGTCATGCTGCAGAAAGTGGATGAAATCATCCAGAAGGTTTGCGGGGTCCAACAGCAGGTTTCCGGGAAACTTTAGACGGGCGCCTGCCATCTTTGGTCAAGGAGACTCAAATTATGGCTATCCCTCCAAGGAACCTCAAGAGTTTGAAGGACATACGCACTCACGCCGGAAGGGTTGATGGAACCGTGGTCCCCTATAAGGCATTCATGAAATTGAGTTGTCTGGAGATGGAGCGATTTCGGAAAGAGAAGGAAAGAAGCAGTGCGATGACAAGGGTGAATAACATCGACAATCGATTCCGCGAAATTGAAGCGGAGAAGGCTTCAATTTTGGCTCGCCTGGCCGGAACTTCCGAGAGTAAAGGCAACGGCGCGGGGGCTGACTCCAAGCCACCGGTCCGACAAGCCTGCGAGGGCTTTCGACTGCGATACTGAAGGGAGATTTAAAGCATGCTCACAATTAGAACTGCCGACCATATTCGCACAAAAGGCAATCTCAGGGGCCTGCATTCCTGTCGAACCGCTACCGGCTTTCCCAAGATGCATCTGGATGCGAGGCGATTGTCACAGCAAGAAGCCGCCCTCATCACCAGGATTTTGCGCCGTGCGTGGATCGAGCAGCTTTGGAGCCTGCACCAGTTATTGTGCCGCCAGCTCAGACGCGCTTAGCAAGCCTACAGCGAGGCAACGAGGAGGACTCATGAAAATCAATTGCATCTCATGCGGGCACAAGATCGATCTAGAGGATGCCTACGATAATTATGAAGGCCCGGTCAAGTGCTACGTCTGCGGAAGCATCCTGGAGATCCGCACCCTGGAGGGAAGCGTCAAATCGGTGCACGTGATGAAAGGCGCCGACATGCCGCCGGGATTAGCGACAGAGACGCATAAGGCCGGCGCCGGAATCTAGGCCAAAGGCTGAAAGGATGGGTTCCAAAATGGCCAGGCAGAAGGCAGACAACACCGGGAAGTATCTGTACGCCATCATCGCCGGAGAGACCGACCGTGTGTTCGGGCCATTCGGGATTGACGGCGGACTGGCGTACAGCATTTCCGACGGCCGGATTGCAGCGGTCATCAGTGATTTTTCCGATTGGAAAATCCGTCCCGAGCGGCGGCATCTTGCGGCACATCAACAAGTTTTGAAGAAGCTTCTGCAGGAGAGCACTCCCCTGCCCATGAGCTTCGGCATCGTTGCCCGGGGAGAAAAAGCCATCAGGAAAATCCTTTCAACTCACCA
>JAJYTC010000260.1 GCA_021793275.1 Deltaproteobacteria bacterium | reverse complement strand
GGGGGTGAAAAGACCGACGTGGAGTTCATAGATGATGTAATCGCGCAGATCGAGGCCGGACCAGAAAGTGTCGGACCACGGGAAGGACGGGTCGATCACCTGTGAAGGACCGTGAACGCCCTCGGGTTGAAACCGCGAAGCCGGATCGGGGCGAGGCTTGCGTCCGTCGAGCAGGTAAAAATAACGGGTCTTCGGCCCGATGCCTTCGAAAATGCCGTGGAAGTAGCCCCTGTCAACTTTCGTAAGTGCAAGGGCGCCTGCGGGGGAAATTTCTTCCGCCTGAGGGCCGGCTACAGGCTGCACATCAACGCGATCGGCCGCGGGCGCCCACACAAGGAACTCGCAGCGCGAGTCTTTTTGGAGCGAGGCGCCGAGACGGGGGGAAACATTCACCTCCGGCCCTCACGGTCTACAGCACGACCGCCCGGCCGGGGCGACGAAGGTCACCGCTTTCGGGACTCCGGAACAGAAGCATCATGGACAGGTAATCCCTGAGGTTTCGAGTCACGAGAAAATGGTTGCGGACAAATTCTTTGGCAAATTTGCCCATCCGCTTTCCCACTTCCGGATGGCGGAGCAGGTAGCGGATTCGAAGGGCGCAGCCCTCCGGAGAGTGGACAAGAAAGCCTGTGCGAAAATTGCGAATCTGGAGCATTATGCCTCCCGCCGCCCCGCCGATTACCGGTTTTCCTTTCCACATGGCCTCGGTCACGGTCAATCCAAAGCCCTCGCGGACGGACTTCTGCACGATGATATCTGCGGCCCGCTGCAAGGCGTTGACTTCATAGTGGCTTTCCGGGGGCAGGAGCAGAAGATCGATGTCGGGGTCTCCTTGAGCTGCTTCCTGGACCTCGGCAAAAATCCGCGGACCCTCCGGATCGTCGGTGGCCTCGCCTCCGGCCAGCACAAGCCGACAGGGCGTATGGGCGTGCACCATTCGAAACGCCTCGATCACTCCCAACGGGTCCTTGAAGGAATCGAACCTGGATACTTGCAAAATTATGGGTTTATCTCTTGCGATGCCGAGCCGATCCATGACCGCGGAGACTTCTTCTGCGGAAAGCTCGCGGTTCTTTTCGCTCAGGGGATCAATCGAAGGGTAGAGCAGGTACTGGGGGTGGGGCAGGTTCTGGGCAAAACCGGGCATGGAAAAGATCGAGGCATCGTATTGCTTGACGGCCTCCCGCAAAAATCTCCAGACCTTGCGATCCGGCTTGGAAGCGTCTATGTGACACCTCCATATCCATTTTTTCGCCTTTTCACGCATAAACTGGATCAGATAGGCGGGCTGCGGGTCGTTTACCACCACGAAATCGGCGTCAAAGTCGAGCTTTGCCGCGTTCATGCGATTGATCTCGAGGTAGTGATCCAACATCGCGTTGCCGATATTGACTTTGAAGCCCTGGAGGGCGTTGTGCATTGCCTTGGTGACTTCGAAAAATGCCTGGTCACCCTGGATAACTTCCCAACGGGCGTCGATTCCCAGCTCATTCCACAACGGTATGATCCCGATGAGCAATTCGGCAACTCCGCCGCCCATGCGGGTTGAATTGATATGTACCAGGCGCAGGGGTTTCAGACGATCCGCCATGCGGCGTAACTGGTCGACAACCGTAGCGCCGACGATCGGATCAAGGGCTTCCAGGCGTGTAGTCATCAGGCTTCTCTATGTATTGGTCAATCAAGTTCAGAATGGTTTCGCGAATTCCTTCGAGCGTGTAGAACCACACGTCGATGCCCTGAATGGCCGAGACCAGTTCGGGCAAATCGTAGGAATCCCGCAGCCAAAAGGAAAAGTCATTCGCTTTGAATTTCCTCAACCGCCAGCGCGCGTCCACGAAGTGATAATAGATCGAGTCAATCCCTACACGGGCAAGACCCGAACGGAATTCGGCCAGCGTACCGGCGACAACGCGCGGGCGAACCAGCACGACCGTAGAGGCTTCGCAGAAGTGGAACTCGAAGCCCGGTCTCGCCCATGGCACGGATGGAAGGTCCCACATATACTCTTCAAGGAGTTCGGCCAGCGCACTGCGGACCTGCTCCATTTCCTCGTAGCTGAACGGATCGATAACGCTGAGTTTTTCGGCCAGTCTGCTGTCCTGCAGGGAGGTGGCGGCCCAAACGGCGAAGTCGTTGGTATATTCGGCTTCGGGGTGAGCGATTGCCATGCGCGATTGCCACAGATGATAAGACAGGACCGATGCGTCCACCTCGCGGATGGTCTGAAGCATCTCCCGGAGGTTTACCGCAGTCCTTCCCGTGGGCATGGTCAAAATTACACATTCATGGAACAGGAAAGGATTCAGGGCGGGCTGATTCGGGTTGAACATATGTTCATCGGCCTTAAATATTTAGATGTAAGACGATAATACCGCACATTTAGAGCGGGCTGAAAAGCCGCGCATAAACAAAATATAAGCAAATGAATGCGGAATACAAGGGTTCTCAGGAAGCGAAGGGCCAAAGCGAGGGTGGCAGGGCGCCGTTTACGCGGTTTTTCGAGCGGCTTAACGGCAGGTTTTAAAACCCCAGCCTGAGCCCGTTCACGGTGAGGATGCCGTGCTTGAGCGCAGCGTTGGATTTGAAGGCGCCGGCCTCGGCAATCATATATTTGGAGGCCAGAAGGCGGGCGACAAGCTGTCGGGCAGCGGCCTTCGCCTGGTTCGAATCGGGCCCGGAATTTTGACTGAGCACATTTTGGGCAACGAAGTAGAACAACGTCTGTGAGACGGAGAACTCCGCGCTTGCATCCATACTCATCAAAAGCGCCAGGATGTTCCGGGAAAGGTCCTCACCGTCGTTGTCAAAACCCAACCTGGCTTTGCCGGTGAGATCGCCCTTGTCGGTCCTTAGGTCCAATTGTTTTATCTCAAATTCAGGGCGCCTTGCGAGCAGGTCGGCCGCCATTTTAGCGAGCAATCCCCTGATTTCGTCCTTTGCAGCCTCGTCATTTGCCATTTCTTCGCGCTGCAGAACCGGAGCGAGTCTTTGAAATCCGGCAAGAACACCCGCATCGAGCTTTCGAGCCTCGAGCTCCATCGAGAAGGGCCCAAGGCCCAGGCCACCCGCATTGAGTTTGGCAAAATCGAGTCGGATCGAGCCGTTTATTTTATCTTCGACCACCCTGGATTGGGCCTTGAGGCCGAACGAAGCGAGGGTGAACAGGCTATGGCCGTTTTCGACGGACTCGACAGCGCCTATCGAAACAGCAGTCGATCCTACGGATATTCCCTTTATGCCGGGATGGGAAGCAAACCGTCCTCGCACGGACTCAATTTCCAGCCGATGCCCCTGTTGCGTGACAAGCAGCGAAGGGAAGTTGAAAAAGCAGACAGCTTTTGCGAGGCGCGCGTCGAAATTGAATTGGCCGGTGAGGCCGCCGTATTCCACCTCCATTTGCCCGCCCTTGTCGTCCGGGAACTTATGTTGGAAAGAGGGTATATCGAGATATGAGGCGGCGCTGCCGTCGATTGAAAGGACGGTCAGCATCTCGGAAGATGCAAGCTCGGGGACTTCTTCCAGCACATTTTTCAGATCGGCGCCCGGCGCCGGCCGCGTTCGGATAACCGCCAAGACGGGCCGAAGGCCGCCTTTGAAGTGCGGATCATGCAGGAAGACAAAGGGCCCCTGGTAGATCGTGTCAACCAGTTCGAAACTGATCGGACGAGTTTTGCGGGGAAGGACCAAAGTGATCCTGGTAAGGGCCCTGGAGCTGAAGATACCGCGTTGGCAGCTTACTGTCGAAGCCTTCAAATCCTTTGAACCGTTGATTTGCGCAATCGCCTGGTTATAGGATTTGAGCGCCTGCCCCCCTAAATAGTAGCAGCCGCCTACATAGGCGAGAAC
>JAJYTC010000074.1 GCA_021793275.1 Deltaproteobacteria bacterium | reverse complement strand
CGAGCGGTTGCAATAGTTTGTCCGAGATCTGCGACAGCGGGATTTTCTGCATCGTCTTGGCTATTGCCGAGATGGGGGATTCGATAGTTGGGATTTCCTGGTAGCCGGGCTCTGCGTTTACCAATTTGACCGCTGTGCCGGGAAAGAAATCGAGATTGATGCCGAGTTGGCCGGTTATAAGGCTCAGTATGGAAAGTTGCGCCCTGAGACCACGTTTGATCAGCAGTTGAAGGTAGGTCATCCCGTTGTTGTTGGCCATCATCAGGTTGTTGAGTTCTTCCCGGTTCCCGGCAAAGAAAAATTTTGAAGGGTCGATTTCTATAAAGACCGGGATCATGGGCGAAAGGGTCTTTTTGTCCAAGACAACTTTTATATCGGTTACCCTGCCGATCCTTACGCCCCTGAAATCCACCGGAGCACCGACGTTCAGGCCGCTTAGCGAGTCCGAAAAGAAAAGGACGAACCGCCGCGTGTGCTTTTCGAACAACCTTCCGGAGCCGAACACCAGCAGTCCTGCCACTATAAGCGCTAGAGCGCCAACGACAAACCCGCCGATCAGCTTGGTATTGGGCTGCTTACTCATTTTCGAAAGCCTTTTTTGAAATTTTGAGCCTCTCGACTTTCCCGCGGTACTCGTCAGGGCGGCTCAAGTTTTGCCCATTTCAGGGGTTGCCCCTGGTCAGAAAATTCCTGATTTTGGGGTCGCGGCTTTCCTCGATCAGCTTCTTGGGGTCCCCGACCGCTATCATGGTTCTGCTTTCCGCGTCGAGAAAAACCGAGTTGTCTCCAATGGCGAAAATGCTTGCCAATTCATGTGTAACGACCACAACGGTCGTCCCGAGGCTGTCGCGCAGTTCGACAATCAGCTCATCGAGGCGCCGGGCGCTTATCGGGTCGAGTCCGGCCGAAGGCTCGTCGAAAAACAGTATATCCGGATCGAGCGCCATGGCGCGGGCGATGCCGGCCCGTTTGCACATCCCTCCGCTGATTTCCGAAGGGTAAAATTCTTCGAACCCCGCCAGGCCGACCAGCGCCAGCTTGAGCGAGACCAGTTCCCTTATTTCGGCATGGCTGAGGCGGGTATATTCGCTCAAAGGAAGGGCCACATTCTCGGCAAGGGTCATGGAACTCCACAAGGCCCCGCTCTGGTAAAGGATCCCGAAACGCCTCATGATGTTTTTTCTCTCCTCCGGACCCGAATCCCAGAAGCTGGCGCCGTTATAGAGGACCTTTCCCTTGGCGGGCGCCTGCAAACCGACCATGTTCCTCAGAAGCGTGCTCTTACCGCATCCGCTTCCTCCCATGATAATGAAAATATCTCCACGGTTTACGGTGAAGCTCAGATCGCGCTGAATCACAAAGCTTCCGTAAGCCATCGTGAGGTCCTGCACCTCGATGCAGCTCTCCTTTTTGTCAAACCGGTCCATAGGAGCCTTAAATGCCAATCCTGTCGAAGATCACGGTCAGTATGGCGTCCGAGACGATGATGGACACGATGGCCGTTACGACCGAGGAGGTCGCGGCCTCGCCTACAGCCGATGCGCTTCTTTTGCATTGCATCCCGCGAAGACAACCCGAAAGCGCAACCATGACGCCGAACACCACTGCTTTTATCAAGCCGGGGAGAAATTGCATGAGGCTGAGGGCTGCCTTTGTCTCATGGTAATAATGTATGGGAGAAATATCGAGCAAACCGACGCCCACTATGCCGCCTCCCAGAATTCCCATGAAGTTCGCATACAGGCACAGGAGCGGAAGCATGAGGACAAGCGCCAGAATCCGGGGCATCACAAGAAAGTCCATCGGTGAGATGCCCAGCGTTTTGAGGGCGTCGATTTCCTCGTTCACCTGCATGGTCCCGAGCTGTGCCGCGAAGGCTGCACCCGTGCGCCCGGCCATGACTATTGCCGTCATCATCGCGCCCATCTCCCGGGCCATTGCAATTCCGACAAGGTCCGCAACGTAGATCTGCGCGCCGAACATTTTCAGTTGGACTGCCCCCACAAAGGCAAGAATCAGACCCACCAGGAGGCTGATAAGCGACACGATCGGAACGGCCTGCGCACCGCATTCCTCCATCAGCAGCCACAGGTCCGCACGCCTGAACCTTGCTTTTCCCCGTATAAATCTGGAAAATGAAAGAGCGGCTTCGCCGGTAAAGGCCAGCATTTCACCCATTGATTCGCCAGCATACAGGACAGCCTCGCCCACTCTGGCCAAAAACGGCGTCCTGTGGCGCTCCTTTCGGGCGTCTTTTGTCTCCGGCACGGCGGATGCCAGTTCGATGAGCCTGGCGACACCTTCGGGAAGCCCTTGCCTGAGGACCGCGATGGATCTTTGCCCACAGTAATCCGTAAGCTTTGACAGATAAGCCAGAAGACTGCTGTCCCAGTCGCCGAGTTGCGTGGTGTCGAATGCAATTCGCGCGGGAAGCGGTTTTGTCCCCGCGACTCTTTCGAATTCATCCGTCGATGGCAGCCCGTTTTCGATATTCCAGTTGCCGCCAATACGGATCAGAATCGTATCATCTGCTGTCCGGTCGAAGTTTATATCCATTTTTTTCCGCCGCCTGCCCGGCGATACTTCCCGTTTTTAATCCATCACGAGCTGGACTTATTCACGCCGGTTCGAGCTGCGAGCCGACCGGTTAAGCCCTCTGCCTCCCTGCGGAAATATTCCGGCGTGGCGCCATTGCACCCGGGGGCCGCCGGAACTATTTTTGAAAAGTTCGATCCCTTTATTAACCTAATAGAGAACTTAAGACAAAGGAGAATTATGCCCGAGCGAGCCAATGCGGTAACCATGCGGGGTAATCCGCTCACACTGGTTGGAGATGAGGTCAAAGTGGGCGATAAAGCCCCTGATTTTGAGCTTCTGAGTAACGACCTTGCGCCGGTAAAATTGTCCTCCTATGCCGGCAAGGTGGTCGTCATTGTTTCCGTGCCCTCCCTGGACACGCCGGTCTGCGACCTGGAAACCCGTAAATTTAACCAGGAAGCCGGTCGTTTGAGCGAACGGGTCGCGGTGCTCGCAGTCAGTATGGACCTTCCTTTTGCCCAGAAGAGGTGGTGCGGCGCTGCGGGAGTTTCCAACGTAACCACTCTTTCCGATCATCGGGAGGCGGCCTTCGGGGCGGCGTACGGTCTTTTGATCAAAGAACTCCGGCTGCTGGCCAGAGCGGTAATCGTTGTCGATCCCGGTGGAAGAATCCGCTACGTCGAACTGGTAAAGGAAATCGCCGAGGAGCCCAATTACGAGGCGGCCCTGAAGGCGGTGAACGAGAGCCTGGCCGGGTAATGACGGCCCGAGGTTAGTACCTGCAAGGAAAGTATGCCCCGGAGGGAGGCGTCGACCTGAGCGCCGTTCCAGTGTTGTAGATACCGTCACGATTGTTTGGCTCGTCAGGCAGGAGCGGGGACACGACCCGCTCCCGGGCCGGCAATATGAGATCCGTCAGGTCTCGATTGGCATGATCACTTCCAGGCCGACCGGGTCGGCTCCCGTCGACGCCCGCATTTTCGTAGCTCACAAGACGTCAATGTCTATATGTCCGGGAAATTCGGCGAAAAGATCGCTCCGTTTCAATTCCCCCCGAGGATTGAAAAAGCGCATATTGCCATCCTCGTCGCAAAGCCAGAACTCCCTGGCGCCTACTTCGAAATAGAGGTGTCTTTTTTCTTCCAACTCAGCGGCGGTGTTCGATGACGACTCTATTTCAACGACAACTTCCGGGGATTCCCGGAGCGAAACATTACGCATCGTGTGTTTTTTAATGAATGTCGGGCTTGCCCAGGCAACATCGGCAACCTTGGTTCCCTTGGGAGTATCAATAGGGCATTCGGGTGTTACCATACCCTCCACGTCACGTCTATTAAACCATCGTATTATGATCCCCTGGTACAAGGCATGTGTGTAGGAGGCCGGAGCCATCATAATTTTACCCCATTCATTGGTCTCGATCTTGAAGGGCAGGTCTTTGAGGCTTGGATGCTCGACGACTTCACGCCATTCCATCGGTGTCTCCTTGCGAAAGCGTCTGGTGACAAAAACTTCGAGCTTCTCGCCGCGATCCAGTTGATCCTGTCACCAGTCCTTCGATCCGGGGCGCTTGAGCCTGGCGGCCTTTGGTTGGAACGTGGCCTGTAAAGGGGGCCGGAAGACCCCGCTTCACATTCCGTTTCACACCTCACTACTATAGGATCCCTTTCTCGAGTTTACCAGGTTTTTGCGCCGTCTTTCGTGTTAATTTACATAGAGTTACGACCCGGCGCCCGGCGGCGCGTTTCATAGATTCACGGATAGGGGCTGCGGCAGGATTGATGTGCTATACCTTACACGCTTCACTCCCCGGCCTGTCCGGACCGGGCTTTTTCCAACCAGTCCGCAAGCAGGGAGGTGTCGGCGGTGGTGGTTTCCAGCCTGAGGTTAAAGTCTTTGCAGAAAGCGCGCGCCTTTTCCATGTAGGCTTCACGTCCTTTGACCCCGGTGTCGATAAAAATCCCGCGGCAATAGTGGGTGAAGAGGCGGCGGGCCATTTCCATCGGATCCCGGCCGTAGCGGGCCACCCTTTCCAGCTTGAGTTCCTTTATCACCATTTGTGCCCCGACTTCCGCCCATCCCGGTGTCATAAACCAGGTGCCCACCTCCTTGCGGACTTCCTCGGCATAGCGCTTGGGAGTCAGCAGCAGGCTGATGCAGTCGTCGACCTGGGGCAGAATGACCGGAAAGTCGAACTTCTCCTCTATTCCCCGCAACGACTGGCAGTAGCCGTAGCCCAAAAAGACGGCGTCGACCCTGGGCGCCATGGCTGTAATCTCCTCTAGCAGCCGTTCCAGCATCTTCTGCGGGGTAACATGCAGGGCGGCGTCCAGATAGATCACCTCGACAATTTCCGGTGCGTTTTCCATAACAAGGTCGAGTTCGGCCTTGAGTATACTGCAGGCGATGACTCCAAGACGCATGACGTGTTCCTCCTTAATAAGCAGGACGACCCGAGGCTGTGGCCGTCAGCTTGATTTCAAGAAAAGCCTTGTCTCCGCCCCCATGCTCCCGGGGCATCATGATTTCCTGTCTGGAGACGCTCACCTCGATCGCTGTGCCGCCTTTTTGCTCGGCTTTCTCCCTGGCGATTTTTCGGCAATGTTCTTCACCGGAGGCCAAAGCTTCCTCCAGGGTAGCGAATCTATCCTGCAGGTCTGCGGCCATCACATTGAAGCCGTCCAGTCTGTGAGCCCGGATGATAACTTCAGTGCGCTCAACCACGCGTCCGGTGATGGCGCCGAAGGCATTGGCGACCTCGGCATGCTGAGGCACGATCAGACGGGTCGAAAGGTTTGCCGCCGCCGCCGGAAGAAAAGCTCCGACCGGCGCGCCAACGCCTATTAACGGCCGTTTGAGGCTAACGTCCAGGGCGACTCCCGACCCGGCGGGCAAACGAAGCAGCAAATCGAGGAACCCAAGATTTGTCGGAGACCAGGACCCGCTTAGACTTTCGCTTCCCTTGAGCGCCTTTGCCGTCACCTGCAAAGAAAGGACGGCCGTAATTTCAGACGCCAGACGATCGAGGAAATCCGCCCGGTCCATACCCATTATTTGCGCCAGGATGTCGGCGCCCAGGATAGAAGCGTCACGATCGAAAATGCTCAAAGCGGATCTGGCATGGAGAAGGTCGGTGGGCGTGAACGTCGCCTCGGCGACAAAGCCCATAGCCACCAAACGATCCAGCGGAACGAACAAGCCGACTTTTTCACTTATCTGGTCACGATGCAGAATATTGCCGTCAAGAGCGTCAAAGAGCGCCTTCTCATAGCGCGACTGCGTCGGCGGTCTTCTGACCAGAGTGAAGAAATCGAGGCGCCCTTTTGATTTCTGTTTCCCCTGACGTTCATGGAACTCGCGAAGAACTTGCAAAAACCAGGGGAATATCGCGCCGGCAGTGCAAAGAGGCAAAGCCTTCCTCGGACCGATGATGATGCGGCCATCCGGATCGACATCTACCCGGCTGTCCCCTCCCAGCCCCACGGTCCACATATCTACGGCCCGAACGCAGGTTTTCCACCCCCCCACCATCGCCCCGTCTTCATCCAGGGGAGCGCTGCCGTTTGTGACAACGGCGATGTCGGTAGTGGTCCCGCCCATATCCACTACCACCGCGTCGTCGTGTCCGCTCAAACGGCAGGCCCCGGCAATGCTCGCCGCGGGGCCGGAGAGGACCGTTTCAACAGGCCGCCCCATTGCGACGGCAGCGCTGATAAGAGCTCCGTCCCCCTTGACGACCATGAGGGGAGCGCTGATGCGGTTTTCGCGCAAAATATGGGAGACTGCTTCCAGGAGTTCGCGAATGACCGGCAGGAGCCTGGCGTTAAGAATGGCAGTTGTAGCCCTTTCCACCATGCCGACCGCCCCCGAAAGCTCGTGGCCGCAAACGACGGGGTGAGAACAGTGCTTTGAGACCATCCTCTTTATTTCGAGTTCATGGTGCGCATTGTAGATGCTGAAATGGCCGGATACCGCGAAGGCCTCCACTTTGTCCGCCATCCGGATTACGGCGGCTTCGGCGCCGTCGACATCCAGCTCCGATGAGACCTGACCGCGATGATCGTGCGCGCCGGCGATAACAGCCGTCTCCTCGGCGGGCATTTCGGTCGGGAAGGAAAAGGTCTCCGGCCTTGGAACCGCGGCTATCAAGCCAACCCGGCCGCCCTTTCCTTCAACGATGCTGTTGGTGGCCAGGGTGGTCGAGAGGGAAACCAGTCTAATTTGAGGGAAAAGAGCCCCATCCAGGGCCTTCAAGGCATCGCCAATGCCAATCCGCAGATCCCGCCGGGTGGTGGGCGCCTTTGCCTTGGCCAAAATCCGGCTGGAATCCATTTCGATGATAACAGCGTCGGTAAAAGTCCCTCCGGTGTCTATGCCCAAACCGAGGTGCATAATTGTTCTTCACTCCGTGGTACGCATTCAAAAGCCAAGGCAGTGGACAAAGACTTTGTCAAAGTCCGGAATGCCTGCCAGTTCGATTAGCTGAATCGACTTTACGAGGTCGCACATTTTTTTGCGGCTCTCTTTGTTCAAAAGAAAAACTTGTCCCCCGGATTTGGAAGTGTTGCCGACAAAATCGACTTTCCCGGTGAATTCCTTCGGAAGAAGGCCCAGATTAATGAGGCTTTTTTCCCGCAAATGGTAGCCGAAAGAGCCGGCGATCAGCACTCTGTCCACCTCGCCGGGCCCCACCCCCCCATTTTGCAGCAAAAACTCGATGCCGCTCCGGATCGCCGCCTTCGCCAACTGCACCTGGCGAATGTCCTTCTGGGTGAGCAGGACGCTGCCTGC
Source organism: Deltaproteobacteria bacterium (assembly GCA_021793275.1). Taxonomy (GTDB): domain Bacteria; phylum Desulfobacterota; class Syntrophobacteria; order Syntrophobacterales; family Syntrophobacteraceae; genus SbD1. Next base: position 13,910 of record JAJYTC010000074.1, on the reverse strand, counting down.
AACTCGAAAGGCAGGCTTTCCCATGTGTTCGACCAATCTGTCCTTGAGGACGGCCGGCAGCTTCGAATTCTTCGGGTCGACGAAGCGCCCGTTGCCTGCGACCACGCCATGGTCGACCAGTTCGCCTACGAGGTCGATAAGACCGCTGCCGCAAATTCCGACAACCTCGGCGTCATCGATGATTTTGACCGCAATCTCTCCGGACTCGTCGATATCGAAGGCTTCTATGGCGCCACGCGCCGCCCTCATGCCACAGGAGATATTCATCCCCTCGAAGGCCGGGCCGGCGGCGGTGGAAGCGGCGCTAAGCCGGCCGTTTCGAGCGAGGACCATTTCCCCGTTGGTGCCAACATCCACGAACAGCGTCGTATCCGTGCTCCGATGGAGTCTTGTCGCCAGAATACCCGAGGTGATATCCGCCCCGACAAAGCCGGAAATGATCGGCGGCACATAAATCAATCCGGATTTTGATATATTGAGGTCCTGCCCGGAGGCGCTCTCGTGGGCGCCTCCGGTGATGATGGAAGTATACGGAAATCTTCCAAGAGACGATGGGGCAACGCCTGTGGCCAGGTGCAGCATGCAGGTGTTGCCGCTGAATATCATTTCATATATTGAATCGGCGACAACTCCCGACCCTTTCGCCAGCACTTCGGTGAGCCGATTTATCTCATTTATCACCGCTTTGTGCATGACTTCGAGACCGGCCTCTTCCGAGGCGAATCGTATACGGGAAAGCACGTCCTGGGCGTGCAGGCTTTGAGGATTCAAAGCCGACGCTACGGCCTCCTCCTGCCCGCTGGACAGATTGATAAGCGACGCCACAAGCGTTGTGGTCCCGATATCGACCACAATGCCGAAATTTGTTCCACTGGTGTCTCCCGCCTCCCTGGCAAGAAGCCGGTCAAAGGCAAATACGCTTGTGTTGGCTTCCTTTTGCGAATAAATCTTCGTTATGCAGGGGTCGACATCCACGGCGTGGGTCAGTCCGTGGTGCAGAATCCTGATCGTGTCGGGCTGCTCGGAGCCTGGCACTTCAACCGTAATGTCCCCCAAGATCTTGGTCTGGCAGGACAAGACCCATCCGGAGTCGAGCTCTGTATCCTCACGCGGGGCGGAGGCGACGTTTTTCAGGGAGTCAACATCGAGTCGAACCGCACATTTGGAACAGATTCCCACGCAGTTGCACGGGGTCTCGATCGTTATTCCCGCCTTGCGAGCCGCCTCCAGGATAGTGGAACCCGGCGCTACCTCAACCGAAGCACAATCCGGGCAAAATCTGACTAGGGCCATAAACGCTCTTCTCCCACGCTATGCCCTTTCGGGGGCCTGAACAGCCGCCTCGGCAACAGCCAGTATGTTCTTAACCGGAGTCTTGGGGCTGATGCCGCAAGCAGGCGCCAGAATATCCACACCATGCCTCAGGCACTGTTGGGCCATTTTTGCCAACTTGGCCGGTTCGCCTCGCTCCAGGGCGAAGGTGCTGATATTTCCCATGGTCACCTTGCCCGGAACCATGCTTTGCAGATTCGGGATCCCGACGACCGAATCGACGCTTACGGCTTCTGCCGACAATCCCTGCAGAACAGCGCCAAGCCGTTTCGCATCGCCGCAGATATGCACAATCGAAGGTTTTCCGTAGCGACCGCGGAAGTGTTCAGTCATCATGTTGATGCAGGGCAAAACGAATTCATCGAAGGCGGCGCGTCCGATCAAATCCCCGGTGGCGCTTGGATCGGCGATACAGATGGCATCCGCCCCGGCTTCAACGAGCGCATCGCCAAACGCGAGAGCATTCTTCACTGCCAGCCTGTTCAAATTATGAACAGCTTCCTTGTTCAGGCGCAGCGCGCGGTAATAGAGGAGGGGATCGACCAGCGACGTCGCCAAACTGACCGGACCGGTGAGACTGGCAATGATCGGGACCTCCTTCGATTGTTCCTTGAGGATGCGGACCGCCGTCACGCATGTTTTCGCGCGCCCTTTGGTCACATCGATAAAGGTCAGCCTGTCAAGCTCCTCCATCTTGTCCATCACATACCGGGTAACCCTTGGTTCACACTCCTTGTGACCGAGGTCAATCGGGGCGCCCATGGCTTCGGCTTCAACCGTCATGCAAAAGGGGATGCCAAGGTTTTCAATCCCGGCCAGCCGATTGGCGCCCAGGGTGAGCGCAGCCATCTTTTCCGGGTCAAGATGCGCCTCCGGCCAGAAGCATCCCACGGCCTCCATGACCTCTGTCACCACCATGGTCATCATTCCGCCCGGGCAGATGAAAGGCGCCCGGTCGGGAGCTTCGCCGCCAAGCGCTTTGAGCAAACGTTCTTTATGAGTCACAGTGACTCCTGTCTTTATGCAAAAAATTCGTTAATCCGTTTCCGATCGAGGTTGTAGCCGATTAGGACGATCCGCGATCGAACCTCCTGGTTAAATGGGGTGGCAGACATGGCGCCGCCGGCGAACTGAAAATTGATCAGGCCGCCATCGGCGCCCCTTACCAAACCTTTGGCCCGGAAAAGCCGCCCGAATTCCCCCGAGGACAGCGCAAGCGAGAACTTTTTCATCTGTTGTTGCGATATTGGCGACTCCGGCGTAATGCTTACGCATTCCATTGCCGGTCCAAAAGAACCCTCGCTACGAACGCTCTTTTGTCTCCATGAAGGCAGGGGCGCCTCAAGCCGGCAAAAGGAGGTTTCCACTGCCACTGCCGACGGGTTGAGTTCGAGAATTCGTCGAGCTACCCGTTCTCCTTCCGCTGGAGAAACGATGTCGGTCTTGTTGACGACGATCAGGTCGGCGTTCTGTACCTGATCGAGGAAAAAGGCGCCAAACGCTTCGGGTTGCGAAAAATCGAAGAACGTGGAAGCATCGATGACGGTAATTACGGCGTCGAGGCGGATTACACCCGCTAAAGCTTCGTCGGTCAGGGTCTTTATGACCTCCGACGCCTCTGCCACGCCGCTGGGCTCTATCAGGAGCAAATCCGGTCCGATGGTCTCCGCGATGGACCGTACGCTTTTCCCCAGGCCCTCCTTCTGGCTGCAGCAGATGCATCCGCCGGGCAACTCGACGACATCCAGACCACCCTCCGAACGGATCAACGTTCCGTCGATCCCCAGAGCGCCAAACTCGTTTACCAGAACCGCCGTTCTACCCCTGGAGTTCTTTATCCGCTCCACGACGAAGGTGGTCTTGCCGGCGCCCAGAAAACCGCAGACCAAAAGGGCTCGCGGTACCGGTGACGTTTTTTCCGACTTCATACTCAACGCAGCCCCGCCGACAACGGACAGCAGCGCATTACTCCGTTTGTCAGCAACATGATTTCTCCAGGGACTCGGGCATATCGTCAGTAGTCAGTTGACCGTAACGACGGGCGGCATTGATCAGGGCGTCGACATTCTGCGGCGGGGTGTTTATCGGGACCTCGCAGCCCGATCCCAGAATAAAGCCCCGTGGGTTGCCAATGGCTTTCTCGCAGATGACTTTTGCCTCGGCGTCGATTTGCTCCGGAGTGTTTTTCAACAGGTTCGCCGGGGTCACATTTCCAACCAGGGTCACACGATCTCCGGCAAACGCCCTGGCTTCACCCATGTCGACCACATCCAGGCTCCAGATATCGTAATCGGCTTCACGCATCGGCTTCCAGTTAGGCTTGGTTTTGCCGCATATATGCAATACGCTCGGCATCCCGCCCCCATTGGCGTGAATGTGGTCGGCGATCCGCTTCAGGTAAGGAGAAACGAATTCACTGAACATTCTGGGGCTTATGAGACTCGCAGAGCCGATCGGCTCGACCAGGATCGGAAGAGACTTTCTTTTCAGGATCTCGTCGACAAACTTGATGCCCGCCTGGCAGCAGAGCTCCAGCAGTTGGTGAACCCACTCTTTATTGTTGTAAAGGTCTCGCACAAAAACGTCCGTACCGCGCAGCGCCGCAGCAGTGGTGAACGGCCCGGCGAAAACGGTGCTTACGCAAACTTCCTGCCCGACCTCGGCCACCGCGTATTCGGTCGCCTCCATATAGACCGGCAGGCGTCCGTCACTTGAAAAATCGGGGATTTTCACCCGCTCTATGTCTTCGAGTTTCCGGATCAAAGGATCGGCGAGTTGCGGGGCGTCGTCCTCGATGAAATTCAGCTTCTGCCCCATCGCTTCAGCGAGGGAGGAGGTAGTGGAAAGAAAAGTGATGAGATCGTTTCCGTAGCGCCGATAGGCAGCGACATGGGCCTTGCCGAAGAGTTCACCGTCCCGGATGCATTTGGCGACCGGAACATCGATGCTTCTGGCCGCATGGTTTAGAATAAGGGGGAAGCAGGCTATCCGTTGCGGATTTACTCCCTGCAGGTAACTTCCAACTCTTTCAAGGGATGTCTGGGTATCTTGGGGAATCTGCATTTTCACTGGTCCTTTTCGGTTTTTATGCTTCAAGCGGCTGCTACGAACCTGGCGCAAAGTCCTTGGGCCACTTTTACGGCATTGGCCGCGTTGTCGGCATAGCCGTCAGCTCCGATTCGATCTGCGAACGCTTGAGAGATAGGCCCACCTCCCACCAGCACCTTGAAACGGTCGCGGATTCCTTCTTCCTTGAGCAACTCGATCACGGTGGCCATTCCATCCATGGTCGTCGTCATAAGAGTCGACAGGCAAATGATTTCAGCCTTGACCTCTTTGGCTTTTTCGACGAAGTCGGCCAAAGGAACATTCCGACCAAGATCGTGAATCTCAAAGCCGGCCACATCCAGCATTATCTTCACGAGGTTTTTGCCGATGTCATGGGTATCCCCTTCGACGACGCCGATCACGCAAGCGATCTTTTCCTGTCCCTCTTCCCTTTTAAGATGAGGGTTCAGAATCTCGAGAGCTGCATACAAGGCGTCCGAGCAAATGAGAAGTTCCGGGACAAAATATTCTTCCTCATCATAGAGCACGCCGCTTTTATTCATGCCTACGACCAACCCGTTTGTGATGGCGTCATACGCATCCAATCCGGATTCTATAGCCTCATGAGCTGTTGAGACGGCAAGCGCCATATTCATGTTCACGACCGACTCCGCCAAATCTTTGAGGATGTCCTCCCGCTCTCGTGCCATCAAGTTTCTCCTTTCAAAATACGGCCTTCCCCGAATGGGCAAAAGCATAGGTTGGGGGAAAATCAAATCGATTGAATGGGTTTTGCAGTCGCCCGATTGGGCGGGGAGAAAGTCGCTCCCACCGAAGATCTCCTGGCTGGCTCATTGCGCGGAAGCCGCTCGAGGATAAATTGGTACGGCAGTCGGCGAGGATAAATAGAAATACGCTATATGTCAAATAGGAATTTCCTATAGAGTGCTGCTTTCCCATGGACGAGAATGCTCTCAGTATTATGACGGAAGCGCGCCCCTTATGGAATTTTTACCTCTTCGAGTGGTTTGGGAAGGGTCCCCGAAACCTTTGCGCCACGATAAGATGTTTTCGGTCATTCACCTCAGCTCGAAATCGGCACGCTTGTCTTTCCCGGTTTCCAGTTCGGTGTCCGGCAGGAAGGCGGGCGGCTTCTCGTTCGGATGCCGCGCAGCCTCTATAGGCGGGTTTTCATCGCAAAACTTCTTTCAAAAGATGACGTCGATGTCCCTCATTCCGTGAAGAACCCTGACCACCTCTATCCCATCCTCAATTGGCAGGTAGAAAATCAGATAACCGCCGGCCGCAAGACTTCGCAAGCCGGGCATAAGTTCGTCCCGATTCGTGCCGATGAAAGGGAACTGAGCAAGCGCCTCGCAACGTTTCTCGAGCTCGTCAAGGAACGCGTCGGCATTATCCGGACTGTCTTGGGCTATGTACAACCAGATTTCATCAAGGTCGCTTTCAGCCTGCGGACGCTTTAGGATGCGGGCCATCAGGCCGGCGCACTCTTTTTTGCTGAAAGCCGCTCGCGCCCGCGCGCCTTGATGACCGTAACGTCTAGCGGCGTCGGTTCGCCGCTCTCCAATCCTTTTTTGATTTCCGCCCTCAACTCTTCAATGCGCATGGCTTGCAGGCGATCCCGTTCATCGAGAAGACGCAGGGCTTCACGCATGACTTCGCTTGCGGAGCCGTAAAGACCGCTTTCGACCTTCCTTTTGACCAGTTCTTCGAGCTGTGGCGTGAGGGAAATATTCATGTGGCAGGCTCCTTTCTCGCAATAACAAGCTTCGTTATTTTCTGTTAATCGTAAGACCGATACGAGAAAAATACCAGCTTTTTCCCGATTTCAAAGTTGACCTTGCACTCTTCAAAAAAGGATCGAGGCAGGCCGGTTATTTGCTGTTTGCCGCCATAGCCCCTGGAGCCTTGCCGGGTTCGCCGCCGTATAAATCAGAGTGTGCTGAACATTGCGCATTTTGGCTCCTGTTGAGATGCCGGGGCAGACCGTGAATGTCCACGGACGATCACCGGCAGCGCCGTTGTTAGCGTTGCCCGGGCCGCACTATAAAGACCCCGCCGCAAACCCGCGAAGAGCCATAGGGCGGTTTTGCTTTAGCGGATCATTCCTTCCTGCGCGGCATCACCCCGGCATTGACGCCGGTAAAAAGTGCTCCGCTGCATGTGCGTAAGTCAGATTAAGCTCCCGGGCAACCCAAAAATGTCGGGGTGCTCGGCGCCGCCTCTTTTCGCTTAATAATGGGTTTGCTCGACCCGCTCGTCCGCCGAAACCAGTTCCACAATCTGCTCCCCAGCGTGGTGGGCCGCTGCCGGCGTGGCGCTCCAGCCATCGCTTGCTCTTGCTGATTTTCCGTATTCTCTCCGGCAGTTGAAACCGGCTTGGCAAAAGCTGCATAGACGGCCCCTGTATCGTCTGCCCCTGCAACTGTCCCGTCGTCGTTTATCTCGGTAAAATAGATCCCATCCGGAATCTTGAATGTTTCAACCGGCTTGTCCTGCAGGTAGTGCTGCATGAAATCGGTCCAAATCGGGCAGGCTGCCCGTCCTCCGGTTTCCGCATAGCCCAGAGAGGAAAGATGGTCATCGTAGCCCACCCAGACACCGGTGAGTACTGCAGGGGTATAGCCGATAAACCAGGCGTCTTTGCAATCGTTGGTCGTTCCTGTTTTGCCCGCGCACGGCCTGCCCAGTTTCCTTGCGTATTTCCCCGTTCCTTTCTGAACGACTCCCTCGAGCATATTGGTAATAAGGTATGCCGTTTGCGGCGATATCACCTGTTCTCTATGCACCTGGTGTTGGTATATCAGCTTGCCGGATCGGTCGTAGACCCTGTCGATGAGGTACGGCTTGACCCTCCGGCCCAGGCCGGGGAAGGTAGAGTAGGCCGAAAGCATTTCTTCGAGCGTCACGCTCGAGGCCCCGAGGGCAAGAGACAGATTGTGAGTCAGCGGAGTCGTTATTCCCAGGCGCCTGGCGTAATCAATCGCATAGTCTATGCCTATCGCTCGCAGCAGTTTCACAGAGGGGACATTGCGCGAATGGATAAGACAGTTCCTGAGTAAAACGGGACCCAGGAAGCGGCGATCGTAGTTGACCGGGCTCCAGGAACCCTTCAGGCTATGGTCATAGAAGGTGATCGGCGAATCGATCAGAATGGACGCTTCGGTGTAGCCCTTGTCCAGCGCAGCCGCGTAGTATAAGGGTTTAAACGACGAGCCCGGCTGCCTTAACGCCTGCGTGCACCGGTTGAACTGGCTCTGGTCGTAATGGCGCCCGCCGACCATGCAGATAACCGCCCCGGTAATCGGCGACATGCTCATGATCGCCCCCTGCATCCCGGGGGACTGTTCGATGCGTGCGATCCAGGTATTTCCCTTCTTGTCTTGCAGCCTCAATTTGAGGACATTGCCAGGGCGGAAAGCTCTTTTGGCGCGCGCATTCGAAAGTTGCACCCAGCGCCAGCCCGAATAGGGGACCAGGGCCTTTGCCCTCCCGAGGTCAAAGGAGATTGTCTTCGATCCGGGGTCAAATCTTCTGACAAGCCCCTCCACAACCTCGCCCTGTTCCAGCGTTCCATTGGACCGTGCAAGGAGTCCAATGGTAATGGACCGGTCGTCTTTGGGAACATAAACATGCAGCCCGCGATACTTCCTGTGCCGTTCGGAGATCTCTCGAAGGCCCTTGTCAAGCGCTCTCCGGGCCATCTTCTGCGCCGAGAGAACCATGGTCGTGTAGATCGTAAGGCCTTCATTGTAGAGCATTTCGTGGCCGAAGCGGTCTTCGGCGCGTTGGCGTACTTCTTCGGTAAAAGAGTTCATCTTCGCAGGAGCGAAGCGCACCGGGTTCGTTACTATAGTAAGCGGTTCGGCAAGGGCCTTCTTCGCCTGGTCGTAGGTTATGAAGTTCGCATCCGCCATCCTTTGCAGGACGTAGCGCTGCCGTTCTTTTGCCGCCGCGAGATGATAGAGTGGGGAAAAGGCGTTGGGGGCCCTGGGCAGGCCGGCCAGTATAGCGGCCTGCGCCAAATCCAGTTCGCTCGCGTGTTTGTCGAAATACGTCCTGGCAGCCGCCTCGACCCCGTAGGCGCCTGCTCCCAGGTAAATCTGGTTCAGGTAAATATTGAGTATTTCGTTCTTGCTGAGGGAATTGCTGATCCGGTAAGCGAGAATGGCCTCTTTGAACTTGCGCGTATAAGTGCGTTTGGGAGTAAGCAGAAGTGACTTCACCACCTGCTGTGTTATAGTGCTTCCGCCCTGGACGATTTTACCGGCCTCTGCGTTTCTGATCGCGGCGCGCAAAATGCCGGTGAAGTTCACCCCGCCTTCCTGGTAGAAGTGCGCATCCTCGGCGGCTACAAATGCCTTGATCACATACGGAGGAAGGTCGTTTAGTGAAACGAGGTATCTTCGCTGGGTATAGAATTCGCCGATCAGCTTGCCATCGGCTGAATATACGCTGGTAACCAGTGGAGGCTGGTAATTCTTGAGGGCCTCGACGCTTGGAAGCGACCCCTCGATTCGCAGATAGAAAGCGAATAGCGCAATCCCTCCGATGAGGCAAAGGCAGAGCAATACGGAAAACAGGCCGAAAGCCAAGGAGCGGAATCTTTTGCCCTGTGGCTTTCGGTCTTTCTGATTCGGCTTTTTCATCACCACCGCCTTAGAAAATTCTCTCTAATTAAATGGCACTGGAATAGTGATCCAATCCGGGTTTGTTCGACTATCCCTTCGAGGCGGGAAATCCGCATTTTTAGGGTCTCAGCATCTATGCGCTTCCTCCTCAGCGGACACCACCGGTATTGAAATAAAAAGTTGCCGTTGCCATGGGAATGATCTGGCTGGGATAGTTGGACTCCGCAACGGGTAGTGCGACTCCTGCGCCCCACGAGATGGCAAAAGTTGGCTGATTTGGCCAGGTGACTTCCAATTCCGGGGCCAGCCACAGAGCCGACCAGGCTGGAGCGTTGGCCCGTCCGAAAACGAGATTGCCGCTGCCCTGAGTTTCGCCGTAGATCTCGAGCAAATAACCGAAACCAATGCGAGGATCGAGCACGTGCTCGATTGCGGCCGAACAGCTGAATAGATTGCCGTCTACCATATGAAGTGAAGTGCCAAGCGGAAGCGGTGCGCTGTTGTCAAAGTAATACGGCCCCTGGACGTCGGAGGGAAACATGACGTAATCGGTAAGTTGGAGGTAGAATTGGAAAGGATCCGCCATCTTGTGAACTTGAATGCCCAGACCGAGGTCATATGTGCCGTTTCCGGTCTGGTCCGTGTCTGCCAGAGCCGGGGAAAGGTTTTCATAATTGCCCGTCGGAACGGTCACAACTCCGATCAGGGACATGGTTGGCATCGCAAGAAAGTTATATTCATCGGATTCCTTGGTCAGTTCCTTTTTTATCTGAAAGCTTACATCGCCGGCCCCGAATTGGCCGACCGGATTAGTTGCCGGAGTTTCGGCCTGATTAAAAATTAATGGGACAAGAATGTCGAACTCCAGATCGAGCGGCAATCCAATGGCAAGTTTTTGAAGAGTATTAATCTGATAGGAAGATTTCGCAATGGAATCGAAAAAGTAAGGTTCATAATACCAGGAACCAAGGGGTTCGACATCCGCCGTGCCGGTAAAAAAAGGACCGCTCGTATTGCCGACCCAGGAGTGGCCCATGGCAGCCGGGGGCCCTGCCCAGAAAAGCATTATCGCCGCGGCGACCATTGCCGCAGCGGCAAATCTTTGCAACAGGGAAGCCGAACCGTAAATGAAGTGCCTCTTGATGCTTTGTTCCGGGCAAGCTCGGTTGCCCGCTTCATAGGCGCCGGATGGCCGGAAATGCGGATTCGGTTTGCCCACCCGCCGGAATAACCTTGTTGCGAAATCCATTATGCACCAGTTCCAAATTTTTTCATTGACAGGCAAGTCCGAATCGACCGCGATCCCCAATCGCGTCCGTTCTTCGTAAAACACACTGCCTTCCTCATATCCCTAGCTCGCGCCTCCATGTACACGATATCGGGGAAGTGCGCAAGTCCGGGCAGCCTCCTATAGGCAAGCCTGCTCGCTTTGTGTTTTCCACCTTGGGGGATCAGGCCGTTTGCGGTCCAAAGGCCACGACATCCTCGATGCTTTCGGCGTCTGAGAGCAGCATGACAAACCGGTCTACCCCGAAAGCGATTCCTGCGCAGGGACCAAGGTTTTCAAGGCTCGCCAGGAAGGCCTCCGGCATGGGATAGTCGATCCCATGCGTCCGTTTCTTGCTTTCGATTGCTTGCCGAAAACGCATCCTTTGTTCCCGCGGGTCGGTCAGCTCGCTGAATCCGTTGGCAATTTCGATCCCCGCCCAGAACAGCTCGAACCTTTCGGCGACCTCGGGGTCGCCGGGTTTTATCCGGGCCAGGGCGGCCAGACTTGTAGGATAGTCTTCGAGAATGCAGGGAGTCGGAAAACCGAGGTTTTTCTGAACTTGTAGCGACATGTCGAGATCGAATCGGTCCTCGTCGGGGTGAGGGCCGGGGTCCCAGCCGACAAATTTTTTGAACGCTCCCCTTACCGAAAGTCGCTCCCATTGGCCCTCGAAATCGAGGCGGGAGCCCCGGAAGCAAAGGCCCGCGTCTTGAGAAACGGCCCTGCAGGTGAAGCGCACCAACTTTTGACAGTCCCGCTGCAAGTCCTTATAATCTGCGCCTGAGCGGTACCACTCCAGAATGGTGAACTCGGGGTGGTGGAACCTGCCGTGTTCACCCGCCCGGAACGCGCGGGTTATCTGGAAGATCTTTTCAAACCCGGCGGCGAGCAACCGCTTCATGTGAAGTTCGGGACTGGTGGACAGAAAAAGGGAAGGGCCGGCCGGAATCGGGCTTATGTGGACCTCCGGGGCCGGAGCGGCGGTAAGCAGGGGTGTCTGGACTTCGAGAAACCCCTCACTTTCAAAAAAAGCGCGGATAAGCCTGAGGACGCGGCAGCGAATCTCGATAAAGCGCCTCTTGCCGCCGAGGACCTCTTTTTCATCTCTTTCCATCAGCCTTTGACGCGCTCCACATACTGGCCTGTTCTTGTATCGATCCGAACGGTTTCGCCTTCTTCGACAAAGAGGGGGACCTGGATGACATGGCCGGTAGAGAGCGTGGCCGGTTTGGTTGCCCCCGATGCCGTGTCGCCCTTGATTCCGGGGGCCGACGAGACGATTTGCAGTTCGACGAAATTGGGAACACTCAGGCCGATGGGCCGTCCCTGGAACAGGAGCACGTTGACCAGCAGATTTTCGGATAGAAAGTTTGATGCATCCCCGACGGCCTCGCTTGACATCTCGATTTGCTCGTAGCTCGACATGTTCATGAAATGGTAGCTGTGGCCGTCGCTGTAGAGATACTGCATCTCCTGTTCTTCGAGGTCTGCAGAGGTGAATTTGTCGCCCGAGCGGTAGGTGCGATCGAACTGTATGCCGGTGATCATGTTTTTGAGGCGGCAGCGGTAGAGTGCCTGGCCTTTTCCGGGTTTGGTAAATTCAAAATCCGTTATGAGGTAAGGTTCGCCATCTATTTCCAGCTTGACGCCCTTTCGCAGTTCACCGGCGGTGAGAATGGCTGCCATTGAGAATCCTTTCGTAGTATCATTTGATTTAAACCCGATATTCTAATATTAACTTAACGAAATGGTCAATGCAGTTTTGGGTTATCCTTAAAAATCAAGGAGGAAAGATATGAGTGAAGTTCTCTCGGTTAAAGCAAGGGAAATACTGGACTCGCGCGGAAATCCCACCATCGAGGCCGAAGTCCTGCTCGACAGCGGCTACATGGGAACCGCTGCCGTGCCTTCGGGCGCTTCAACGGGCTCAAGGGAGGCCCTCGAGCTTCGCGACGGCGACCCGGACCGGTTCATGGGCAAGGGGGTCCTTACGGCCGTGCAAAACGTAAACGATGAAATCGGACCCAAACTCCTCGGGATGGAGGCGAGCGACCAGACGGGCATAGACCAGTTCATGATCGAACTCGATGGGACCGAAAACAAGAGCCGCCTTGGAGCAAATGCCATTTTATCGGTGAGCATGGCGGTCGCCAAGGCCGCGGCCGCGGAGAACGAAATGCCCCTGTACCGTTACCTGGGAGGGGTGTCTGCCTCACTTTTGCCCGTGCCCTTGATGAACGTCTTGAACGGAGGCGCTCATGCGGACAACAATCTCGATCTCCAGGAGTTCATGATAGTGCCTGCGGGGGCGCCCAGTTTTCGCGAGGCGCTGCGAATGGGGGCCGAGACTTTTCACAATCTGAAAAAAGTGCTCAAGTCCAAGGGGCTCAGCACCTCGGTGGGCGACGAAGGCGGATTTGCGCCCAACCTTCGCTCCAACGAAGAGGCGATGGAAGTGCTTATGCAGGCTATCGAGGCTGCGGGATACCGGCCGGGAGAAGACATTTTCATAGCCCTGGACCCTGCGGCAAGTGAGTTTTATGATAACGGTTTCTATGTGCTCAAAGCCGAGGCCGAGGCGAAAAAAAGCCCGCAGGAAATGGTTGAATTCTACAGCGCATGGGTTGACCGCTACCCGCTGATTTCGATCGAAGACGGTATGGCCGAAAGCGACTGGGCAGGCTGGAAGGCGCTGACCGATAAGCTTGGAGGCGATCTTCAACTGGTTGGAGACGATATTTTCGTAACCAATACGAAGATACTGTCAAAGGGCATAGCCGAAGGAATAGCCAACTCGGTGCTGATCAAGCTAAACCAGATCGGCACTATAACCGAGACAATGCAGGCCATAGACATGGCCCACAGGGCGGGCTATACGACGGTTATCTCCCACCGCTCCGGCGAGACCGAAGATACGTTTATCGCCGATCTCGCGGTAGCCGTTGGAAGCGGCCAGATAAAGACAGGTTCGCTTTCCAGGTCCGACAGGCTCGCCAAGTACAATCAACTGCTTCGAATCGAGGAAGAACTCGACGCCTCAGGGTGCTACGCGGGTCTTTCGGGCTTCAGACTGGTCCAAGGCTGAACATCGTCGCGATCCCGGCAAAGCCGGAAGAGATTGCCAAAAAAATTTCCTCGCGCCAGGATGTGAGATCGATGGCGGCGCGCCCGGCTGTCGGGGCCAAGGGATTGGGCGGCGTGCGCAAATCAGCAGGCTGAGAGCTCTACCCTCCGGAATCGAGCCGGCCGTTGAGGCCTGTGCATTGTCGCTTGACCTGGCCTCTTTTTTCGAGTAAGTTTATTGATTCGTAAGGGCGGCATACCCAAGTGGCAAGGGAGCGGTCTGCAAAACCGTTATACAGCGGTTCAAATCCGCTTGCCGCCTCCAGAAAATGAAAGGGGTTGACTCGATTCGAGCTAACCCCTTTTTGCATTGCTGTCCATACACCTGACTATCGCGCTGGATTTTCCTCTATTAAAAGGAACCTGCTTGATATGGGTACATGCGCCGATTTTTGGTAAGGTTGACTCAACCGCTCGCCCTCGTTACCCTCGATTAAAATCTCAGCCTTCTTCCGCCTGCGCGTAAGGCTTAGGCCCCAGCGTCT
>JAJYTC010000259.1 GCA_021793275.1 Deltaproteobacteria bacterium | reverse complement strand
GAGATGGGGGTTTTAGGGCGCCAAAGCATAAGCTCGGTGGCCGGGGGCTGCGCCGGCGGGTAGCGGGGACACCGGGTGAAAAAGCTTTGGCCGGGGTTGATTTTATTGCCTCGGCGGTTAAAATATTATATGAATCTTTAGCGAAATCCGTGTGAAACTTGTTGACAAACGGGGCCGCTTTCCTGCATGTTCATTTCGGTTTAAAAAGGAGAGCTAACCCGCCTTTTTAACCCCGGACTGCTCAATAGGCGAAGATTGAATAGAAAGAACCGCTGGCTCGGCGGCCGGCGGTTTCCATTCGCGAACACCTGTGTCCCATGCCCTCCGGAACTGTGTAACGTCTCTTAGCCAGGAAGAATAATCGTTTAGATCCTTAAAAACTAAAATATCTTTTTTGGAGAACAGCCCATGCCTGACGCATCCGTAAACTCAGCCGAGACCGTTAACATCAGGGACTCCAGGCGCAACGAAATGAACCTGGTCGAACTGAAAAACAAGAACATCCGCGAACTGGTGTCCATCGCTAAGGCCTATAACATCGACGGCGCAAGCTCAATGCGTAAGCAGGAGTTGATATTCGCACTGCTTCAGGCTCAGGCTGAAATGAACGGCCTTATTTACGGCGAAGGTGTGCTCGAGATTCTTCCTGACGGGTTCGGGTTTTTGCGAAGCCAGAACTACAACTACCTCCCGGGTCCCGACGATATCTACGTCTCGCCGTCTCAGATCCGCCGGTTCAACCTGCGAACCGGAGACAGCATCTCCGGGCAGATCAGACCCCCCAAGGACAACGAACGCTACTTCGCCCTTCTAAAGGTCGAAGCCGTAAATTATGAAGACCCTGAAATAGCCCGGGACAAAATCCTTTTCGACAACCTGACGCCTCTTTACCCGGATCGCAGGATTAAGCTCGAGGCGGACCCCGAAAATCTGTCCACCCGGGTCATGGACCTTCTGACACCGATCGGCTCGGGCCAGCGAGGACTCATAGTCGCTCAGCCAAGGACCGGCAAGACCATGCTCCTGCAAAATATTGCCAATGCCACCGCGGCTAACCACAAGGACGCTTATCTGATTGTGCTGCTGATTGACGAACGCCCCGAAGAGGTAACCGACATGCAGCGAAACGTTCGGGCCGAAGTGGTAAGTTCGACTTTTGACGAACCACCCCAGCGGCATGTGCAGGTAGCCGAAATGGTGATTGAAAAAGCCAAGAGGCTCGTAGAGCATAAAAAGGACGTGGTGATTCTGCTCGACAGCATCACCAGGCTTGCCCGGGCCTATAACAGCGTGGTGCCTCCGAGCGGGAAGATCCTTTCAGGCGGTCTTGATTCCAATGCTCTCCACAGGCCCAAAAGGTTTTTCGGGGCTGCTCGAAACGTCGAACAGGGAGGCAGTCTGACGATTATCGCAACAGCGCTGATCGATACCGGGAGCCGCATGGATGAAGTGATCTTTGAAGAATTCAAAGGCACGGGCAACATGGAAATAGTACTGGATCGAAAACTGGCTGACCGGCGTATCTTCCCGGCTATCGACATAAATAAATCCGGAACGAGAAAGGAAGAGTTGCTCATTGCGCCCGAGGATCTCAACCGGATCTGGATTTTGCGAAAGCTGCTCTCACCGCTCAACCCTGTAGACGCGATGGAGTTTTTGCTGGATAAAATGCAGGGAACGAAAAACAATGCCGATTTTCTGGCTTCCATGAACAGATAAAATATAGTAGAGTGGCGGTTTTGGTAATGGTTTGCGCACGACTTCGCCACACCAGGAAGGAAAACAGATGAAGGACAACATTCACCCGCAGTACTACCAAACGGTAATAAAATGCGCATGCGGCAACGAAATCACCACTGGTTCCACGAAAAAGGAAATCCGGGTGGAAATATGCTCCAAGTGCCATCCTTTCTATACCGGCAAACAGAAACTGGTCGATTCGGCAGGGCGCATCGAGAGATTTCGCCGCAAATACGAGAAATTCCAAAAGTCCGATGAGAAGGCTTAGACCCCTGTCAGGCGCGGCGGAGGAGTTTTTCCGCCTCGATGGCCGCGCGGCCCCGGCAGGGCGGCGCGGGCCAACCGGCTCTACCCCCGGTTTTTTAATTCCAGTTCAACGTCTCAGGTTCCAGGTTCAAAAGACCGGTTTCGAGACAGGCGCAAAAAATGTTCGACAGGCTGGAAAGCGTAGTTGAGAAATTTCAAAAGCTCGAAGAGGATCTCGGCAACCCTGAGCTGCTGACAAATCAGAAGGAGTATCAGCAGATTGCCAGGGAGCGCGCCGAAATCGCTCCCATTGTGGACAAATTCACCTACTATAAGAAGTTGAAAGAAGAGCTCCAGGACAACCAGTCTCTTTTCGAAAGGGAAGAGGATCCCGACATGCGGGAACTCATCCGGGATGAAATTGCCGGCCTCAAAGAGCGAGTGGATACGACCGAAAATGAGCTCAAGCTCATGTTGGCCCCGAAGGATCCCAATGACGACAGAAACGTTATTTTGGAGATCCGGGCGGGCACGGGAGGCGAGGAGGCCGCTCTTTTCGCTGCAGACCTTTTCCGCATGTATTCCCGCTATGCTGAAATGCAAAAATGGAAGGTCGAAGTCCTTGATTCCAACCCCACGGGCATTGGAGGGTTCAAGGAAATAATAGCATCGGTCAACGGCAAGGGCGCTTACAGCAGGCTTAAATTCGAGCGCGGGGTCCACCGGGTGCAGCGAATCCCGGTTACCGAAAGCCAGGGAAGGATACACACCTCCGCGGTTACCGTGGCCGTGCTGCCCGAGGCCGAAGAGGTCGATGTCTTTATTGACCCGGGCGACATCCGCGTCGATGTATTTCGTTCGTCGGGTCCCGGGGGCCAGAGTGTCAATACGACGGATTCGGCGGTTCGTATAACCCACATTCCCACCGGGCTCGTGGTGATCTGCCAGGACGAAAAATCCCAGCACAAAAACAAGGCCAAAGCGCTGAAGGTGCTGCGGGCGCGGTTGCTTGATTCCATGCAGCGCGAACAGGAAGCAAAAATAGCCAGGGACAGGAAGAGCCAGGTGGGAACCGGAGACCGCAGCGAAAGAATCAGAACATACAATTTCCCCCAAAATCGAGTATCCGACCACCGCATCAACCTGACAATCTACAAGCTCGACGTTATCTTGACCGGAATGCTCGACGAACTCATCGACCCGCTCAATACCTATTTCCAGGCCGAGGCGCTCAAGGGGGCGGCATAAGCGCCCTGCCCTCCTGTTGTGCGCGCACTTTCGATTTTCAGTGGACGCACTTGTTCCCGCACATTTCCCCCGGGTCCTTTTTCTTCCTTTTAACGACCTCTTTGACCATGGCCGCGATCTCGGCGCCTGTCAGAGCGTCTTTTAGAAGAAAGTGGTCCGCCCCGCAATCGTGGGCAATCTTTCGGTACTCGGGAAGATCGTAACTCGTGAAGATGCTTACCACCATGTCGGGGTAACTGCCTTTAATCTCACGGGTCAGTTCGAGGCCGTTTTTGCCGGGCAACCTTATGTCCATGAAGATCATATCAGGCAAAGTCCGAGAGATTTTTGCAATGATGTCCGCTCCGTCGGCTGACTCCTCGACCGACAGAGAGGGTATGTACATTCTCAGGATTTCCTTGAAGGAACGTCTGAAAAAATCGTTGTTTTCAACGACCAGTATTGACGGCATGCCCCTTTCCTCCTT
This sequence comes from Deltaproteobacteria bacterium, assembly GCA_021793275.1. Classification (GTDB taxonomy): domain Bacteria; phylum Desulfobacterota; class Syntrophobacteria; order Syntrophobacterales; family Syntrophobacteraceae; genus SbD1. The sequence continues at coordinate 188 of JAJYTC010000259.1, read as the reverse complement.
ATACCCCGCTTAATCAGACCCTGATAGAGCTTTTAACACCTATCGCGGCGGTATGATATTGTCAAAGGGTGGATGGCACGGTGATTCGGTTCAACGATATTCTCTGAGCAAAACCGCTTACGTGCACTAAAGTCTGGTCTTTCTCTGCCCGGTGATGTATAGAGGGTAAACACAATACATCGCTCGGG
>JAJYTC010000073.1 GCA_021793275.1 Deltaproteobacteria bacterium | reverse complement strand
TCAGCCAGGCCTTGAACTCAGTGAGAGCGGGTTCTGTCTTGTCCATTCGGAATCGCTGGATTTCTTCTGGTGAGAGCTTGATGGTCCGGGCCGCTTCTTCAATCCTGTAGAGTTGTCGGACATGCCCAGGGGCAACCTCGGCGCTTCCGTTCTTCCCCTTGGCCCCTTTGCCCCGGGCATCGATTACCTTTACAAAATTGCGGCGGGCGTGGGCAAAGCAGCCTGCGAGCTTTAGTCCATCTATTGTCTGATCGAGGCCTTCATATCCCGAGAAGGCATCGGTTTGGCAACACCCTCGGCAGCCCTGTACGACCTCCCGTGGAACTTCACCGGATCTTGGGGCGAGTACCGGTAAAGGATGACCGGCTTTTCAGGAGATCCTCCTCGAAACGCCCACTTGTATGATTTTGTTGTGTTTTCCCTCCCCGGTTCTTTTAAGATCTGAACCGGCGTTTCATCGACATTTATCAGTGGACTGGAATGAAGTCTCTCGTATGGAAGATCCATTATCGGTTTAGAGCCTTGCGGCACCATGACCATCCAGCCGGCCATCGCAGAGCGGCCGATGTCGACACCAATGCGCTCAAAAATCTTTTCCTGCCGGTAGAGCGGGAGCGCATCGGCATACTTTGAGACCGCCCGGAAAAGTTTCGTCCCGCACGCGCAGACCTTCTCCGATTCCTCTATGTCTTCGATGACCTCTAACGGTGGCAAATTAAGGTTTGTAGGGTAATTTTTTGAACAAAATCAAGCAGAGCGCCGAAGGCCGGATTCAAGGTCGGCATAGAGCCCATGAGCTTTCCCGGCCTGCCTGTCCCAATTTGCGTTACTGAGCGATATGGAGCGATACCGAGTGATCATTTCTTGTTGCAAGTGAAGTTGTATGATCTGAAGTTGGTCCAAATTCAACCGGCCCCGTCCAGAATGGAAAAGTTCAAAACATTATGCACAATCAATAGATTCTATTTTCGTAATGCTCGGGGTCTCTGTGGAGATGAGCTACTGCGGTGATCAGGATTTCATCTTTTTCGGCTACCTAAAGAAGAGCATAAGGAAAACCCTTCAGGAGACGGCGTCTCGTTCGATCGCCAATTCTGGTCCATGCTTCCGGCATGAGGCTTATTCTGTCAATTGCCGCATTGACTTCATGGAAAAAGCGGAAGCCTAAACCCGGCAGGTGGTGGTCGTAATAATGGATGGCTCCATCCAACTCGACACTCGCTGGGGAGAGGAAACGAACTTTCAACGACCATACCTCTTCTTGATTTCATCCCAGTCTTGTGAATCGATTTCTCCTCTTTTATAGGCCTCATACCGCGCTTCCGATTCGGCAATCCAACTCTTTTCAATATCCTGATCAGGTTTATCAAGGCTGTTTAGAATTGCCTCGACCAATCGGATCCGTTCGACGGGTTCGATGGCTTTCTTTGCCAGCTGACTTACTGATTCCATTGTATTCCTCCCACCGAGATTTCATGAGGCAAATCTTCCGGGTCTAACAGCGCTTCAAGAAGCAAGCGTGGCCAAAGGGGCCGCTAGCCACCTTTACCCGAAAGAAGGCCTCCAAGATTTTCTATGAAGACCTAAGTCATCCGCCTGTTTACTGTCAAGATAGAGGATCCCAAAATTCAGCTTAATACAGGCTTTGTTTATCCTGTTCAGCTCGGATATCTTCCCGTTCAGCGTCATCCTTCCAGCCTCTGGCTATGGAAGATCCGCTTTTCTGGCGGGATCTCGACCTTGGAATCGATTCGTCCGAAGACTTTTCGGAACGCGTCCTTGAATCTTGCCAGGTTCGCCGAGGTCAGACGATGGGCGAGCAACTGAAAAGCATCGACGGGAGCGGTTAGGGTCCATACGTTCGCCGGCGCGCGTTGCCGCTGGAGGATGGTGACACTTCGACCGCAGGCGCGGGAAGTTTGATCGGCCTCTTCTTCTGAAAGCCGCATTCCCGCCAAAGCTTCCGAAAATTCGCGATGTGTAGGTCTCGGAACCACGAGTACATTTCCCATTGAGCGCTCATCATTGCCCTCCGGTACGACCACATGGCAATTCCTGGACGAGAGAAAGCCGGAAACCTGCCCCCGAGGCTGTTTGAGAATGACGATGAGATTCTTCAAATGAGCGAGTCGGGCTGCGACACCCTCGTTCTCTGCAACAACGGTCCGGGCATGTAGGTTCGCTCGTAGATCTTCACCAAGGACTTCCCGGGGCGAGTCTCCACGAACAGTGAACGTGCCGGGAGGGGCGGATAAGCGTTCTATGAACTCCCTTTCTTGCTCCTGGCGGCCTGCCACGACCAGTCCCTCCGAGGCCGGCGGGACGCTTCGGAGGCTCCATTCCTTCCAAGCCAATTCCGGCGTTTGAAGCCCTTCTTCGGGCGCCAATCCCAGTTCGGCCGCGAATTGCAGGTTGACGGCCGGGGCGGTTTCAAGCCAGTCTTGGAGGTCGACACCGTCAATCACCGTGACATTGCGCCAGACGCCTTCCGCACTCTTTTTGTCAGCCCAGTCCTGTTTGTCCTTCCAGACCAAAGGAGTTACGAAAACGAAAGTGATTTTTGACCAATCGACCTTCTGGCGGGATTTTCTTGGCCCACTCGTATCCTGATCTTTGCTGCGCTTTTTATAATCCTCGTTGGCCTTGCCTCTGAAATCGGCATTGGTCCCCTGATATCTTAATTTTACTATGTTTTTTCTGATAGACGACAAGTTTGATAACGCTTAGCGCTACAGCGTGTTACCGAGCAACAAGTCAGGGTACGGGTAGAAGGCTAAGAATGGGCTGACTTTAATTCGAAAGACCAAATACTATGAACAAGGAAGACATGAACGTTCCAGATCACCCTTATTTACCAGAATGGTTTTGACCATCAGCGCGGAAACATCGAAATGGTGCGCGGCATCCTCTATGTCTTCATCACTGGGTTCTGCCGGGGTTAGATAGGAAAGCAGATCCGAGTATGGACACAGAAACTCCTGTGCGAACGCTCTTTGGAACTTCTGGCGCCGAGTCTTGGCATATATAGTCGCGGGAAGCAATTTGTCATCTCGCGGAGCTGTCAGATGGTCTCCAATAAGCCGCAGCAATGCGAAGCGACGGCTTGCAGGAAGGTGGCTCCTCAGAAAGGCGCTAAAGATGTTTGTCTCGGAATTGCGAAAACCGGCATTGATCGGCCCCTGCACATTCACTGTTTCCTCTAATGCTCTCTGCTCGACTGAAAGGATGTCCGCTAGGGTAGATGTTGACACAGGGCCTGGGCTCAAGGACCAGAGCTTACGGACTATTCGAGCAGCCTCTGTGGCTCTTTGCCAGGGAAAGAGCGATGCTTGTATCTTACTGATTCGTCTCTTTAAATCCTCGAAAGATGGAATAATAACCGGTATGGCCTCCTTGCGCGGTCTTCCCCAAAGGGTCTCAATATTTGTAACAGCATCCTGCATAGACTCCGCCGCCATTTCCTCAACGGCGCCCGACCCATATTCCCGTGCTGTAAATTGAAGGGCGGTCATAATCTGTTCGGGCGCCTCATCGGGATCATATCCCATTATGGCTTCGAGCCTACGCCAAGATGCCAATTTCGGGTCATATCGCTCAACGAGAACTTCCTTCCAGAGGTTTTGAAGCTCGGATGATCGAACCTCTGTATCTGAGAGCCTTCTTATAACTGCCTCAATAAATGAGTGTATTCCGCTCGCAAATTGATGGACAGAGATGAATTCATCGAAATTATTTAGGTACCGAACTGAACCTGATTTGAGAAATGAGGGTCTGCTGCTAACCAGAACGGTTTCGCCATCGCTACTGAATGTTAGGTCGGGCCACAGATAGCCTTCCCCGGTCGCCCCTACCTTGTGGCTCATCCTCCAGGATGTTGTATTTCTTTCCGGCTCCCAAAGCAGTCTCCACCAGTTTATCGCAAACCACCGCGCCAGGGCGAAAGCAGAAACGCGGACCCAGGGGCGAACAGTTCTTGACACCGTGTCCTCGATCTCTGTAGCCTTCCACCCGCCGGCGGTGATACTCAGTTCAGCTAAACTGAAGCGGGCGACCGGGTCTTCACTTTCTTTAGTCAGCCATTGATGCAGATCGACAGAAAAATGGCTCATTGTTTGTTCCATTGTGCCATTACTTCTTCGCGAAATGGGTCGGTCTCCGCCATTGGATATCCATGGTAGACTCCTTTTTGCACATTTTCGAGCTGGGCTTCCAGGGGCCAGCCCTCCTCTGTCACGACCCAGATGTTTTGAGGATAGTCGTTTCGCACCCGCTCGCTAATCAATCCCTTTCGAACCCCTTCCTTGAGCAATCCGATCGCTTCTTTCCTGAGGAAGACTTTAACTATATCACACTTTGTCTTGTCAGCTTGCGGCAGCGAAGGGGGTGTCAAACCGAAGTCCCCCGGATTGATCTTATGCTCGGGGTTGCCGCCGTAGTGGACTGAATGGGCAAGCCGGTTCAAATAATTTGGATCTGATTCCTTGCGCACCGACGTTTTGGATTGTATGTTTTTCGTTTCTGCATGCGGCTTTCTACACTCAGAAAAGGGATCGCCTCCGCGAAATATAATCAATTTTACGGCAATTGCGGGCCGAACTAAACGGCCGTCAAGTGAGCTCATTGCTTCGCCGCAGCCGGCAGAAGCGCCGTGCCTGCGAAAAAGTAAGAGCCAACAGGCAATAATATTACATCCCCTGGCTATTTAGTTCCAACAAATTCAATGTACATTCCGAGGTGGTTTTCACCCGGGGCACAGGCAACGAGCTTGTGGACAGGTTTCCATTTTTAAGCCCAAGACCGGCCAAGTGGGAATTATAATCGTCGCTGATCAGATGTGTTGATTTTATTGCGTTTCCCCTGATAGACGACAAGTTTGATTGTACAGAGCAGCACTATGTTACACCGAGTGGCAGTTCGTAGCACGGATTCATTATTCGGTTTTCACAGGAGATTGAACACAGCCCTATAGAGGATTTGAAGGATAGAACGAGGCAACAAAGATCAACGCTCGTTTTTCGGCATCGCTCAGTTTGAATTGGTCCGGATCGTCCGGATCATCCTCCTGTCCGAATTTGCGGTCAAGCCCCAACATCACGTTGTGAATCTCCATCGGAAGAGGTGCGACAGAATCTATGGTGCATATGACCGGCTCATCGCCCCATTTTGCTATGCCGGTCTTGCGATCAAATTGGAAATGCAGTTGAGTGGTTACGGTCCTTGCTTCAATGATGTTTTCCGAAACAGACGTCACGAGGCAAATAAGACTTGCCCCATTGGGACACTCGCCGTGAAAAATGTCACCCTCGGCCAGATTGCTGAGTGATAACTCGCGATCAATCATCCTCGATTCCCCGGGAGTAGAAAGGGATGCAGAGTTCTAACCTTTTCAGCGGCGTTCTCGTTCTGAATTCCGAGTGCTTTGACCGCGCAATCATTGCACAAGACTTTGCCATTAATGAGATACATTCCAGTGCTGCCATAACTGCCACCACTTTGACAACCTTGACATGGAATATCACCGGCCGCTACGACCTGGACCGACCCATCCTGGCGCCCCGGTACGTTCGAATAACTGACCCACGGGGGCGGAACCGCCGGCAAATTTGTCATCGGAGCACCCATAATTCAAAATCTCCAGTCCTGCAAGTAATAAACATCCCCTAGCCAATCCACAATGTCAGCGCCTCACTTACATTTCCAAACCGTATACCACGACCCGAGATTGACTGCCAAACGGCAACCAGAAATGGCAATAGAAGCGGTAACCAGAAGTGGCTCATAGAGACGGCAAAATCCAGACCCGTTATGTTCTCCGGGTCAATCAAATCGCCGACACTTGTAATTCTTGACAGTTCCTCTTGCCGCGCATTTGATCGGCGGTTTTCCTTCTTGAGGCTGAGCGAGCCAGATTAGGCCGATGGCAAAAATAAAAGATGCAGAATGTGGGCAGGACCAGTGGTGAAATTGCCAGCGACTACCAGCTTACGGATACTGATTTTTTCCCATCGGCCTTAGTGAGCAGCCAAAAAGATTAAGAAGGGTGCCGAAGTCCTTCCTCGGCGGATCGGATTGTAAGTAGTTGATTTTAAATGGTTTAAGCGGGAGCCCGATGGCCGTGCCGAGGTAGCGGCACCTTGTAAGATGGCGAAATTACTCTACTTTCCCTTGGAATGCCGAAGGCCGGATTCCACCCCGGCATAGAGCCCATAAGCTTTTCCGGCCTGCCTGCCTCAATTTGCGATACCGAGCGATATGGAGCGATACTGAGTGGTCTTCGCCTGTCGCAAAAAGGTTCCCTTCATATGCCGACAATTAAAAGACATCGTTGAAAAATGCGATGCGATGAAAAGTGGCGGCCAGAAATATGAGGGTTTCAAGCATGTCTTGCTGCAAATGCTCCGGTCTAGCCGCCTCACCCGCATTGAAACGCGTGGAATGCTCATATATATTGAGATGCTGTTCGAAGTCACCGGGGCGACAGCGAGCTAACTGGAGTGCCCAGAGCAGCAACTCGGACGAGAAAGTGAGAATCCGGTGCGGTTCATCCCAGGGGATGAGACCATATGGGTCGAACGGCGAGTAGCTATGAGTGAGCGAGCAGTAGGTTTCAAGCAGATCGTCAGCAAACTCGAAAAACACAAAATCCTGATATAGCGTGCGCTCTGGCCAGTCTCCCTCGGAATTTTCCAATCGTTTGGGACAATCGGCGAGTCGCAGGTACGGACCATGATGCTGCAAGATGTCACTGGAGAGGACCGTCATGTGTTTCCTTTGGTGATGCCGTGCGGTATGGAACAATACCTGATGGATTATTCTTTGTCGCATGTTTTGGGGGCGGATCCGGCATTCACGACAAGACCCGTTTGAGTTCACTACAAGCCTGCCGGAGGGAATCAGGAGCGCCGCTCTCCAATCCGTTCACACACCGTTGAAAGAGAACCTCCACAAGGGGTTTGCAGTCGCTTTCACACTGGAATTTCGCATAGGATTTTTCTTCATTGACGATTTCTCCCTTGAGGTAGTGAATCCAGGTTTCGATATTTCGCTTTGGCACGAATATACCTATCCGTTCATTTATTTGGCGTCCTTGTTGAGAGCTTGCGAGGAGTTCCTCATCCAAATTTCGGAGGCGATCCTGGACGGACAGCGTATCAGCATCCGTCACAACCGTCAGGCCCACAGAGAGGAAGGAACTCTTGCTCCGGTGCGCTCTCACCTCGACCGGGTATTGCTCTCGAACGTATTGTTCGCCGGACCCCCCGAGGCAAATTTTAGTCCTGATATTCGCACGAGGCACACCGCACTGGATGAGGTAATGTCTGGCGAAAACCTCCTGCTGCCGGTCTTCACACAGAATCATCATGGACACCTTACGCCTGCTCATGAAGCCATCCTCGCGCTATGAGCTCTGCAAAGGGAAGTCCGCTGGTGTTATCAGTTGCTATGGGCTTTGCCCGCACAGGAGTGTTCGGTTCATGATCAAACCAGTACCCCACAGGAGATGCCAGAAGGTAATTGATCAGTTCGGGGTGGTGCGAAATGAGAAGTGCTTGGAGCTTCCTTTGGCAGCATAGATCATAGAGTTGGGTCAGCCAGGGTTGGATTTCCGGCAACGCCAGATAGTTCTCAGGCTCATCGACGCAAAGAGTGTAGTTTTCCGACTGTGTGCATGTAAGGAGCGCGTAGAGGGCAATAATCATACGCTGGCCATCTGAGAGTTCGCCTAGACGGTACTCAACGTGGCCGTCTCCATTGGGCTGCCGAGTGAAGATGAGTTTCAGGATTTGAGAATGTTCCCCCGCCTTTTTAAAGCGGAAGTTCTCAAATCCATCGAGGATTTCCTTCAATACCCGAGTGAGTTCAAAAATCTTTCCTTGGTCGGCTGAAAGATATCGATACCAGGAGACAAAGTTCTCCATTCGGCGAGAGGGGCGTGCCTCTTCTCCAGAACTCTCATCAGCCATCAGGACGGGACTGATTTGCACGATAACGAAGCGCTGCATACGTTCTTTGAACCAAGTCAGTTGTGTATTGTATGGCCTAGGTAAGATTGTCGGCAGCAATGACTGAGTCCAGTCAAACGTGTAAGTTGGTCCCTGAGAATGATTGTCGCGGAAGAGTTGAACCTCACCTAGTTCCACCCTGAGCAGCGGTTGGCCATTGAACCCGAGACGCTCGTGTTTGACTCTACTTCTCAATCCCTCCGGATCGTGATCGATGGCAAGCTCGTATTTAAAGGTCCCACCGTTCCCTTCCAACTCCAGTTCGAATTGCTGCAGCCTCGATTCTTGCCAACGTGTTCGCTCGGTCGCTGGGAACAACTGATCCACTTTACCATCGCCATTTGCAAACGATTGGATCTTCGACAATGCATCGAAGACGGATGTTTTTCCGGAACCGTTTGGACCAAGGAAAAGGTGGAGAGCGTCAAACGTGAGCTCAAAATTGACCAAGCACCGAAAGTTATCGATATAGATTCGCTTGAGCATCAGCTTAACCTTCCTCAAAAACAATATTTTGATTTCGGAAATCAGCGATGGGTTCTACGAGCACAAAATCTCACGCCATGGACCTCTCGCCCCGAAAATCCGGCATCGTAATAGGATATTTTACAAGAAAAACCTGCAAAGTGGCACAGAATTTCATCCAAGGTTTGAACCCACCTTGTTGGGCCCATCATGAGCATTCATGCCGAAGGCCATCTTCGGCATGAATGGCTGTAATTACCTGATTTTGCAGGGTTACCTTAGCACAGGCAGTCATTTTGCCGCAAGGCTGACTTGGATAAGTAGTTGATATTCCAGAGGATTCTCAAAAATGCCGAAGGCCGGACTCGAACCGGCACGGGTCTCCCCACCACCCCCTCAAGATGGCGTGTCTACCAAGTTCCACCACTTCGGCAATGGTTGACTATTATAGAGAACGATTCCGGTTTTGGCAACCTTCTTGTTGGGGCCTCCCTGTTTTTTGCCCAACAAGCCTCACGCCGGTAGCCTCCGTCGGCGCCAACCCGCCAAAAACAACCTTTTTCGCTTTCGCTCCCCCTTGACAAATATTGCTGCCCCCGCGGCGCAGCCGGTTTCTGCTTGTTGATATTCTGTCTTTTTAGTTCTATATTAAAACAATATTGCGAAAAGAGTAGCGAACAGGAGACAGATCGAGACCTCGATGTCAAATAATTTAGACTACTATCAAATACTGAGCGTTTCCCCTGAGGCATCGTCGGAAGAGATTAAAAAAGCATATCGAAAACTTGCCCTGGAGACTCATCCGGACAGAAATCCGGGTGATAGCGGAGCTGAGGAGCGTTTCAAAAAAATAAATGAAGCCTACGGTGTGCTTTCAGATAGTGAAAAGCGGTCCCAGTACGACCAATACCGCCGGGTTGGTTATCAGCCTGGAATCGGCCGTGGAAGTGGATTCGCCTATTCACAGGACGATATATTAAGGGATTTTTTCACAAGCGGCCGCGCTCAAGATATTTTCCAGGAAATGGAAAGAGAGTTTTCACGCGTTGGAATCAGGTTTGATTCTTCGTTTATGAATAATTTCTTTTTTGGCGGAAAAAACATTTCTTTCCAGGGCTTCATTTTCGGGCCGGGAAGGGTACGCGTGGTCCGCTACGGCAATACCCCGGGCCGGCAGCAGAATCATTTTCGGCCTGCCCCCGACTCGGAGCTGGATGCATTAAAACCGGGAAAACTGCTTTCTACGAGCCTGTCTCTTCTTGGAAAAGCGGGAAAGGCTGCTGGGGGATATTTACTGAAGAAGGTCTTCGGCCTCGAGCAAGGACATCGGCACTTAGAAGGGCGGGACAGGAAATCTTTCGGCCGGGACATGACGTACAGCCTCAACATTACGCCGGCCCAGGCGCGCTTTGGCGACACAGTGCAAATCAGTTTGCCTCAATATGGAGCAGGGAAGCTGATTTCCGTGCGCATTCCGCCGGGGGTAAAAACGGGTACCAGGCTGAGACTTAAAGACGTTGGAAACATGTTTCCAGACCAACACCATCCCGGGACCAACCTGTACATAATTTTAAAAGTAGCATGACTCGCTGAGTAATTTTCACAATAACTCAATAACAATTCTGGGGGACCGGTTTTCCCGAAGGGGGTAGGGATGAAAACTGTAAAAGTCAAAGGAATGTCCTGTCAACACTGCGTGAAGAGTGTGAAAAAGACCCTGGAGGAAATTGATGGAATAGCCAACGTCACCGTGGACCTCGCCAAAGGGGAGGCGACTTTCGACGAGACGCATCCGGTGGATAACGACCTCATCAGGGAGAAGATCAAGAAAGCTGGTTATGAGCTTGGCTAAGCGAACCGTTCGCGTTGAGGGAATGAGTTGCGCCGCATGTGTCAGAAGAGTTGAAGAAGGATTGAAATCGCTTCCCGGAGTTGCCTCGGCTTCGGTCAATTTCGCTACTTCGAAGGCATTGGTCGAATTTGACGAGGCGGTTTTGGACGAAGAATCGATTCCAAAGAAGATAGAGGAGCTTGGATACGGCGCGCAACTCGAAGCAGGGGCGCAGAATGGTAACAGGAAAACCGCCGTTCTCGTCGGGGGCATGAGTTGCGCCGCATGCGTCAGACGAATTGAAAATGTGCTTAAAGCCGTTCCCGGCGTGGAGGACGCCTCTGTAAATCTGGCCACATCGAGGGCGACTGTCGAGTATTCTCCCCGGCTTGCCGACTGGGCTGCGATCAGGACGGCCATCGAAGAGGCGGGGTATGAATATCTTGGCGTCTATCAGGAGGATGCCGAGGACCCGACTGAGGCCGCACGGATAAAAGAGCTTGCCGAAATGAAACGCAAGGTGGCCGCAGGCGCCGTGCTGAGCCTCATTATAATGGTCGGCAACATGCAGCACCTTTTCCCGTTCTTGAATAACGTTCCCCGCCCCCTGATGCTTTATCTGCTCCTGGTTCTTACGACGCCTGTCGTTTTTTGGGTCGGCAGCCGTTTTATGACGGGGGCGTTCAAATCTGCGCGTCAAAAGACCGCCGATATGAACACCCTGGTTGCCATGGGGGCCCTGTCCTCGTACCTTTATTCAGCCGTGGCGACCTTTTTCCCTCGCCTGTTCTCGGCGCCCGGCATCGAGCCGTTCGTATATTTCGACGGGGCCGCCATGATCGTGACCCTGGTTCTTGTCGGCAGGCTTCTCGAACTCAAGGCCAGGGGAAGGACCTCCGAAGCGATTAAAAAACTGATCAAGCTCACCCCAAAGACGGCGCGAGTAATTCGTGAGGGTGCGGAGATGGACATCCCCGTCGAAGAAGTGCTTCGCGGAGATTCCATCGTGGTTCGGCCAGGAGACCGCATACCTACTGACGGGATCGTCGTCTCCGGCGAATCGTCTGTAAACGAATCAATGCTGACAGGCGAGAGCATGCCTGTTTCAAAAAAGCCGGAAAGTGATGTTTTTGCTGGGACCATCAATCAGAGCGGGAGTTTTATTTTCAAGGCCACAAGGGTTGGGGCTGAAACCGCTCTTGCGCGCATAATAAGCCTCGTGGAGGAGGCGCAGGGGTCTAAAGCCCCCATTCAGCGCCTGGCGGACAAAGTCGCCTCCATTTTCGTTCCCGCGGTTCTTTCGATTGCCGCAGTCACCTTTATTATCTGGTATTTCGCCGTACCCGGCCACGTCCTCAGCCGCGCGATCCTCAATTTTGTCTCCGTGCTGATAATCTCGTGCCCTTGCGCGATGGGATTGGCCACACCCACTGCGGTTATGGTCGGCACGGGTCTGGGGGCTGAAAACGGGATACTTATAAAGGGAGGTGAAAGCCTCGAGCGTGCGCATCGCCTGGATACCGTGGTATTCGATAAGACCGGCACCATAACGAGGGGCGAGCCTGAAGTGACCGACGTCGTGGCGGCCCGGGAGTTTTCGGAGACAGACGTTCTGGGTATGGCCGCGCAGGTCGAGGCCTTCTCGGAACATCCGCTGGCAAAAGCAATAGTCAAGGCAACGTTAAACGGACAAGCCGGCCGGGACACAACGCAGACCGCAGCCCTCGATTTTGAATCCGTTTCCGGCCTGGGCTCTCGCGCCCGGGTAGGTGAGAGCAGGATTAGTATCGGGAGCAAAAAATTTGTCGAGTTGGAGGGTATAGACGCGCGTGAGCTTGAGAAAAGCGCCGGGCTGCTCGAGGAGTCGGGCAAAACGTGCGTATTTGTCGCAAAGGATGGAAGACCGGCCGGGATCATCGCCCTGGCCGACACCATAAGGCCTACTGCCGCCGAGACGGTTTCTCTTCTAAAAAAAATGGGCCTCGATGTTATAATGGTTACCGGCGACAGGCTCGAGGCGGCCAAAGCAATCGCTCACCAGGCTGGAATCGAACAGGTGCTCTCCGAGGTCCTTCCGGGCGATAAAGCAGGCGAAATTCGACGGCTCCAGTCGCAGGGCAGAATCACCGCCATGGTCGGAGACGGCGTAAATGACGCTCCAGCCCTGGCGGCTGCAGACATCGGAATTGCAATGGGCGCAGGTACGGACGTCGCCGTTGAGGCGAGCGACATTACTCTCATGCGGGACGAGCTCCTGCTGGTTGCCTCGGCTGTTAAGCTTTCTTCGCTTACCATGCGGGTCATCAAAGAAAACCTTTTCTGGGCATTTTTTTACAATTCCGTCGGCATACCTATAGCCGCCGGAGTGCTGTATCCCTTTTTCGGCATTCTGCTCAATCCGATGTTTGCCGCTGCAGCAATGGCTATGAGTTCAGTTTCGGTCGTATCGAACGCGTTGCGCCTGAGGAGGATCTGGAGGAAACGTTCCTGACCGGAGTGCTGAATCGTCCGGTCCTGCAGGTTACGCACGCCGCTTATTGCATTTTACCGGGTGGCTTTTTATTATATACCCCTGCTTTGGCCTCAATGACACCACTTACAATTGCAAAAGGAGGAAAAATGGATCGATACGTATGTTCGGTCTGCGGCTACGTCTATGACCCTGCCGTGGGGGATCCCGAAGGGGGAATACCTGCCGGTACGAGTTTCGAGGACCTGCCAGGTGACTGGGTTTGTCCGGTTTGCGGGGCTGCCAAGGAAGACTTTGAAAAAGAGAAATGATCTGAACTTTCCAAGATAGCGGGACAGGAGATGACAAAGCTCACGGGAGGCGCTCGCAGCGCCCCCGTTATGTCCCCCTTTAAACTTCGAATCTTCGTACCAACGTTTTTCGCCGACTTATCGCGGCGTTGTCCGAATTTCCATCTAATCGTGGGTGTGCAATCATGCTTTCAAAGGTTTTTCGAGAATACGACATACGCGGAATTGCTGGTTCTGAAATTACCGATTCAGATGTATACACCCTGGGCAGGGCGTTCGGAACATATATGGCGCGGGAAGGCAAAAGGCGGATTGTGGTTGGCAGAGACTGCCGTCTCACTTCCGACCGCTACCGCGACCTGCTCGTCAAAGGCCTTCTCGGCTCAGGGATGGACGTTGTCGATGTAGGGGTGTGTCCAACGCCCCTGTTCTACTTTGCCATACGTCATCTCGACCGCGAAGGCGGCATGATGATTACCGCGAGCCATAATCCTCCCGAGTATAACGGCTTCAAAGTCTGTAACGGCTTTGACACCATTGCAGGAGCTGAAATCCAGAAACTGGCCGCAATCATGGGATCGGAAGAATTTATCCAGGCAGACGGAAGCCTCGACCGTTTCGATATCATTGCCCCCTACATCGAATTCGTTACGGGAAATGTCAGGCTCAACCGAAAGCTGAGAGTCGGCGTCGATGCGGGCAACGGGACCGGTGGCCCTGTGGCAACCGCTATTCTGGACAGGCTGGGGTGTGAAGTCTATCCGATTTACTGCGACATGGACGGCGCCTTCCCCAATCATGAGCCCGATCCTACGGTAATGGGAAACCTCGACGACCTGCGTAAACTCATCATTCGGCAGAAACTGGATGTAGGCATTGCCTACGACGGGGACAGCGACCGGCTGGGAGTGCTCGATCATCGAGGCGAGGTTGTCTTCGGAGATAAGCTCATGATCATTTTCGCCAGGGAGATTTTGTCCCGGCGTCCCGGATCGGTTTTCATCTCCGAAGTCAAATGTTCGAAAACCCTCTACGACGATATCGAACGGCATGGCGGAAAGGCTATCATGTGGAAAACCGGGCATTCGCTCATAAAGCGGAAAATGAAAGAAGTCGATGCCCAACTGGCTGGTGAGATGAGCGGCCACATTTTCTTCAAGGATGGATATTTTGGATTCGATGACGGCATATTCGCCTCGTGCAGGCTGCTCGAAGTACTTTCAAAAAGTGGCAAACAAATACCCGAGCTTCTCAGCGGGGTCCCTGCCATGCATTCTACTCCGGAGATAAGGATCGAGTGTCCCGACGAAATAAAGTTTGCAGTCGTCGAGAGCGCAAAGAGGGAATTCATAGAAAAAAACCTGGAAGTGATCGATATAGACGGCGCGAGGATCAATTTCCCCGACGGTTGGGGGCTCGTGCGCGCCTCCAACACTCAGCCCGTTCTCGTCTTGCGATTCGAAGCCGAGACATCCGATCGGCTGAAGGAAATCAGTGATCTGATCGAATTGACAATCGCACGAATAAAAGGGCAATTCTCGAGTTGAATCGGGATAAGACGAATGAGAGACGACGATCGCAAGAAGTTGGAAGATGAGTTGTTTAACGCCAAGAAGCTCGAAGCCATAGGGGTGCTTGCGGGTGGTATCGCTCATGACTTCAACAATCTGCTGTTTGTCATAATGGGCAATATCAATATGGCGCAACTCAAAATCGAGCGGGAGCACCAGGCGCAACGGCATCTGGTCGAAGCGGAAAAGGCATGTCTTCGCGCCAAAGACCTGACCCAGAAGTTCATAACCTTTTCTTCGGGCGGAGGTCCGGTCAAATGCCGCATCTCGATGCACGAGCTGGTCTCAAACGTTGCCGACCTCGTATTGAGAAGCTCGATGACAGCCTGGGAAATCAAGGGGGCTGCGGAGCTGTGGGACGTGGAAGTCGATGAGAACCAGATGCGCCAGGTTTTTACAGGCCTGATGGAGAACGCCGGAGAAGCTATGTCCAGGGGCGGCCTCATTTCGATCAGCACTGAAAACGTAGAAATCGACGGGACAAGGGCTGAAGGGATCGATCCTGGTGAAGGCCGCTATGTGAAAGTCTCTATTGCGGATGAAGGTGCCGGAATTCCGGAAGAAAACATGCCCTACATATTCGATCCCTATTTTTCCACCAAGTATCGCGGAAGCCAGAAAGGAATGGGATTCGGACTGGCCATTGCGCATTCGGTCATAAAGAAACACAACGGAAGCATAAAAGTGGAGTCCGTTCCCCACAAAGGTACAACCGTTTCGGTCTTCATTCCTGCCGCAGCTTCCAAGCGCGGGGCCTCTGCGTCCCTGCGTCCGCATGCAGCCTCTCCAAGGAAACGGATACTTGTAATGGAAGACGAAGAGATGCCGCGCGAGCTGATACAAACCATGCTCGAGCATCTTGGCTATGAAGTCGATACGGCTCTCGACGGCCGGCAGGCCGTAGAACTTTATTCCGAGTCGCTCGATGCCGGCCGGAACTATGACGCGGTCATTCTCGACCTGGCGGTAAAAGTCGGCATGGACGGAAAAGAGGCCATGCACAGGATCAAATACCTCAATCCAAAAGTCAGAGCAATAGTGTCGAGCGGCTATTCGGCGGCTGCCATAATGACCGATTACGCCGACTGCGGTTTTTGCGATGTCCTGAAAAAACCTTACGATCTTGAAGCTCTCAAGATCGCGCTGGACCGGGCCTTGAGCTGATCATTGCGTTTGGCCTCTTCTCCTCCTTTTTCCTACGGATGCGAAAGCCTTTCCATCAGTTTCTTTGCAACTCCGTCCGGAACCAGACCGGCTACGTTGCCGCCCGCGCACACCACTTCCTTGATAATCCTCGAGCTGATATATATCCAGCGCATCCCCGTCATTATGAATGCGGTTTCGATTTCGGGGTTCAACTTGCGGTTCATAAGCGCCATCTGGAATTCGTATTCAAAATCGCTCACCGCCCTTAAACCGCGGACTATGGTTCTTGCCGGAATGGATTTCACGTAATCGACGAGCAGGCCTTGAAGAAGGTCAACCTTTACACGCTCTCTCTGGGGATGGTCCGCCAGGGACTCCTTTATCATTTCGAAACGTTCCTCGGCGGAAAACATCGGTTCTTTGCCGACGTTTACCGCAACAGCGATGATGACCTGGTCGAACATTTTGAGCGCCCGCTCCAGCAGGTCGATGTGGCCGTTTGTGATAGGATCGAACGATCCGGGGTATACCGCGATACTGGGCATCTTTCCTCCTGCTCGTATTACTTCGATATCGCCGGCCGCGAATAGATCGAGATCAAAGTGTCGCCGTATCTACGCTCGCGGTCCTTTTGCCATGCCGGCTCCGACATCGGCTCCTGTAACTCTTTCACGTGCCTTTCGGCAATGACCAGCGCGCCGACGCCGGCGACCGGTCTAATAATCGGGAGGGTTTGCTCGACATATCCCTTCCCGTAGGGCGGGTCCAAAAAGACGAGGTCGAACAATTCATTTTCCGATTCGAGGCGACGGAGCGCCGAGGCGACCGTGCCATGGATTATGCGCGACCTGTCCTGAGCGCCGCACAACTCGATATTCGCACGTATAAGGCGCAAAGCTTCGGTTCCGTTATCCACAAAACAGCAGAACCGCGCCCCCCTGCTAAGCGCCTCCAACCCGACAGCCCCGGTGCCCGCAAACAAGTCCAGCACCCTGGCATCGGGAACATGTTCGGCAATCATGCTGAAGACCGCTTCCCGAACCCTGTCGCTGGTAGGGCGAATCCTGGCGCTATTTGGCGCATGGAGTCTCCTTCCTCGAAAGGCGCCCGCAATGATGCGCATCTTCAGCTACAGCCGGCCGTGCTTGACAAGGAACTCCGCGATTTGAACCGCGTTTGTAGCGGCGCCCTTACGGATATTGTCGGCGACCACCCACATTGCAAGACCGTTTTCAACCGAGGGGTCGATGCGAATTCTGCCAACGAGGGTTTCGTCATGTCCCGCTGCATCCAGGGGCACCGGATAGCGACCGCTTGAAGGATCATCTATGACCCTGACGCCGGGGGCCTCCTTTAGCAGCATTCGCGCTTCTTCGGGAGAAACGGGCTTCTCGGTCTCTATGTTTATCGACTCGGAATGGCCGTAGATAACCGGGATCCTTACCGTGGTCGCACAAACCCGGATCTTGGAATCCTCGAATATTTTCCGGGTCTCGTTTACCATTTTCATTTCTTCTTCGCTAAAGCCGTTTTCAAGAAAAGGGCCGATATGGGGAAAACAGTTGAAAGCGATCTGATGAGGATATATCTGCCGAACCGCCTCGCGCCCGTTCATAATATCGGAAACCTGATTGCGCAGCTCTTCGATCGCTCTTTTCCCCGTACCGGAAACGGCCTGAAAAGTGGTCACGACAATCCGCCGGATGCGAGCGGCATCATGTATGGGCTTTAGCGCCACAACCATTTGGATCGTTGAACAGTTCGGGTTGGCTATTATCCCGGAATGGGACAAGGCGGCTTCAGCGTTCACTTCCGGCACCACCAGCGGGACCTTCGGGTCCATGCGCCAGGCATTGGAGTTGTCGATCACGATTGTCCCGGCCCGCGCGGCTATAGGCGCAAACTTCTTGCTGATGGCGCCTCCGGCGGAAAAAAGGGCCAACTGAACGCCATTGAAGGAATCTTCAACGAGTTCTTCGACCGGGACCTCCACGCCTCGAAAGGGTAGAGTTTTTCCAACTGAGCGCGCCGATGCGAGCAGCTTCAGGCTGCTAACCGGAAAAGCCCTCTCTTCGAGCACTTTTACCATCAGGTTGCCAACCGCCCCGGTAGCTCCAACCACCGCGACCTTCAATCCATTGTGATCCATCTTTATCGGGACCTCTCCATCCGAAAAATATAGTCAAACACCAAAGTCCTCAGCCGGCGATATACTTGGCAACCAAGTCGCCCACCTCGGAAGTCGAATAACCCATCTGGCCCGCCGCAAGACTCTTGAGATCGCTTGAGACCACTTTCTTTATCGCATTTTCGATAAGCGCGGCGGCTGCGGTTTCACCCAGGTGCTCGAGCATCATCTGAGCGGCGGCGATTGCCGCGACGGGGTTGATGATGTTTTTGCCCGTGTATTTCGGGGCCGAGCCTCCTATGGGTTCGAACATGGACACCCCGTTGGGGTTTATGTTGCCTCCCGCCGCGATTCCCAGTCCGCCCTGAATCATAGCTCCCAGGTCGGTTATGACATCTCCGAACATGTTGTCGGTTACGATGACGTCGAACCACTCGGGGTTTTTGATCATCCACATGCAGATGGCATCCACATGGGCATAGTCGGTCTGTATGTCGGGATATTCCTTGGCCACATCGTTAAACGCCCGCTGCCACAGGTCGAAGGCATAGGTCAGCACGTTGGTCTTGCCGCACAAGGTGAGCTTTTTGCGATAATTGCGTTTCCGGCAGTACTCGAAGGCGAACCGGATACAGCGCTCAGCGCCAAGCCTGGTGTTTATCGATTCCTGGACGGCCACCTCAAAAGGGGTGCCCTTGCGCAAAAAACCTCCCGCCCCCGCATATAGCCCTTCGGTATTTTCGCGAACTACAACGAATTGTATGTCATCGGGGCCTTTGTCTTTAAGAGGCGTATCAACCCCGGGGTAGAGTATTACAGGTCTGAGATTGACGTACTGATCCAACTTGAATCGGAGTTCGAGCAGAAGGCCCTTTTCCAGTATCCCCGGCGTAACATCGGGGTGCCCGATGGCGCCAAGAAGTATGGCGTCGAATTTTCTCAGTTCATCCAGGGTTCCCTCCGGCAGGATTTCCCCGGTCCTCAGGTAGCGTTCGCCTCCCAGGTCGAAGTGAACCTTTTCAGTAGTAAAACCCGTTTTTTGCGATGCCGCGTCCAATGCCTTGAGGGCTTCCATTAAAACCTCCGGGCCCGTTCCGTCACCAGGGATGACCGCAATGCGGTAATTTTTCGCCATTTGACACCTTTTCCTGTCATAGTTTGAGCTTTAAGAAAAATGGAAACCGATCGGAATCTATTCCTGTCCCGACATTTGCTCTCTTACGTATTCCATGAGGCCGCCGGCCTTTATCAGTTTCTGCATGAAGGGAGGAATGGCCTGCGCCGTGTATTTTTCCTTCCTCGTCAGGTTTTCGATAACGCCGGAATCAAGATCGATTTCCAGTTCGTCTCCCGTCTGGATGCGATCTGCTCCTTCGGGGCATTCGAGAATGGGCAGGCCCATATTGAGAGCATTGCGATAGAAGATCCTCGCAAAGCTCTGAGCCACTACGCAACTGACTCCGGAGGCCTTTATGGCTATCGGGGCGTGCTCTCTCGATGAGCCGCAGCCAAAATTTTTCCCCGCTGCGATAATATCTCCCGGCTTGACTGTGGATGCGAACTGCGCGTCTGCGTCTTCCATGCAGTGCGAGGCAAGCGCTGCCGGATCGGTCGTGTTCAGGTAGCGCGCAGGAATGATTGCATCCGTATCGATATCGTTTCCGAACTTCCAAGTTTTTCCTTTGATTTTCATCAGCTCAAAACCTCTTCAGGATGCGCTATGCGTCCGAGAACGGCCGAAGCGGCAGCAACCGCCGGATTGCTCAGATAGACCTTGCTCTCTACATGTCCCATTCGACCGACGAAGTTACGGTTGGTCGTCGCCACAGCCGACTCGCCCGGAGCGAGAATTCCCATATGGCCGCCAAGGCACGGACCGCAGGTAGGAGTGCTCACAGCGGCTTCGGCCTCGATGAAGGTCTCGATCAGCCCCTCTTCCATGGCTTCCATGTATACCAGTTGGGTTGCGGGTATCACGAGGCAGCGCACCCCTCGCGCAACTTTTTTGCCTTTTAAAACCTGCGCGGCCAGCCGCAAATCTTCGAGCCGGCCGTTGGTGCACGAGCCTATCACTACCTGGTCGATAGGAGTTTTCGGAATTTCTGTCACCTGCTTGACGTTTTCTGGCGAATGGGGCAGGGCCACCACCGGTTCGAGAGCCGAGAGGTCCCATTCGTGTACGGCTTCGTAGGTCGCCCCCGGGTCGCTGCGATAGAATTTATAGGGCCTTTTTGCCCTGACGTTCACATACTGCTCGGTAATCGCATCAGGCGCAATAAGGCCGACCTTCGCACCCGCCTCGATAGCCATGTTGCACATCGAAAACCGGTCCGCCATGGGAAGCGAATCTATCACTTCGCCTTCGAACTCCATTGCCCGGTACCGAGCCCCGTCCACTCCTATCCGCCCGATGGTGTACAGGATGATATCTTTTCCGCCTACCCAGGGCCGCAGTTTTCCGCGGTAAATAAACTTCATGGAATGAGGCGTCTTGAACCACAGCCTGCCGGTTATCATTGTCGCCGCCAGATCGGTGCTTCCCACCCCGGTTGCAAAAGCGCCAAGCGCCCCGTATGTGCATGTGTGGCTGTCGGCCCCGATTACGACGTCTCCGGGTAAAACGAGTCCCTGTTCGGGCAAAAGAGCGTGTTCAACCCCCATGCGCCCGACTTCGAAATAGTAGGGCAGGTCGAACTCCTTTGCGAAGTCTCTGAGCATGCGTGCCTGCACGGCCGATGCGATATCCTTGTTCGGCACGAAGTGGTCCGGAACAAGGCAGACCCGCTCCCGATCGAATACCTTCTTTGCCCCGGAGCGTTTGAACGCCTCAATGGCGAGGGGGGCAGTTATATCGTTTCCGAACGCGAAATCGATCCGCACTTCCACAAGCTCATCGGGGAAAACCTCCGATTTTCCGGCGTGATCCGCCAAGATCTTTTCACTGATAGTTTTGTGCATGTATTCCACCTTTATTTCCGGTTGTCCTTGCCCGGTTTGACGAGTTCGGCAACAGGCTTGCGTTCCTCGGTAACGTCGTCCGGGGAGGGTTGGGTCGCCTGCGGCTCGGGCAGGCTCGCCCTTTTCGGTTTTCCCTTGATTTTCCACGCAATCCATCGGACGGGACCCGAAAGGGTATAGCATAGCAGAGTTAGAAAGAGCATAAGCGGCGGAGCCACCGCAATTATACTGACCAAAACGATAACGCCGAACACGACGAAAGAGGGGCCGGCCTTGACGAACTCGATGTCCTTGAAGCTGTTGTAGGGCATCGTGCTGATCATGAATGACCCGAGCAAAAAGGTCATTACGAGCAGTGCGGGCCCGATGGCCGAGCCGCGAACGCCTATGTGCCAGTGGCTTAGAAATAGCGCCGTGGTGGCTATCATGGTCGCTCCGCCCGGGATCGGCAGCCCCA
>JAJYTC010000072.1 GCA_021793275.1 Deltaproteobacteria bacterium | reverse complement strand
TAGCAGGTTGCTGAAAAAAAGGTGTCCTCCGGGGCAGTGCTTTTTCTCAGAGTTTTTCGAGAGTCGATCTTTGATAACCTCTAATATTGAAAATGAGTGCCTTTTCCACGTCTTGAAGTGCCTTTAGCTCAGTTTTTGGTGAAATTGACGACTAATCGCCTCCAAGGGGGCCTTATTGGGGCGGTTTTCTCCCGCATCAGGCCGCACTAACCCCCAAATTCCTCATGCGAACCAGATTGAATGCCACTATGCCGAAGGTGAAAACCCACCGCACCCGGCTTAGCCCCCGATGGCGCATTTTGCGCAGGCATCCAACGGTTTTCAGCCACCCGAAAATCTCCTCTATCCTTTTGCGCTTGCGCACGCTGACGGCATAACCCTCATGGCGGGTTGTCCGAGCATCGATAGCTGAGTTCTTTTTCTGAGCGACATGGGGAACTGCATTATTTGCCCGGCACTGTTTTACAAAATCCTTTGTGTCGTATGCCTTATCAGCTCCCACAGTGATTCGCTCGTCGCCGGGGACATCTGCGATCATCTCGGCCGCGGCTTCTCGTTCACAAGTTCCCGTGGCCTGGGTCACTTTCACATCAACTGCCAAACCGTTACGGTTTTCCATGAGCACGTGACCAGTGTAAGAAAGCTTGGCTTCCTTACCTTTCCCTTTTTTCGCCAGTTGAGCTTCCGGGTCTGTTGTGGAGGCGTGAGTAGCATTGGACCGCTTTTCACCGTGAAAGTCGACCTCCTCATTGCGACCTTGCCCGCCTGGAGGGGCCTCAGAAGGAGGTGTGGCATCTTTCGGACGGAAGCTCTTCAATGAGGCCCAAGCTTCCAGCAGAGTGCCGTCTACAGAGAAATGTGAACTCGAGAGCAATTCTTCTTCGCCAGCCTTGGCAAGAACTTGTTTGAGGAATTCCAATGCGATATCTGCATCGATGAGCCGGTCGCGGTTTTTGGAGAAGGTCGAAGGGTCCCATACGGGGTCTTGCAGGTCAAGTCCGACAAACCAACGGTAGAGCAGGTTGAACCGAATGTGCTCCATGAGAGCCCGCTCACTGCGAATCGTAAACAGGATTTGCAGCAGCAGCCCCTTGAGTAGTCTCTCAGGGGGAATCCCTGGCCGGCCGTAAGCCGAGTACATTCTTGCAAAGCGCTTATCAAGCGCCTTGAGGCTTTCATCCACCATCCGTTTAATAGCGCGCAAAGGATGGTCCTCCGGGATTAGGCTCTCGGGGCAGAAGGAATAAAACAGTCTCGGTTGCTGGTGATCGGGTCTTCTCATTGCATTCCTTGTGGCGTTTGTATTGTAAATTCAGTATGTTGATATTACACTAAAGAGACAAAAAATGCACTTATATAAGTGATTTTTTCAGCAACCTGTTAGGGCATGGTAGCCGAAGTTAGGCCACCCTCTTCTCCCGAATCCGCATACGTTTCGGTTTGTAGAGCACCGACGATTATTCCATCCTCCCGGGACTGAACCGCTTTTTCACCCTTTTGACTTTCTCGGCCCCCGGTCCGCCGGCCTGTGTAGCCACTGATTTTTCCACTTCTGCCTTGGCCTGCCTTCGCGCCTCCATGTACTTTTTCAGATTCTCCGGAACTCCTCTTTTCTTCGCGGCTTTCTGTCTGGCTTTGGTCAACGATTTTGCAGCCAACGCCGTGCCTACTGTGAAACCGTATTTTTTCTTGTACTCTTTTGCAGTCAAGCCGTGAGAGACAAGATGCAACTTCGTAAGCTGCCTCAACGCAGCGCCGCATTCAAGACAGATCACTTTATCATTCTGAATGGAATCTTGCGGTTTGAGTGCTGGAGCCGGTTCTAATACCTGTATTTTAGCCGGTTCGATGTCCCCGGATTCTGCCCTTTGCAGTTCATGAAGCGTACCGAACACCTGCCGAAGAGATAAGGCAATTTCATCTGCCGTCATGGTGGTTTTGGATGCTTGGATATTGACGATTTCTGATGCGATTTGAATAAGTTTTTTGGACATGGATGAGTCCTTTCAGTCTAAGCTTAAAGTGGAACATGGTGGAGGGTCACTTTCAGTGCTCTTTGCCGAATCCTCGGCTCAATCTCTATGCTCCAAGCAATTCCACCGAATCTGGAGTAAAATTCACCGTCATTTCATTAGAGTCATGAATAAAAAACACTACATTAGTGTATTTAAATGCCTACGCCTGTTTTTTATCTGGTTTGCCCATTCTCTCCTTTGCTCTCCTTTCACACCTCACCGCGGCTTGTTCGTATAAAAGAATAGAGTCAGGCTCCGAAGATGCCTGTGAGGCACTATGCCAATGCTTACTCGCATCTTCATAATCACCATCGCTTTCAGCGAAAATTGCTAAGTTGGCGTAATGCAAAGCGCCAGCGTCGATCACTCTCTTTTTTTTCATCGTTTGATAACCTCATGAAATAGTATCGTCGGCTTACCCAAAGCATATTTCGGGCCAGAATTGTGGAAGGGGTGGAGGGTTGGAGGCAATTTCCATAGACTTTCAAACAGGAAAAATATAATAAAAGAAAAGAAGCGACTCACCGTTTTGCCGAGCTTGAAAGGGCGACCTGCAAAGCCGTCTAGGTTTTTCGAGTCATCAAAGGAGAGTGACATGCCTTTTTGGAATCTGAATACATTGCAGTTGGAAGAGTTTAGACCCGGCATCACCAGCAAAGCAGTCATCGGGAATGATCTGATTATGGTATGCATGCAGATAGAGGGCGGAAAAGAAGATATGGGGCACGAACATCCTTTTGATCAATGCGGTATGGTTATAGAAGGTCAAATTGAAATGGTTGTGGGTGCTGATCGCCGCATTCTAAATGTTAATGAGTGCTATTTTATACCTGCCGGCGAGCATCATAGTTGGAAGACATTCGATAAATCAGTAACTCTTCTTGACATATCCCTAAAACAATCCTGACATTTCTTCTGGTATCGTCGGGAAACGAGTTCCTCCCTGTCCTCCTTGCGTTTTTTTCTTTTAAAGGAAAAGCGATGGTCCCATCGGTTTATAACTTGCCTATCCCAGCCGGAGATTGTATGCTTTTTTCGTCTAAAGTGGCGCAGCTAAAGTTTTTTCGGGCAAAGACCCAACCTGATCGTGCGGAACTACATCCATTATTCGGGGTATAAATCATGTCTATCAAGATCGGCGTGCTCTTCGTCATGTCGGGGCCGATGGGCGGTTACGGCAAGCATGGTTCTCAGGCCGTCCAGCTCGCCCTGGAGGAAATAAACGGCCACGGCGGAATCCTGGGCAGAAAGGTGGAGGCTATCTTTGAAGATGATAAGATGACTCCGGAGATCGGGGTTGAGATTGTCGACAGGTTCATTAACAAGGACAAGGTGGACTTTATAATCGGACCAACTTCGAGCTCTATTGCCGCCACCCTTACTGACATAATCCAGAAAGAGAAGAAGGTCATCGTATTTACTCAGTCAGCTTCCAGTTCGCTGACCGACGCCATGTTCAACCCTTACCTTTTCAGTACATTGAGCAATGCCATGATGCATTCCCGCGCGGGCGCGTACTATATGGCTTCAAAGGGATACAGGCGCTGGATGAACATTGGACCCGATTATGCTTATGGCCGCGAGTCCTGGAGCTGGTTTATTGCAAAATTGAAGGAGCTTCAACCGGATGTGGAGGTCGTAGGGGAACTCTGGCCAAAACTCATGGAAAAGGATTATGCGCCGTTTATACAAAAGATCGTGGAAACCAAACCGGACGCCGTCTGGTCGTCTCTGTGGGGCAATGACGCCGTCAACTTCGTAAGACAGGCCCTTGAGACGGGCATGTTCAATGATGTGAGGTTCGCGTTCACGGACGGTGCAGCCCTGGAAACGCTGATTCCTTTGGGCAAAGATATGCCCGACGGAATATTTGCCTCGGCACGATACTTTTTTCTCTTTCCCGACAGCGCCTTGAACCACAGTTTCGTAAAGGCCTATTTTGAGCGATTCAAAGAATATCCTGACTATATGGCGCAGGAGACCTATGCGGGGGTTTACTTTCTAAAAGCCGCTATTGAACGCGCTCGAAGCACGGACCCTCAGACACTCATCGAGGCCGTGGAGAGAGAACCTCTGGCTTGGGAGGCGCCCGAGGGTTGGAAGATCATGAGGAAGGAGGATCACTCCATTGTGGAAGGCGTCGTCTGGGGGCAAACTGTCTTTAGTGAACAGTATGGTTTCGCCGTTTTGGAAAACATGGAGTCCATCCCGCCGGAGCAGATTTGCAGAACGCCTGCGGAGTTGAAGGCGGTCAGGGAAAATTATGAAAAGAGGATGCAGGAGAAAAAGCAAGTTAGCCTTGAATAGTACCACTTTCAGGTAATCGGGGCACTTGGGCTTTGGGGGCTTCGGAAGGTACGTACATCCAATGTCTTTTTATCGCCGTTCTCGCATGCACAAAAAGATAGCGTGGGGGATGGCAGGAGACAGGGGCGAGGGGGGGTAAGACAGAGATAAGTTGGAATAGAGGCTGAGGGGTAGGGCGGAGAAATGTGAAAAGCAAAATCGATTCTGCTGCTTTCCCAAAAGAAAAGGGGTTAAAGCAGAAACGCTCTAACCCCTTGATTTTTCTGATGGGCCGCCAGGGTCTCGAACCCCGAACCTCCTGATTAAGAGTCAGCTGCTCTACCGTTGAGCTAGCGGCCCGAAAAGATATGAATTGGTACGCCCGGCAGGATTCGAACCTGCGGCCTGCGGATTCGAAGTCCGACGCTCTATCCACCTGAGCTACGGGCGCTACCGAAGAAACCGGATGATACCAAAGCACTCCGTTTGAGTCAATCACGAAACGACTCGAAGGCGGGTTTATGTTTCATATATCCGGAGCCGGACCGCGTTCGCTTCGGTGCTGTCGACCGCCTGCAGTTTTTGTTTCGAGCCCGGAGCGACAATCGACGCCGACGCCTTACCGCAAGAAAGGGGTGCAAAGCCGCTAGAGAGGCCAAGAAATGCGATGCCCGGCTTTGCCCGGCGCAATGGGTGTTCTCGATATGCTTGCGTGCGGCGATCTCCGTAGAGTATATGCTCCTATGAAAATCTGTTAATATAAAAAGGTTATCTAAATGGGGGGAAGCAGTTTCGATTATGGCGTTCGTGGATCAGGAAGTTCGAAGGATGCTCGGAAAGGGGATTCACCATTACGGGCTGATAGAAAACAGGGACAGGATCGCGGTTGCGGTGTCGGGGGGAAAGGACAGCATGCTTCTTCTCTGGCTGCTGCGTGAGAGGCTTAAGCGGATTCCGATCAGCTATGAGCTTGTGGCCGTCCACGTAGATCCTGGATTCGATACGGAAACCGCTGTTGAGCTGGAGGCGTTTTTCAGACGTGAGGGGTTCAGCTACGAGATCATCCGAACCGATTACGGTTTACGGGCGCACGGGCCTGAAAATCGTGAAAATCCTTGTTTCCTTTGTGCCAGGCTGAGGCGGGCCGCGCTTTTCAGGAAGGCCCGCGAGCTGGGTTGCCGTAAAATCGCTCTGGGCCATAATCAGGACGATATGATCGAAACTTTTTTCATAAACATCTGTTACGGGGCGCAAGTTGCGGCTATGATGCCAAAGCAGGAGTTTTTCGGCGGCGAAATAACCGTGATACGTCCTTTTGCTCTGGTTCAGGCCCGCAACATTCTCAAGATGTGCTCCAACCTCGGTCTGCCGATCCAGCCGACAAACTGTCCTTCGGCGGGAAAAAGTCAAAGGGCGGAAATTCGCAACATGATGCAGGGGCTTTTCAGGAAGAATTCCAAGGTGCGGGGAAACATTTACCGAGCCATGAGCAACGTCAATTACGAATACCTGCCGCCGCCGCTTCCGGTCCGGGGCAAGCGTGGACCATCCGGAAGGGGAGGGGCGCCGAGCGAGGGGTAGCGAGAGCCGAATGAACCAGCAGAACGAAGGCGAGAGGAAAACATTTTTCATTATCGACGGAAGCTCTTACATCTACAGGGCTTTCTACGCGATCCGCAGGCTTGCAAATTCCAGGGGGATGGCCACCCAGGCAGTCTACGGCTTCGTGACGATGCTTCTTAAAGTTATGCGCGAAAAGAAGCCCGATTATATCTGTGTCGTTTTCGATGCGCCGGGGCCAAATTTCCGGCATGAATTATCCGAGGCTTACAAAGCCACGCGCCAGTCGATCCCGGAAGAGTTGATTCCTCAAATCCCCTATATAAAGAAGGTGGTTCACTATCTCGGGGCGCCCCAAATGGAACTTGCGGGCTACGAGGCCGACGACCTGATAGCCACGCTCACCCGCTGGGCTTCGGACCAGGGGATCGAAGTCGTGCTCGTCTCCGGGGACAAGGACCTTCACCAGCTTATCCGCGATCCCGTCGTGAGGCAGTGGGACCCCCAAAGCGACCGCGTTTTCGATGAAAAGGGGGTTTTCGAGCGGTTCGGAGTGAGGCCGGAGCAGATGGTCGACTACCTGGCGCTCGTAGGCGATACAACCGACAATGTCTGCGGCGTAAAAGGGGTAGGGGCCAAGACTGCAAGCGGGCTTTTGCAGAAGTGGGGCTCCCTCGAAGGAATTTACTCTCATCTCGACGGGATATCGCCGGTATCCCTGAAGCAGAAGCTTTCGGCAGGCAGGCAGGATGCCTGGAAGTCGCGCGAGCTTGTCTCCCTTCGTCTCGATGTGACAAAGATCGGGAAATTGGAGCAATTTGCCCCTTCAGCCCCCATGCGGGCCGAAATGTACAACCTTTGCGAGGAACTCGAGTTTAAAACCCTCCTCGATATGCTAAAGCGCGAATGGCAGGATGAGAAAGCCGAACCGGCCCCGTCCGGACCGCCCGGCCGGGAAATTTCACAGCGGATAGTCCGGACCCGCAAAGAACTGAGCGGGATTGTGGAAATAGCGGCGACAAGGCCCCTAATCGCCATTGGGATCCAGACCGACTCTCGGGAAGCCATGGATGCGAACATCGTCTCCCTAGCGCTTTGTTGGCAGGAAGGCGAAGCGTGGTACATCCCGGTCGGCCACAGGGGGGAGTGCGGAGAGCAGATGAAGGCCCGGGAGGCGCTCGAAGAACTTGCCCCGATACTTGGGCGGGGGGCGGTGAGCAAAGCCGGGCATGATCTTAAGTTTCAGCGGCTGGTGCTGAAAAGATATGGAATAGAACCGGGAGCAATTGCTTTCGACACCATGATGGCAAGCTATCTTCTCAATCCCGGGGAACAGACCCACGCGCTGGACCGTATTTGTGCGGAGCACCTCGGAGAGACCCTCCGCTCGATGGAAGACATCACGGGCAGGGGCAAAAACCACACGAGCTTTGCCGAAATCGAGTTCGAAAAAGCAGTCGACTACGCCTGCAGCGAGGTCGAGATATGCTTTCGCCTCGTGCCGGTTTTACGGCAAAAACTCGAAGAGAGCGGGCTGAGCGAACTTTATGAATCTATCGAGCTTCCCCTTACCGAAGTGCTCGCGCGCATGGAGTACACAGGGATTCTGGTCGATAAGGAAAAACTCGAAGGCCTTTCCCTCGAGTTCAGCAAAGCGCTGGACCAGAAGGCCGCTCTTATTTACCAGAGGGCCGGCGAGGAATTCAATATCCAGTCGCCCAAGCAACTCGGCGCCATTCTTTTTGAAAAGATGCAGCTTCCGGTGCTAAAGAAGACGAAGAGCGGACCTTCGACCGATACGAGTGTGCTCGAGGAACTGACCCCGGAACATCCGATTGCCGAGGATGTGCTGGGCTACCGGACTCTTTCGAAGCTAAAAGGGACCTACGCAGATGCGCTTCCCCGGCTGGTCCGACCCGAAACCGGCCGTATTCATACCTCGTTTAACCAGGCGGTAACCGCAACGGGACGCTTGAGCAGCTCGAACCCCAATCTTCAAAACATTCCGATAAGGAGCTACGAGGGCAGACGGATTCGCGAGGCTTTCATAGCCGCACCCGGAAACATGCTCATGTCTGCGGACTATTCTCAGATCGAACTTCGTGTCCTTGCTCATTACAGCGGAGATGAGAGCCTGATGGATTCTTTCAAAAATAACGAGGACGTCCACAGAAGGACCGCATCCGAAATATTCGGCGCACCTCTATCGGATGTCACTCCGGAGATGCGCAGGCAGGCCAAGATGATCAACTTCGGCATAGCCTACGGTATGAGCCCCTTCGGCCTGGCGCAAAGGCTTCGAATCAGCACCAGGACCGCAAAAACGGCCATCGACCGTTATTTTGAACGATACAGCGGCGTTCAGCGCTTCATCGGCGAGGCGGTTCAAAAAGCGCGGGAGCTCGGCTACGCGGAGACACTTCTTGGCCGCAGGCGGGCCATCCCCGAGCTTAGGAGCAAAAACTTCTCGATCCGCCAGTTGGGAGAGCGGCTTGCTATAAACACTCCCATCCAGGGCACCGCGGCTGACCTGATAAAGAAGGCGATGGTGGACATAAACACGGTGTTCGAAAAGGCGAATTCAGGGGTCCGGATGCTTCTCCAGGTCCATGACGAACTGCTTTTCGAAGTTGCGCACGATAAAAAGGCATCGGTTGAGAGCATTGTTCGGCGGGCGATGGAAGAGGTTCATCCTCTCAATGTGCCGCTGAAGGTCGAGATAGGTTGGGGGGCAAACTGGGCGGAAGCTCACGCGTAACGAAGATCGGATATAGGGTGTCGGATTTTCCCGGCATCCGATATCCAACCTCCGTTACGATAGGCCGCCCGACTTCGGACGCAGGCGGCCTTTTTATATCCTTGCAGCAGGAATTCTTTTTAAGCGTTCTTGTTTTTTTCCAGCTCGCTTTTGAGTCTTTCAACTTCCTGCTTGTATTTTTCAGCTTCCTCTCTGAGTTTTGAATCGCCTGAGCCTTCCGGGGTTTCGGCGCCTTTCAGGAATGGGAGCTTGTCCTTAACTTCATCGTAGCCAAGATATGCGGCCATCAAACCGCCGAGCAGCAGGATGAGCGGGATTGCGCCTGCGATAAAACCCATTACATTGTGGAATCCGATAATGATGCCCAAGAAGCCGAGAAACGCCGCAACGACACCGCCCACAAAAACCTTCATGTCCTACCTCCTTCAAATGGTTCGCGCCCAGGTATTAAAAACGTCATGCAATTTTTAGAAAATCAAGCTTTCGCCAAGCCGCTTTTATTGTCAGAACTCCTGGAAAATAGCAACCTCACTTGAATAATGCAAGCATAAATTGCCGTTGCACGGGGCAGATTTGTCGGGTCCGAAAGCCGCCGCTATGACCTTAACGGCGTTCCCGGCCATAGCGGCAATCAACCTCGCGAAGCACCCACAGCCGTCTATTCGAGCTCGATACCCTCAATCTCAACACTCGAGCGGCCAGGCTATTCTTAGCCTGGCCGCTCGCTACCCGCTCTTCACAGTTCACTATTCACTGAACGTATATCCCACCTCGCCATGCTGGCTGAGGTCCAGGCCGGTCGATTCGTCCTCTTCGTTTACCCTCAGGCCCATGACAGCGTCGAGCACCTTGAGGATGATGAATGAGACCACAAAAGAGTAACCCCAGGCGCACACGACTGAGAGCGCCTGAATGCCGACCTGCCCCGGGTGTCCGTAAAACAGGCCGTTGGCGCCCCCCGGATTGATGAGCACTGAAGCAAAAAAACCGGTGAAAAGCGCCCCGACAGTCCCCCCTATGCCGTGCACGCCGATTACGTCGAGAGCGTCATCGTATCCAAACCTCGGTTTGAGGCTGACCGCCGCATAGCAGATTGCTCCTGCCAAAAGCCCCAAAAGAAGGGACGGCAGAGGACCGATAAAACCCGAAGCCGGAGTGACGGCGACAAGTCCTGCCACCGCGCCTGATGCAAAGCCCAGGGCTGTCGGCTTTCCCCTGTGAATCCATTCGGTGAACATCCAGGACAAGGCTGCAGCGGCGGTGGCAATGTGGGTAGCCACAAAAGCCGAAGTCGCCAGCGCTCCGGAGGCCACTGCGCTGCCCGCGTTGAACCCGAACCAGCCGAACCACAGAAGCGCCGCCCCCAGTAATGTCATGGTGAGGTTATGCGGGGCCATGATATCGACCTTGTAGCCTTTCCTTTTTCCCAGCACCAGGATACAAGCGAGCGCGGAAACTCCTGAGCTGATATGAACCACAAGGCCTCCGGCGAAGTCGAGAGCCCCCATGTTTTTCAGCCAGCCGCCCGCTCCCCATACCCAGTGGGCAAGCGGATCATAGACCAAAAACGCCCATATAGTCATGAACACCAGATAAGCGCTGAATTTCATCCTCTCGGCAATCGCGCCTGAAATCAGAGCGGGAGTTATTATCGCAAACATCATCTGGAAAATCATATACGCCTGGTGAGGCACGGTAGCGCCGTAGTCGGGATCCGGGGTGAGTCCCACATGGTTTAGCCCCATCCAGTGAAGATTTCCGATGAAATGGCCTACGTCGGGCCCAAACGCCAGGCTGTAGCCCATAAGCACCCACTGAATCGAAATTATACCCATGGCAACGAAACTGTGCATAAGCGTTCCCAGCACGTTTTTGCGCCGGACCATACCCCCGTAAAACAGGGCAAGACCCGGAGTCATCAAAAGAACAAGGGCCGCCGAAGTCAGCAGCCAGGCCGTATCACCGGTGTCGATTCTTGCCGGCGTGGCAGCCAGAGCGGAAGTAGTGCCCACAAGTATTTCAAGAAAGATAAGGGGAAAAATCGCCCACAACCTCTTCATATCATTTCCTCTTTTTTGAATAGATCTGATAAAAGTCCATCTTTTCAATGAATCGCTTAACAATTAAAGCGCTGCAGGACCGGTTTCTTTGGTCCGGATTCGCATCACATCGCTTACGGAGGACAAAAAAATCTTTCCGTCGCCGATTTTGCCCGTGCAGGCCGCTTTTTGTATCGCTTCCATCACCTTTTCAGCCAGTTCGTCCGGAACAACAGTCAAAATCATGAGCTTAGGAACAAAATTGACTTTGTACTCAGCCCCCCTGTAAAGTTCCACATGCCCCTTCTGCCGACCGAACCCCTTTACTTCCGTAACCGTCATTCCCTGGATTCCGAGTTCGGTCAGGGCTTCCTGGACCTCGGTAAGCCGAAAAGGTTTAATGATTGCCTCAATTCTGGTCATCTTCACACCTCCGCCTCTGTTTCTCTTTGGATTTTAGCCGTTTTCTCTTTGAATCGACCGGTTCAGCCTGCGACCAGGCGAATTCTCAAACAAGATCCAAAGCACATGCCAGAAGCTTCATGCAACATTGGAGATTTTTGTTAAGTAGCTGATCTTAAAGAATTTTATTCGTTTGGAGGCAACTTCTTCGAAGGATTTTCGACTCGAAAAGCAATACATAATTGTGCTCAGATCAAAAAAAAGCACATAATTGAAACATTTCTGTAAGAATTAAGGGGATTGAGGAAAATCCTCAACCCCGAAAAGCTAAAAAAAACCCGTTGTAAGAAAGATTCTGTAAACAGGGCGCTCGGGTTGCAGGCTGATGGAAGATTGGCGGGATGCTGCGTGAAAATTCGACCGAGGGGTAACACCACCCCTGCCGACGGATCGGATTAAGACCGGACAGCGATTAGAGGGCTTCGCTTCCGGTCTCTTTCGTACGAATGCGCACCGCCTCGTCGATTTTTGAAAGAAATATCTTCCCGTCTCCGATCTTGCCCGTGTAGGCCGCTTTCTGTATCGCATCCACAGCCTTTTGCGCAAGCTCGTCCGGGACAACGGTCATGATACAGAGCTTAGGTACAAATTTGACAGTGTATTCCGCTCCCCTGTAAAGTTCCACATGCCCCTTCTGCCGTCCGAATCCCTTCGCCTCGGTCACGGTCATTGCCTGGATGCCGAGCGCCGTAAGAGCTTCCTGCACCTCGGTAAGCCGGAAAGGTTTTATGATCGCTTCGATTCTTGTCATGTTTCAGCCCTCGCCTCTGTTTTGGATTAAGATCGCAAGTTCATTTTTGTAAATAATATGCTTGTATAATAACATAAATGCTACGGATGTCGCGACTTTTGCCTCCATTGCCGTGACAGAATGCAATTTTGAACTTTTTTTGATTTTTCGAGCGACAATACGAAGGCATAAAGAAAACAA
Source organism: Deltaproteobacteria bacterium (assembly GCA_021793275.1). Classification (GTDB taxonomy): domain Bacteria; phylum Desulfobacterota; class Syntrophobacteria; order Syntrophobacterales; family Syntrophobacteraceae; genus SbD1. The sequence continues at coordinate 9,395 of JAJYTC010000072.1, read as the reverse complement.
AATTGTCGCGCAAAGGACCTCGCGCAACCATGAAAATACATAATTGTTACACTTTTTATAGACGCCCGTAGACGGAAATACAAAATTGTCTTTCACATCAACTATTTGATTTATCGACGCCTTCTCGGTATGCAGATTGCTCGCGCCTTCAAGTTTGTCCTTCTTAAACTTTTCAACAATTCAACTGAACAGGTGAGGTGTTTTCGCTATGCGTTTCAGGTTCGCGAAGGGTGCATGTTTGCGCTCATCAACGATGGTTTTGACATTTTTGTTCCTGCTCATGTGCGCGCGCCCGGCTATGGCGGCCCAGCCGGGTGTTGCAAACCCCGCAGACACTGCATGGGTACTCATTTCCGCCGCGCTCGTCATGCTTATGCTCCCTGGTCTGGCTCTTTTTTACGGTGGAATGGTACAGCGCAAAAATGTACTGAACTCGCTCATGCACTCATTCGTGGCGCTAGGAGTTCTTGAACTGCTTTGGATCATTGCGGGATACTCTCTCTCGTTTACCCATGGGAACTGGTTTATCGGGGGCCTCAGCCAGTTCATGCTCCTCGGGACGACCATACATTCCGTGCGGGGTTCCATTCCGACGTACGTTTTCGTCATGTTCCAGGGAATGTTCGCCATCATCACGCCGGCATTGATCAGCGGCGCCGTGGCCGAGCGCATGACGTTCAAGGCCTATCTCGCCTTCGTCGTGCTCTGGTCGCTTCTGGTCTATTACCCCCTGGTTCATTGGATATGGGGCGGAGGATGGTTCCAGGCGGCAGGGGGGCTTGACTTCGCCGGGGGCCTGGTCGTGCATCTTTCCGCGGGAGTTTCGGCTCTGGCGATCGCATACGTGATCGGAAAACGAACCGGCTTTGGCCACGAAATGTTCGTCCCGCACAATCTCACCATGACGCTTCTGGGCGTGGGCCTTCTGTGGTTCGGCTGGTTCGGCTTCAATGCCGGAAGCGCCCTTGCGGCAAACGCGACCGCGGCCCTGGCTTTTACAGCCACGATGACGGCCGCAGCTGCCGGCGCATGCTCATGGATGTTTCTGGAATGGATGGTTGTAAAAAAACCGAGCGCCCTCGGATTTGCCTCCGGGATAGTAGCCGGCCTGGGCGCCGTAACACCGGCCTCCGGATTTGTGACACCGGGATACGCCATAATCATCGGAATTGTCTCCGGGGCAATCTGCTTTTACGGAGTCCGGATGAAATTCAGGTTCCATTACGATGACGCACTGGACGTGGTCGGGGTACACGGTGTGGGCGGAGTGTGGGGGACACTGGCAACAGGCCTTTTCGCCTCCGTGGGCGCCGCCGGCCTGATTGCCGGAAACCCGAGGCAGTTGGGAATACAAGCCGAAGGCATTATTGTCGTAGGACTTTACTGCCTCATAGCGACCTACTTGATAGCCAAGGTTCTCGAAAAAACGATCGGCTTGAGAGTGGGTGTCGAGGAAGAATTCTCCGGGCTCGATGAGGAGCTTCACGGCGAGGTGGGATACAGCATCTGAACAGAGGTCGGAGGTCGGAAGATATAAAACAAGCCGATCTCCGGTTTTATTTTTTTCGGAAATCCTTCAGAGGGGGGATACCTCTTTAATCATTCGTCTTTACTTGCATAAGAATGGATTTGAGTATCCTTTATACCCATTTCCTGCTGCGCACAATACCCCTTGTTATCCGATTGGATCGGTGCTATCTAGAGACCACCAGGTAGCGTTGTCATAAATCCTGGAACGATGGCGCCGCGGCTTTCGCCCGGCGCCTTTGCTTTTGTGACCTCAGGCTGCAGCCCCATTGCTGCCGGCCGTGTTTTCCCTGGCGCTCATGGAGCTTAGCAGGTAGGCCTCTATGAAGTCATCGAGTTCACCGTCGAGAACGCTTTCCACGTTGCCTTTTTCGACGTTGGTGCGGTGGTCCTTCACCAGCCTGTAGGGCTGCATTACATAGGACCTGATCTGGTTGCCCCACGCAATGTCATCGAGGTTGTCGTGGGTTTGCTGTATCTTCGCCTGCTGCGCCCGCTTTTCACGCTCATAGAGTCTGGCTTTGAGAATTTTCAGGGCTATCTCGCGATTTCGGTGTTGCGACTTCTCATTTTGGCACTGCACTACAATGCCTGTGGGCAGGTGGGTAAGCCGAACCGCCGAACTGGTCTTGTTTACGTGCTGCCCTCCCGCGCCGCTGGCCCGGAATGTGTCGACACGCAGGTCGGATTGTTTTATGTCGATCTCTATCCTGTCGTCTATCTCCGGAAAGACCAGTACCGCAGCAAATGAGGTATGTCTTCGGCCGCTGGCGTCGAAAGGAGAGATCCTCACCAGCCTGTGCACGCCCGATTCGGCCTTCAACATCCCGTATGCATAAGAACCCGAAACTGTGAAGGTGACATTCTTGATGCCGGCCTCTTCACCTTCCAGAAGGTCGATCGTTTCGACCTTCATGTTCTTTCTCTCGCACCAGCGCAGATACATTCTGAGCAGCATCTCGGCCCAGTCCTGCGCTTCGGTGCCGCCGGCCCCGGCATTGATGCTCACGATGGCATTCTTGTCATCGTTTTCATCGCTCAGCATCTGCCACAGTTCCATCTGCCTGTATTTTTGCTGAAGCTCCTTCAGCTTGCGCTGAACTTCCTTCAGATTGACCTCGTCCTGCTCCTCGACGGCCATATCGAAAAGCAGTTCGTTGTCCTCGATCTCCCCGGCCAGATTTCGCCATGAAAGAATAATATCGTTCAGCTCCGAACGTTCCTTCAAAACATCGCGGCTGAACTCGGGATTGTCCCAGAAGTCCTGCCTGGCCATGAGCTTTTCAAGCTCGGCCGTCCGGGCCTCTTTGCCCGAGATGTCAAAGATAGCCTCCCAAGGTTTGAAATCTTTGAGAAAGCTCCTTGAGTGTGTTCCTGAGTTCGGAAATATCTATATTCATCGGGCTATCCTCCTGCTGCCGATCTTTTTTTCGGCCATTTAAAAAAAATCTATTCGTTACTCTTTTTCGGAGCGAAGTCCCGATCGAAGCCGGATCCAACGCTGCAGCCTGAATGTTATTGCGCACAAAGTTATAAAAACACAAAACCAGGCAAAAAGATCACCGTATTTAACATAAAAGGAAAGATAAGACATCGGATAAACGGTGCACGTGAGAAAACCCCTCTTTCCAAGAGGCAGCCTTCCGCATTCCCGCCCTGTGGCATCGAAGAACCCGCTGATCCCGGTGTTGGCCGCCCGCGCCAGCGGGACCCTGCACTCGATGGCTCGCCAACGCGAAATTTCAAAATCCTGATAGGGACCTGAAGTGTCTCCGTACCAGGCATCATCTGTAATGTTAATAAGGAGTTCGGCCCCTCTTCGAACCGTTTTGCGGGCAATCTTGGGGAATATCGCCTCGTAGCAGATCAGGACCCCCACGGGGAGCCCTTTTAAAATGAGCGGTCCGGGATTTGTCCCCGGAACGAAATCCATAGGGCCTACGGATGAATTTTGAACAAAGTGGAATAAGTCCAGCCAGGGCACATATTCCCCGAACGGCACCAGGTGCTGCTTGGCGTAAGACCCGAGAAAGACGGCCTTGCGGTTGAGAAGATAGGCTTCGTTTAGCAAATGAACCTGACCGCGGGAGGGTTCCACGCCGAGACTCCCGAAGAGCAGCGGCTTACCGGTGCTCGTTACGGCATCGTTCATCTTACGGCTCAGATTGCGGTTTAGACCGTAAAAAAAGGGCATGGCTGATTCGGGCCATACGATAAGGTCGGGGACCGGCTTACTCTGTGCGGCTTCCTCGCTCAGGCGGGCGTAAGTTTGGATCGTTTTATCCACAAACGAGCGTTTCCATTTTTTAGCCTGGCCGATATTTCCCTGCACGACCGCAACGTTTAAGGGCGCCTGCTGCTGTTGCAGCCGCTCGATCTGCCCGGAGCGCCAAAACCCGTAAATCAGAACGCAGACGATCAAGCCCGCAAGCACCGCTATGCCGGATCGTCGGCAATAGTTCCTGATAAAGCCTGAGATCACCGTGCTGCCAAGCACTACAAGCCAACTCAGCCCATAGACTCCCGTTATGTCGGCAACCTGAATGAGGTGGAGTAACGGCGTCTGGGTATAGCCAAGGTTTGACCACGGGAACCCGGTAAGCGCGTGGGCCCTTATCCATTCGAGCGTAACCCATACGAACGGCAGCCCGAAGACATAGAGAACGGGGAAAGAGTCGAATTTTTGCGCAGCAAGGGCAAACAGAGCGGGATAGACTGCCATGATTGCGCAAAGCAGCAAAAGAATCAGGCAAGACAGGACGAACGAAAAACCGCCGAAGTGATAGACGGCGTAATCGATCCAGTAGAGGCAGCCTAATGAATACACGAACCCGCAGATAAAGCCGAGCGCAAGGGCCTGTTTTCCAGTCCTTCCACGAATCGCGTATAACAGCGGCACGAAAGCCACCCAGGACAGATAGAACATGGACGGCTTGGGGAAGCCCGCCGCAAGCAGAAGTCCGCTCAGGACCGAAAGCAATATCGCATACATGCTTTTACAGACTTAATGGAGGCATAGTTGGCTAGAAACAATTTCCGATCCGCCGCACCGATGAAGCACTAGCGCGGCTCTTTGCCGGCAGATGCTTCGGGAAGTCCCGCGCCCGGTTTGCGGATGCGCACCCTGTCAATCTTCCTGCTCGTTGCCGCTTCGATCAAAAACTCCATGCCCTCGTAGATAACCTTTTCGTTCACCTCGGGCACCTTTCCAATGAGGCTTATGATAAAGCCGCCGACAGATTCGAAGTCACCCTCCGGCAAGTCAACCTGGAGAAAATCCTCGAGCTTTTCGACATCGAGGCGAGCATTGACGCTGATCGACCCGTCCTCGTGCTCGATGATCAGTTTCTGCTCGGCATCGTATTCGTCCATCACCTCGCCGATTATCTCCTCTATAATGTCTTCGAGGGTAAGTATGCCCGCCGTCCCGCCGTATTCGTCGATCACGATGGCCATATGAGACTTATTGTCTCTGAAATCTTTTAGGACCTCGCTGATCTTTTTCGTCTCGGGGATAAAGTAGGGAGGCCGCACTATGTCTCGGATCGGCATATCGCCGGTCTGCCAGAATTTAAGCAGGTCCTTGGCGTGCAGCGTGCCGATGATGTTGTCGATATTGTCCTGAAAGATCGGGATCCTGGAATGTCCGCTCTCTATGATGGTCTTGATCATTTCGGAGAGTTTGGTGTCGGCCTCGGCATACACCGTATCGGTACGCGGGACCATGATCTCCCTGGCTATCGTGTCGCGAAAGGAAAAGATCCCCTGGATCATCTCCCCTTCATCCTCGGAGATCAGCCCGCGCTGCTCCCCTTCGTCAATCAACTGCTGTATCTCTTTTTCGACGTCATCTGCGTTTTGAACGCCGGCAAGCCGCCGGAAGCACATTCTGAGCCAATTTTGAATTCCCTTGGCTGTCTGTTCTTCCAATTTCGATTCACTTTCCTGCTCATGCCCAAATCAAAGGCAAATCAATGCCCCGTCCCGACCGATCCCCTCCGCAAGCCCTGGGATTGCGCAAGGGTAGGGGGCGATAAAGCCTTCCCCGCGAAAACGACCCGGCTTTCGGAAAAGCACAAGTCTAACAAGCAGGTCGTTTGTTGTCCATGAAAAATTGGATGGAAAATTAGCCTGCTATTGATAATAACAAACGGTTGTGGTTTTATAAACATTTTGTATTTCATCCGACCACGGAAACTTTTTCCGGCCCTCCGGACAATCCGGTCGGCCACAGGATTTTTTTTGCGATGGAAAAAACTCGCAGGTTACCCGCCGAGTGGGAAGAGCAGGACTCCGTTCTCATGGCGTGGCCCCACGAAGGCACCGAATGGGTCAATCTCGAAGCGGTGCAAAACGTCACAATCGAGATCGTCCGGGAAATCGTACGTTCCGAGCTCCTTCTGATGGCCGCCCCTGATGTGGAAGAAGCGCGAGGCCGCCTCGCTCATGCCAAGGTGCCCCTCGACCGCGTCCGCCTCTTCCAGATCGACACCAACGATACATGGGCAAGAGATTTTGGTCCCATTACCGTCTTGGATGCCGGTAGAGCCCTTTTGCTCGATTTCGGCTTCAACGGCTGGGGCCTGAAATTCAGATCCGATCTCGACAACCAGATAACCCGCAGGCTCGCAGCGCTCGGCGCTTTCGGCAACTCCGCCCTGGATACAAAAGGGATCGTCCTAGAAGGTGGAAGCATTGAAAGCGACGGCCAGGGGACAATTCTTACTACCTCGGCGTGCCTGCTCAGTCCCAACCGCAATCCCCATCTGTCCCGAAGCGGAGTTGAAGAGTGCCTCTGCCGGGAGTTTGGCGCAAAACGCGTGTTTTGGATAGAAAACGGCCGTATTGCCGGAGATGACACCGATTCCCATGTGGACACGCTTGCCAGGTTCTGCCCCGATGACGTCATTGTCTACACGGCATGCGACGATCCGTTAGACGATCATTACGACCCGCTGGGGGCAATGGCTGAGGAAATACGGGCCTTTCGCACCGCAGACGGAAAGCCCTATCGCCTTTTTGCGCTCCCATGGCCTGCGGCCGTCTACGACGAAGAGGGCCGCAGGCTTCCGGCAACCTATGCCAACTTCCTGGTTATAAATGGAGCCGTGCTTGTCCCCCTGTATGGGACCCCCAAGGACCTCGAAGCCATCGAGATCATAAGGCGGGCTTTCCCCGGCCGCAGAATAACAGGCGTTAACTGCCTACCGCTTTTGACCGGCAACGGCTCGCTCCATTGCATTACCATGCAGTTGCCAAGAGGAGTCCTTGGATGAAAAAACTCGTCGCGGGGCTCGTCCAGCAGAGTTGCACGGCCGATCGAAGCGCCAATATCGAAAGGAGCGCGGCGTCCATTCGGAAAGCGGCATCCAACGGGGCCGAGCTGGTCTTGTTGCAGGAGTTGCACCTTGGCCCTTATTTTTGCCAGACGGAAAACCCCGCGAACTTCGATCTGGCCGAACCGGTCCCCGGCCCCTCCAGTGACGCCTTCGCCTCCCTGGCCGCTGAGTTGAATATAGTGATCGTCGCCTCTCTTTTCGAACTGCGGGCGCCGGGTTTGTACCACAACACAGCGGTGGTTTTTGAAAAGGACGGCTCCATAGCCGGCAGATACCGCAAGATGCACATTCCCGACGATCCCGGCTACTATGAGAAGTACTACTTCACTCCCGGCGACCTCGGTTTCCACCCCATTTGCTCGTCGGTCGGCAAACTCGGAGTTCTTGTGTGCTGGGACCAGTGGTACCCGGAAGCCGCAAGGCTGATGGCGCTTTCGGGGGCCGAACTGCTTCTTTATCCCACGGCTATCGGCTGGGATACAAATGAGCCCGATTCGGAGCGCAGGCTGATGCTGGATGCATGGACGACCATCCAGAGGTCTCATGCGATCGCCAACGGGTTGCCGGTGATCTGTGCAAACAGGGTGGGTTTCGAGCCCTCGAGCGCTGGCGGAGGCCAGGGCCTGATTTTTTGGGGAAACAGCTTCATTGCCGGCCCTCAGGGAGAATTCCTTGCCAAAGCAGGCGGGGATGCCGACGAGGTGCTGACTGCGCAAATCGATATGTCCAGGACTCAAACAGTTCGACGCAACTGGCCCTTCCTTAGAGACCGCCGGATCGACGCCTATAGGGACCTGCTGCTTCTATACCGGGATTAAAAAAAAATAAAAATAGGGGCAGCAGGCCGCAAGACCTTTGCCCCTATTCCTTTTCATGTTTTCCAGGAACCGGCGCCCGCCCTGATTTCAAATTTCCACTTTTGCGAAAAATTTCAACCGGGAGCTTTCGACCGGCCCGAGCCCTAGTGCCGCTGTTTCAGCATCCTGTCCATGCGCACCACCTGGGCCGATTCACGAATGGTATTGGGAAACTCCTGCCCCCTGTCGAGGACCTTCGCCTCATGCTTCTGAATGTCGAAATAGCCCTTTATGGTCCTGACAGCCACATCAGTGTCAAAAGGCTTGCACGAGAACATGTCGATGCTCAGATACTGCTTATCCGGAAATGTATGAATACTGATATGGCTTTCGGCGATCAACACAAAACCCGATACACCCCAGTCTTCCGGAACCAACCCGTTATACCGGAAAACGTAAGGCGGCATGATCTTGGTCATATCCATTTGAGAGGGGTAGTTGTCGAGAAAATTGTAGATCTTGCTTATATCTTGCAGCGCCGCACGATCACAGCCGTACCCATCCAAAATCAAATGGACCCCGAAACCGAATTCAGGTTTGCCCATGGCAGTCACCTCCCATTGTGAGAACCTGCAGTTCCCTGTACAAATAATAAACCGAAGTTATTTGCCGCCCGCTGCCGGAGATGCTACCTTGAGCGCTTCTGAAAACGCTGTTTGGGTATTGGCGTTTTCAGCCATCCACCGATGGACTCAGCTCTGCCAGAGTTAAGAGCGGACTTAATGCCACATCATAAAGCGGTCTCGCGTACGAGTTAACGCCAAAAATGGAGCCGCCTGGACCCTTGTGCTGCCTCAACCGCACATTAAAAGGCAGCGCCGGCCGGCCTCCATTTCTCATCCGGGCTTGGATTGCTAGACTAAGTCAAGCAATTCTCGCCACTTACTGCAAAGGCCCCTTTGCCTTCGCAGTCAGCCCTATATAAAGTACGCACTAGGGGGTGTCAAGAGATTAATTTTAACTGCGCAAATTTTTGGGTAAACCGACTACTGTTCACGCGAATCCGGATCGACATGAACGCGGTTCTTGCCGGTGTTTTTTTTTGCAGTGTAGAGCGCATTGTCGGCCCGCTGAATCATGTCTTGGATGTCCTGAACGATCGAACCCGACTTCTCGATGAACTTGGCTATGCCGATCGAAAGGGCTGCGGGTTTTAATTCCAAAAGGTCAAATTTCCAGCGGATACGCTCGGCAACTCCTCTCGCCTGGTCCACAGGCAGGTGCGGAAGCAGCATTATGAACTCATCGCCGCCGTAGCGGTAAGCGCTGTCGATATTTTCCCGGATGGAACCGGTCAACAGCTCTGCCGCCTTGATGAGCAGCCCGTCACCTGCCTGATGGCCGTAGAGGTCGTTATATTTCTTGAAATTGTCAATATCCATAAAGAACAGGAAAAGCGTGTGCCGGTAGCGAACGGCGCGCATGGCTTCCCGGCGCGCGTTTTGCTCGAAGGAACGGCGGTTATAAAGAGAGGTCAAAGGGTCATGAACAGCCAGCCTTTCGAGTTGCTCCCGCAGGCCCCGCTCCCTGATCAGCCTGTTCAGCTTCGCCTCGAGTTCATTGAGCGAAAAGGGCTTCGTAATGAAATCCGCAGCTCCGGCTTCAACAACCTCGGTATACTTATATTTCATTATATGCCCGGTAATGGCGATCGCATCGATGTGAGGATAAT
>JAJYTC010000071.1 GCA_021793275.1 Deltaproteobacteria bacterium | reverse complement strand
CGACCTGGGTTAAAAGCTCTTTCTCACGCACAGACGCCGAGGCGCAGAGAAATCTCAAGGACGATTGCCGGCTGCGGCTCTGCGTGAGGCATACTATCTCCGCGGCTCTGCGTGAGAAGCGGTGGATTTCAAGGCAGCTCAGCCGGCAAGCGTAAAGTCTATCGACATCATGAAACTCATGACGCACATGGCCAGGATGGAAAAAATATACACCCTTCTCGCCCAGAGTCGTTCGTCGGATGTCTTGAAGCCTGACCAGGCAATGAACAGCCAGACCAGGCCCGATACGGCCGTCACGGCGAAGTAGCTGTAACCGGTGTAGCCGCAGAAGGTCAGCATCAGTGTAGCGGCTATAAACACAAGGATATAGCCGACGATATGCTTTTTTGCGGCTGTCGTTCCTTGCTTTACCGGCAGTATCGGAATTGCTGCGGCGGCATAGTCGTCAAATCGGAAAACGGCGATCGCGTAATAGTGGGGAATCTGCCACAAAATGAAAATTGCCAGCAATATTACAGCACCAACATCGAAACGGTTGGCGACCGCGCAGTATCCTGCGAGGGGAGGCGCGGCCCCGGCCAGACTTCCAATCCACGTGGCGTGTACCGATGTGCGTTTCAAGTGGAGGCTGTAGATACCAACATAGATACCAAAACCCGCCAATACGATGGCGACGCACAGCATGTTTGCCGCCGTCCCGAGCAGCGCTATCCCCGTAATGCCCAGCAGGGATGCATAAAGGCAGGCGGTCCTCGCCGATAAGGCCCCCCTGGCAAAGACACGGTTGCGGGTCCGCTTCATCATTCTATCCAGGTTTCTATCGATCCAATTATTCAAAACGCAACCGGAAGCGACAACGAGGGAAACGCCGGTGAGTGTTGCGAGCAGAACGGCTATATCGACTCGGCCCCTGGAGGCGAGAAAAAAGCCGCCGGCCGTCGAGATCAGGTTGCCGAATATAATGCCCGGTTTGGCAATATCAATATAGTCTCTGCTCACTTTCAGTATTTCTCACATCAGGCGCTGATGCAGGTGATACATAATCCAGACCGATCCTCCGATGAAAATGGCCATGACCAACACGGTGAATACCAGCGCCAGGACATTCCACCGACTCTCCGATGACATGTCCAGGTGCAGGAAGTAGTGTATATGCACCAGGCTTTGGAGGGCGGCGGCGGCAAATATAACGAATAAAGTGACCGATCTGGACATTGCGCCGCTCATCACCGCAGCAAACGAAACGCCGGTCAGGATGATCGCCAGTATAAACCCGGTTGCGTAGGACCTTAAACTCGCCTTACCCGCGCCGACGCGCTCGATCAGTGACTGGTTCATTTATAAGACCCCCCGCAGATAGACGGTGGTGAACACCCCGATCCACACGATATCGAGAAAATGCCAAAACATGCTCAATCGCATGAGCCGGGATTGAACGGGTGCGCTCAACCCTTTCAAACCCACCTGGACGATAGTCACGGCCATCCACAGCAGGCCGAAGCTGACATGCGCGCCGTGCGTGCCAACCAGGGTGAAAAAAGCCGAAAGGAAGCCGCTGCGGCCCGGTCCGTCGCCTGCAAGGACCATCCTGGAAAACTCGTGGATCTCCATGGAAATGAACCCGAGTCCCAGCAGAAAAGTGACGGCCAGCCCCAGCATAACGAGGTTCTTTTTTTCATTCCGCATGGCCACCATGGCCAGACCGCAGGTTGCGCTGCTGCAAAGCAGGAGCAATGTTTCGACCAGCACGTACGGAAGATGAAACAACTGCTTTCCCGTCGGCCCCCCCGCGTAGTTGTGACTAAGGACCACGAAGGTGCCAAAGATCGCCGAAAACAGGCACAGGTCGCTCATGAGATATATCCAGAAGCCGAACACCCGGTTGGTCACCATCTCCTGTTCGAGTTCTTCGGCATGAGCGAGATCGACCGTGGAGGCGTAGTCAGCCATGTTTAACACCTCCCGTTCAAGTCGGAAAAAGATTTGTTCTCGTCACACAGCTTCACGTTGCAGCCTCCAACTTCCTATAGCGTTGTTCCTCTATCCGTTCGATTTCCGGTGCGGGGATAATGCGATGGATGTCCTCAACGAATGAGCGGCCGATCACTATCAGGAGGATGCCCGCAGCGCATGAGGCGGCCAGCCACCAGATATACCAGATCAGGGCGAACCCCAGCAGAAAGGTGAGTACGCCGATGATAAAACCGGCGCCCGAGTTTTTGGGAATTTCGATATCGCGGTATTGGCCCGGCCGGACGTAGGCGACGCCCCTTTCCTTCATATCCGTGAAAGCGTCGATGTCACGAACGACGGGAATTTCAGCGAAGTTGTAGATAGGGGGCGGGGAAGAGGTAGCCCATTCCAGCGTTCGCCCATCATGCGGGTCGCCGGTCAAATCGAGGGCGCTCTGGCGCTCCCTGATGCTCACAACCAATTGAACGATCAACAGGATGGTGCCGATCACGATAAGCGCGGTACCCCCGGCGGCAACCAGCAACCATGGATGCCAGGCCGGGTTGCTGTAATGCCACATCCGGCGGGGCATGCCCATCAAACCAAGCACATACAGAGGCCCGAAAGCCAGGTAGAAACCGATAAGCCAGAAGAAAAAGGCCCTCTTGCCCCACTTTTCGTTCAGGCGAAAACCGGTCATCTTGGGGAACCAGTACGAATATCCGGCAATAAGTCCGAACAACGTGCCCGTTATCAGCATGGTGTGAAAGTGTGCGACCAGAAACAGGCTGTTGTGGATCACGAAATCAGCCGGTGGGACTCCCATCAGAACGCCTGCCGCGCCGCCCAAGGAGAAACTCACGATGAATCCCAGGGTCCAGTACATCGGCACAGTCATTCTTACACGGCCACGGTACATGGTGAAGAGCCAGTTGAAGATTTTGACCCCGGTGGGCACGGCGATCATCATGGTCGTGATGCCGAAGAAGGCGTTTACGTCAGGGCCTGCGCCCATCGTGAAAAAGTGATGCAGCCATACGCCAAAGGAAAGGAGCGTGATCGCCCCCGTCGCGTATACTAAAGATTTATAGCCGAACAACCGTTTACTGGAAAATGTGGAGACCACCTCCGAGAAGATCCCGAATGAGGGCAGCACCACGATATAGACCTCGGGATGTCCCCACATCCAAAAGAGGTTTACATACATCATCATATTGCCGCCAAGCGTATTGGTGAAAAAATGCATGCCCAGGTATCGATCCAGCGCCAGCAGGGCAAGGACGACCGTGAGCACCGGAAACGAGCACACCATGAGAATGGTGGTGAAGAATGTTGCCCAGGTGAACAGCGGCATCCTCATGAACTTCATCCCGGGAGCGCGCATCCTCAGAATAGTGACGAAAAAGTTGATGGCGGTCATTAGCGAGGCAACGCCGGCGATCTGGATAGACCAGAGCCAATAGTCGACCCCCACGCCGGGGCTGTATGCCTTTTCCGACAGGGGCGGGTATCCCGACCATCCGCATTTGGAGAAATCGCCCACCCCCAGCGACACCATCACCAGCAAAGCCCCGGCTACGGTCAACCAGAGGCTGAGCGAATTCATGAAGGGAAAGGCCACGTCGCGAGCGCCGATTTGCTGCGGTACGATGACATTCATCAACCCTGCAATAAACGGCATGGCCATGAAGAGGATCATGATCGTGCCGTGAGCGGTGAATACCTGGTCGAAGTGCCAGGGCGGCAGAAAACCATGGGACGAGCCCACGGCAAGGGCCTGCTGACCGCGCATCATGATGGCGTCGGAGAGGCCGCGCAGCAACATGATCAGCGCCAGGATGAGATACATGACGCCGATCCTTTTGTGGTCGAGGCTTGTCAGCCACTCGTTCCAAAGGTATGACCACTTCCCGTACCAGGTTATGAGGGCGAGGATCGCTACCGCGAGCAGGATGGAGCCGCCAACGGCGCCCATAATGATCGGGTCATTGTAGGGTATGGCCGACAGGGTCAGCTTTCCAAGCATATCAATGCCCCCCCGAAGCGCTCTTCGCGACGTCTATGGAACCAGGGGCCGCGACTGAGGCCACAGGATTCATGGGTACGAAATGTTTTACGATCAGGGCGAAAAGACCGGGCTCGACAGAGGAAAAGTACATTACGGGGTTGTTGGTGCTCGGTTTTTCGAGTTCCTTGAATCGGGCCGAATCGAGCTTGTATGGCGATTTTTCCACCTTTTTCAGCCACCCTTCGAATTCCTTCCGGGAAACCGCCTGTGCGGGAAAACGCATGTAGGCGTACCCATTACCGCTGAACTGCTGGCTCTGGCCATAATAGACGCCGGGTTTGTCAGCCTCGAGATGCAACCTGCCGACCATGCCCGCCATGGCGTACATCTGGCTGCCAAGTTGCGGGATGAAAAATGAATTCATCACCGTGTCCGAAGTGATCTTGAAGCTCACCGGGACACCGACCGGGAAAACAAGCTTGTTTACAACGGCGATGTTGCGGTCCGGATAGATGAAGAGCCATTTCCAATCCATGGCCACAACTTGAACGTTGATGGGCTTGACGCCCCGCTCGATGGGCCGGTAGGGATCCAACTGGTGGGATTTGCTCCAGGCAAGGTATCCCAGGATGGTTACGATGACGATCGGAACCAGCCAGACAATCACTTCGAGCCTTGGGGAACTGTTCCACTTCGGAGTATAGGGCGCCTTTTTATTGGACGCCGAGTACCTTCGCGGAAACCAAAGGGCCATGATGATGACGGGGATAACGACAATCATCATGAGTCCGAGGGCCTCAAGGATCAAATTTCGTTCGGCGTCGCCGATAGGCCCTTTGGGATCCAAAAGGACAACCTTGTCGCAGCCGCCGAGGATAACGGCAACGAAAAGCGACGCCAATCCGACCAAAACGAAATAGCCTTTCCTCCTCATTTAACCACCCACACCCATCGAAGGGCTTTGCAATTCCTGAGGGCAAAGCGCCTTGTGCATTGAGATAAAGTCTGAAAACGTTCGAGGATCGGAAGTGCCTCCGGCAGATTCGCAGCCGGCAACCACATGGTTATCGTATGCCATTTTAAGAGCTGGGTGATAGCGTTGCAAGTCTTATGGCTGAACCTACTGCCGCCCACCCCGGTAGTCTGTCCCACCCAGCGGCAAAAGAGTGCAGGACGGAGGCAGGACACCGCTTTGCACCACCACGTCTATCGCGATTCCACCCCTTGCATTCCAGATGCCGGTTACCCGGATGAACTTCGGCGACATGGCTTCCTTCAGCCGGTCGTGGATATAGACCGTGCAATCCTCGTGGAATGTTCCATGATTGCGGAAGCTCCCCAGAAAAAGCTTGAACGACTTGCTTTCCACCAGCCGCTCTGCAGGTGCATAATCGATCACGATCACGGCAAAATCGGGCTGGCCTGTCATGGGGCAAACAGTGGTGAATTCCGGGGCGCTCAGCCGAACCACGTAGTCCGTACCAGGGTGTGCGTTATTAAACGTTTCAAGGACGGCCTTTTGTGGGGTCTTGGCAGTCCTGGCTTTTCTTCCCAACTGGGTGAGTTCTTTTGTAACCGCATCCATTTTAAAAATCCATTTGCATCACGGCGCATATTGCGTCGGGTCCGGTATGCCGGCCTCCGCAAAGCCTTTTTTTCGCAAAATGCAACTGTCGCATCTGCCGCACGCTCTTCCAACCGGGTCGGGGTCGTAGCAGGAATGGGTCATCGAGAAATCGACCCCGAGTTCCACCCCCCTTGTTATGATCTGCGCCTTGGTCATCTTGATCAAGGGCGTATGAATGCGAATGCGCATGCGGCCTTCGACACATTCCTTCAGGGCCAGGTTTGCCGTCTTCTCGAAAGATTCAATGTATTCCGGCCTGCAATCGGGATATCCGGAGTAATCCAGGGCATTGACGCCTATGAAGATATCCGCCGCATTCAGGGTCTCGCCCCATGCAAGGGCAAGGGAGAGGAAAACCGTGTTCCTGGCGGGCACGTAGGTCACCGGGATACGAGCCTGCATCTGTTCTACCGGAACGTCTTTGGGCACCTCGATTCCGCCAGTAAGAGCAGAGCCGCCTATTGCGCCCAGGGGAACATCCAGAACAAGGTGCTCTTTAACCCCGAACGCTTTTGCGACCTTTTTGGCCGCTTCGATCTCCGCCCTGTGCCGCTGGCCGTAATTGAAGCTCAGCGCAAAGACCTCGAAGCCCTCTCGTTTTGCGATCGCCAGGCAGGTCGTCGAATCCACGCCGCCGGAAACCAGCACGACCGCCTTTCTATTTTCACCTGCCATGAAAGATCCCTATTCAAATAAAAACATGTAAAAATCGGCCACCTCGATCAAAGCAAAAATCCTGTCCCCGACGGAGGAAATGATGCCTTCGTCTCCGGTGACAAGAAGGACCTTCCTGTCCTTCCTTGCGGAGATTTTTTCTATTAAGACCTCGTCAGCCGAGTTTATAGCTTTGTCAGTGTAAATTATTTGCAAGTTGGCCGCAACGCTGCTCGACTCCTCGACCCCGTCAAATACCAGACAGACCTTCGCAAAATGTCTGCTCTTGGCCGAAACGGCGTCTATAAACCGGTTCCGGAATTTTGTGAAGTCCCGGCGCGAAAAATTTCCGTCTTCTCCGTACGCCCGGAGCAGCACGTTGTAGCCGTCGATGAAAAGATCATATCGCCTGCTCTGTCCGGACTTGATGAAATCATCCAGGTGCCGGGACCCGGTTTCCTCCGCGTAACCTTCTCTTTTCGGTTCGAATTGAAAATAGAGCCGCTCGAGAATTTGCCGTTTTTTGTGCCGCACGGCTTCCTCGACCCGGGACGGATCCTGGATGAGACCGATTTCGGTAAGCGCGCCGGCCAGCCTTAGCATTTCATTGATTTTAGGCAAATTGGCCGCAACGGGATCGAGCAGGTTTATCCGGGCGACGATTTCCCCTGCTCCGGCGTCTTCGGACCCGATGATTTTTCCGATCCCCGGCAGCTTGAGCAGCCGGGCTTTCTCGGTCAAAAGCGCTTCCTTCACCTTCTCCACTTCCTTGTGCACGACCAGAGAACCGGCGTAAACGGCCTCTATCCGGTTAAGCGACAGGTCTATTTCAAGCAGCTTTGCACGGATATCCGACAGAACGCCGTATTCTTCGTCGGCCCGTTTTTGGAGTTCTAGCGCACGCCTGGTTCTTTGAAGCAGCGATTCAAGCCGTTCGGATTCCTTGACCGCTCCTTCCCTGTCAAGGGAGTGGTAGCGCTCGAACCACTCTTTTCTCTGCCGGCTGATGGAGTTGCTAAGTCTCTTTTCGAACTCCGCCTCGCATTCCTTCATTCTTTTCCTGAGATCTTCATTTTCGGCTCTCAGGCTGACAAGCTGTTCAGTCGCTCGAACCAGATCCGACTGTACTTTTTTCAGTTTCTTTTCGACTTTTTTAACCGGCCCTCTGGACGCCGGAACACTCTCTTCCTCTTCAACCGCCCGGTCCGCTTCCAGGTCGAATAGAAAAGCGCCGCCCGTTTTGCTTTCCAGAAATTTTGCGGAAATATCGGGATGATTTTCGATAAACTCGCCCCAGGCCGACAAAGTGGGTACGAGGATGTCAAAAAGGGCCGCATCCGGTGGGCGCGACCAGAAGCCCTCCGTCTCCATCGCTTCGGAAACCCCGTCCAGGTCGAGCAGGCCGAGCGAGCAAAGCCCGGCGCAAAAGCGGGCGGGCCCGAAAAGGTCTCTTAGCTTCCAGAGGTTTTTGGAAATAAAATCGCCGCCGAGCATCGCGAGATAGGAAACCGCGGTGGATTTTTCCTCCCTCCACCGGGCAAGGACCTTTTCGAAAAAGATTGCATTCGTTTGAATCTCCCGGCGAAGGCGGTCCATTACCGGAGGCCGGTATAATATTTCAGATGGCTTCCCCTTGCTGAAGGAAAAACCTTCCAATACCTTTTTCTTTTCATTAGGATCCGAGTCGAGGATATGGCCCCAGGCTGCCGCAGGGATGTCCCTGATTACCAGCTCGTAAAACGAGACCGGCAGCTTCGAAAAAAACCTGCTGTGTTTGAGGCTGAGTTCCATTGCAGCCCTCTCTATACGGAAAGCCCGCCAATGAGCGAAATATCCATCGTTTTTGTAACCGCCGGGAGCGAAGAGGAGGCCGCCCGGATCGGACGGACGCTTGTCGAAGAGCGTCTGGCGGCCTGCGCGAACATAGTCCCCGGCATCCGGTCGATTTACCGCTGGAAGGGGAAAATCTGCGACGAACGGGAATTTCTTATCATGATCAAGACCAGGACGTCAAAGTACGAATCCCTCCAAAAAAGGGTAAAAGAACTGCACAGCTATGAAATTCCGGAAATAGTGTCGTTTCCTGTTGCCCGAGGCCTTCCACAATATCTCGACTGGGTGCTGGAAGAAACGGAAACGGGAAGCGAATATCCATGATAAATAATAACCCGCTCTTCTCGGTCGGCATACGCATGACAAAAGTTTCGGCCCGGATGGTTTGCAACAGGGAAATAAATTTGCCGCCTCCCTGTTCAAAAGTCTCTTGCCATCGCCTGGATCGGCGCGTATTTTACCGGCGTTAGTCTGGAATATACTGCCACCCGCCGCCTACATCGCCAATATAAAGGATAAATGCCGTGCAACAGAAAAAGAACCTATACCGCACATTCTTCAATCCTCTGCTCATCGAGCCGCATCGCACCCTTCCGTCGGAAATAGCCGTTATCGGGGCGGGGACAATAGGGCCCGATATTGGTTATTATCTCAAAGACGCCTTGCCGGATACGAAACTCTACCTGGTGGATGTGGCCGAAGGCCCCCTTGCGAATGCAGAAAAACGGGTTGCCGGCTATGTGAAAAAGGCCGTTGAAAAGAACAAGCTTAAGCCCGAAAAAGCGGAAGCTATCCTGCGGAACATCTTCTACACAACTGACTACGAACGGCTTTCGGATTGCGAACTCATCATTGAGGCCGCCACCGAACGGCTCGACCTAAAACGCAAGATATTCGAGCGGCTCGAGGGTATCGTCAGCCCGGAGACCATCCTTACCTCCAACACCAGTTCGATTCCTGCCGAAAGGATTTTCTCCGGTTTGCGCCGGCCCGAAAGAACCACGGTCACGCATTTCTTCGCGCCCGCCTGGCGGAGCCTTCCGGTCGAATTGATCGCATGGGAAAAAGCGGGGCAGGACACCCTCGATTACCTGTTCTGGTTTTTCGCCACCACCGGGAAAGTCCCCCTTATAACCGATGACGCCATCTGCTTTATGCTCGATCGCGTTTTCGATAACTGGGCCAATGAAGCCGCTTATCTGCTCGACCGGGCTACCGTCGCCCAGATCGATAAAGTCGCGGAGCAATTCGTCTTCGCTGCCCCCTTCTTCGTATTGAATATGGCAAACGGAAACCCCATAATCATTGAAACCAATACGCTGCAGATGGAGGAAGGCGCTCATTACCGGCCCGCTCCCATTCTTGCCTCAGTCGACCGCTGGCAAACGGTTCGCCCCGGCGACAAACCGGCGGTGCTGCCGAAGGACCTCGAGGAGACTATCCGCACCCGCTTGCTGGGAATTTTGTTTTCCCAGTGCTTCGATATTGTGGACAGGGGGATCGGGACGCCTGAAGACCTCAACCTGGGCTGCCAGATCGCCTTGGGTTTTCGAAAAGGCCCGTTCGACCTGATGCGAGAACTGGGTGAAACGGAAGTAATGAGCATCATGGAGCGCTTTGAAAAGGAACGGCCCGGCTTTCCAAAACCGAAGAGTCCTTATGCGTTCTACCAGGATTTCAAACGGCATATCCTGGTGGATGAAATCGACGGGGTCAAGATCATAACGCTTCGCAGGCCGCAGGCCATGAACGCTTTGAGCGATGAAGTCAATAACGAGATCCTGTCGGTTTTAAAGCAGGGTACGGATGATCCCGCCGTAAAGGGCTTTGTCATTACCGGATACGGCAACAGGGCCTTCTCGGCGGGGGCCGATATAGGCAGATTCCCCGCAATGCTCGGAGACGCTGCGGCGGCCGTTCAATATGCAAAAGAGTGTGCTGAGGTGCAGTTGTTTATGGACCGGATGGAAAAGCCGGTGGTGGCTGCGATAAACGGTCTCGCCCTGGGCGGCGGCCTCGAAGTGGCAATAAGGTGCCATGCCATGGTCGCAACGGTTGAGTCGACCTTTCAGTTCCCCGAAATTACCCTTGGGATCCTGCCCGGCATCGGGGGATGCGCGGTCCCTTACAGGCGATGGCCAAAAGGCGCGGAGCTGTTTCACGAAATGATCTGTCTCGGCAAGCCCCTCTCGGCGCGCAAGGCGCTGGAGATCGGCATGCTTTCCAAAATCTCGGACAACTACCCGGCGCTTGTGCGAGACGGTGTCGACCTGGTCTTGAGTCTCCAGGGCAGGGTAGCACGAATCCATGAAGGAAAAATCGATATCCCAGACGTGAAACTTCCCGACAGCCCAATGGCAGGGGACCTCCCTTTGAGCAGGGAAGCGGTAGCCCTGGCGGCCGGGGCCATAAAGGCCGCTGCGCAAGCGGATACTCTCTCCGCCGCCCTGGAAGCCGGCTACGTTGGATTTGGCAAAACCGCCTGCACCGAATCCGCCAGGGAAGGAATTTCAGCCTTTCTGGAAAAAAGAAAGCCAAATTATTCCTGATATATTTATCAATTATTGTGAATTGACCGGCTACATCTGTTCGCGTCCGTCTCTGCAAGGCTCTGCGCGAGACCTGTTCTTATAAGGCCTTTTCTCTCACTGGAGCCGGTAGGCATTTATCGAAGGAAAACCGAGACGGATGATTTTTTTCGTGGTCGTCACGACGTCATAGGGGACCGAACGAATTTCGACGCGCATGCCGGCAGTGTCCCACAATGCATACTTGGCGTTATTGCCGCACCGGTCTCTGGGTTGTCCGACGCTGCCCACATTGATTATATATTTCACGTTGGGGTCAAGCTCGAATATCCCTGCACCAAGGCTGTGATGCCTCACCCGGGAGCCGGCAAACGAGATGGCATCGAGTGTGTGAGTATGTCCAACGAAGCAAAGCCGATTTTCCATCCTGCTAAAAATGGTTCCAAGCCCTGCATCGCTCCATTCGAGGATATACTCGGTGATGGAATCAGGCGGGCAACCGTGGACGAAAAGAGCATTTTCAAAGACCATGGTCGCCGGCAGGCTTTCCAGCCATTTGCGGGTATCGCCGGAGATCATCCTTTCGGTCAGAAGCAGGGACGCCCTGGCGGCATCGTTGAACCAGTCCAAAAAATCGGGCTGGACAAGCGCCAATTCATGATTGCCCATCACGGACGGAATCGAACGGGCACGAAGCAAATCGACGACCTCTTGCGGGTTGGGGCCGTAACCGATTATATCGCCAAGGCAGACGGCGCGATCGAAGCCAACCCGATCCATATCGGCCAGGACCCTGACAAACGATTCGAGGTTTCCATGGATATCCGAGATAACCGCAATTTTCATCCAGGCCTCTATACCAGCTTACGAAGACTTTCCATCAAATCCGCGTATTCATTGTCCGTAAAACAGAAGTGCAGTTCACGGAACGGTTCCCGCAAGGACTTCACTTTATCGAGGGGATTTGCGCCGTCAATCACTATTTCCTTCATCAGGCTCGCAAGGGAGTGGAAATCCTTTTCCTCCATCCCGAAACGAGTCATTTCCGCTACTCCCATGCGGATTCCGCTTGCGGCGGTAAAGCCTTCATCTGCGGGAGTGGCCTGGTAGTTGCAAATGATGTTGTTGGCCTCGAGTCTTTGGGCAACCTCCGGTCCCCTGGCGTAGCCGACGTTCAAAACAACCTGGTGGGTTTCGGTAAAGCCGATGCCGGGGTCGCCGGCCACATCGAAGCCGAAGTCCTTTAGCGCCCTGGCAAACGCTTTGGCATTGGCGATCACTTTCCGCTGATATTCGTCTTTAAAGAAGTTCATTTCGTAGGCGGCCATAAGAAGCCCGACCAGCGTGCCAAGATGATGGTTCGACACCGCCCCGGGGAAAGCCCTTCGCCTGACGGCCTCCCACAACTCGTATCTTTTCTCACTCTGTTCGTAGCGGCTTGCTATTATGCCCCGCTGGGTGCCGAAAAAAGTCTTGTGGGTCGATCCCGTAACCAGGTCGACCCCCTCGGCAAAAGGCCGCTGAAAATAAGGGCCGATGAGCCCGAGTACATGGGCCGCATCGTACATTAGGACCGCTTCGATCCCCGCCTCGTCCAGATACTTTCGGATTTCAGCAATCGGCTCACGGTGCAAAACCATGCTCTTGCCGAAAATGATCAGTTCCGGCCGACAGGAGTCGATCAGCTCAAAGGCAGCAGAGACATCGATCTTGTACGGATTTTCAGACATCACGGGAAAATTTGCCACCGCCGGGCGTTCGGTGTGGGGATCGCGGGCGACGAAGTCCCGAAGCGCGCCCATGGGCTGCGCGCTGAGATGGCCCCCCCTGCCTATGTGGTTGTTCATTACGCTCCTGATGCGGCGGGGTTCGCTCCGGCGGTCGGCGCGGTTAATATAATCGACCATTGCGCTAAAAACCGTCATATTGGCCATCTGCCCGCTAATCACACGGGTTTCCGCCTCGACGCAGCCCAGATACTTCCGGAATTCTTCTTCGAGCAGCCATTCCACTTCGGCGATAAAATCGGTCCCCTGGTAATAAAAGATCTCGGAATCGTAGAAAGCCTTAGCCCCCTTATGCTCGGCGTACCTGAAGGCGGGATCCATTATTGAGAGCAGGCGAACCATCGGAGAAGGAGTCATCTCGGAAGGTATGAGGTTGATGCACTCGTATTGGCGCCAGCGGGTATTTTCCACGGCTTTCCGCAGAAGGGCGGCAGGCGGTGCTCCACCGCGGTCAATATGCCCGGCCCTCCCGCCCACCCTGCCTTCGGCGGCGGGCCCGGGATCGGCCTGTTTCCCGGCCCCCTTGCAAAACCGGCGCGGGCAGAAGAAGGGAAGCTCCGGGATTTCATGGCCGTAGACGATAGGATGGGCATACGGGGGCGCATCGGACCGGAGGTGGTATTCCACGACGACCGCCTCCACCGGCTTGCCGCGAACGTCTACGACCAGTTTATCTTCCTCTATCACATCGCTGTCCAGGAAAGCCGTGCATATCGCGCGAAGCTTATGATCGCCACGCTGCCGGGAGACAAGTCCTTTATCCTCGAACTCCCGGTAAGGGACCATGGTTCCGCTGCTTATATATCCGACCGGTTTGCCGTCTTTGAAGACCTCGGCCCCTGCCCTGGCAATCCCTCTTCCGGTCACGGCCACACACTTGAACATGCGGGGCAGGTCGGAAATGGAGGAGTAGTCGCGGGCGATAATTTTAGAGTAGGCGGCAAACTGCTTCTCGAGGGCCGCACGGCCGACAAAGTCGCCCTTGAGAGGCGAAAGACTCACGGCCCACTTGGCTATCGGAAAGGCAAAGCAGGGAATTTCCCGCCCCTCCGGATCCATTCCGAATTCATGGCCGTAGAGAGGAAGAAAGGACTCAAGGCGCAACGTGTCGCGAGCGGCAAGACCTGCGGGCACGGCCCCTTTTTCTAAAAAAAGGTCCCAGAGCCCGGGCGCATCTTTGCGGCTGACAAAAAGTTCAAAGCCAAGAGGTTCCCCGGTGTAGCCGGTACGGGCGATCATTACCCTGGCGTCGGCAATGGAGGAAATGCCGACGGCATTGCGATACGGCTCAGGAAGCGAAGCCGGGTCTTCTGCCACCGTCTCGATTATCCTTCGGCTCCCGGGCCCCTGCAAGGCGAACATTGCCATATCATAAGTGAGATCGGCCAGTTCGACCCCTCCGAACGAACCGGCATGGAGCTGAAGGTGGTCCCAGTCTTTTTTACGGTTGGCGGCATTCACGACAAGGAGGTACTCTCCTTCGACAAAGCGATAGAGAAAGGCGTCGTCGATTGCGCCCCCCGTCTCGCTTGAAATGAGCGTGTACTGAGCTGCGGTCGGAGCAAGATCGATGGCTTCGGCGTTATTGGAAAGCACGTGTTGAACAAACCGGAGCGCGCCACCCCCGCGAATGACAAAGCGGCCCATGTGGGAGACGTCGAAAATTCCCGCCCCGCTCCGCACATTCAGATGCTCGTTTACAACCCCGGAGGGATATTCAATCGGCATTTCCCACCCGCCGAATTCCACCATGCGGGCGCCAAGCTCTTTGTGCCTGTCGTATAGAACGGTCCTTTCAGGCTTTTCCATATGCGATACCTCTAAGAAAGGTGAGCAGGTGAAAGGAAGACGAGCGGGAGGTCCTCAAGCCATCCCCTGCAGATTACCCCGAATTTATCCGGGCTCCCTGCAAAGCAGGAAATTCACCGCTTTCATGCTCATCACCGTTTCATTACCCCCATTGATCACCTCGACGAAGGACTTGACAACGCCCCGGTCGGGTTTCGAGCGCGAACGGTTTGCTTCCATAACCGTGACCCGTACTCTGAGTTCGTCGCCGGGGCGCACCGGTTTTGTCCAGCGCAGTTCGTCGACACCGGGAGAACCCAGGCTTGCCGTGGAAGCAAGATAGTGATCGACAATCAGCCTCATCGCCAGGGCGGACGTATGCCACCCGCTGGCTATCAGGCCGCCGTAAACGGTTGTTTTTGCAGCTTCCGGGTCTGTATGAAAGTTTTGCGGATCATAGCGTCGTGCAAATTCAATGATCTCAGCCACATCCACCGCTATGGAACCGAACTCGTACACGCAACCGACTTCGTAGTCCTCAAAATAGCGGTCCTCTTTCGAATTATAAAACTTGCAATTACTCATACTTTACCTCGCAACAAGCCGGAAAAGCTCACCCATTCACCAACTCATTCTTCTGATCTTTCCACCACTCCGGCGCACGTCAAACGTGGATTTCGCGCGGCGTTCGTTTCATCGAGCCGCCGCACTTTCGTACGCCAGGGAGCGTTATGAAGCAACTCAGGGCTCTCAGCCGCCTCTTTAACTATCTCCCTTAATGCTTCCACAAACAAGTCCAGTTCCTCTTTGCACTCTGTCTCCGTGGGTTCGATCATGAGGGCCCCGGTGACGACAAGCGGAAAATATATTGTCGGAGGATGAAAGCCGTAGTCAATCAGTCTTTTGACCAAGTCCAAAGTCGATATTTTAAGCGGCGCCTGGAGTTTGTCGGAAAAGACGCATTCGTGCATGCAGGGTCTGTCGTAGGCGAGGTGCAGGATGTCCTTCAACTTTTCCTTTAGATAGTTGGCATTCAACACGGCCAGTTGGCTCACCCTTTTCAGTTCCGGTCCAAGGCTCAGGATATAGCTGTAAGCCCTTATCATAATCCCCACATTGCCGTAGAAAGCATGCAGCTTGCCTATGGACAGGGGAAAATCGCTCGCGAGCCTGAAACTCCCTTTATCTTCGACGATACGCGGTATCGGCAGGAAAGGCTCGAGGTGTTTCCTGACGCATAGAGGGCCGGCACCGGGCCCGCCTCCTCCGTGCGGCGTCGAAAAAGTCTTGTGGAGGTTCAGGTGAAGAACGTCTATCCCTATGTCCCCCATGCTTACGATCCCGAGCACGGCATTCATATTGGCGCCGTCCGCATATACCAACCCGCCTCTCGCGTGCACGATTTCGGCAATTCCCCTTATGTTTTCTTCGAAAAAACCGAGTGTATTCGGATTGGTAACCATAATTCCGGCAGTATCATCATCCATTGCCGCAGCAACGCCTTCGACGGAAAGCACTCCCCTGTCATTCGATCCCACTTTTACGGGAGTGAAGCCACACAGGGCGGCACTGGCCGGATTGGTGCCATGAGCGGTATCCGGAACGATTATCTTGGAGCGGCGCCGGCCTCTGCTCTTGTGAAAGGCATGGAAGACGAGCATGCCGGCAAGTTCTCCCTGGGCGCCGGCCGCCGGCTGAAGAGAAACCGCCTCCATGCCCGTGATTTCCACCAAAAGGCGCTCGAGTTCAAACATCATTTTCAGCACCCCCTGCGACAACTCTTCCGGCAGGAGAGGATGAGCGCCGGCAAAGCCGGGTAAGGCCGCCTGTTTTTCATTGGTTTTCGGATTATACTTCATGGTGCACGAACCCAGGGGATACATGCCCGTATCCACGCCGAAATTCCACGTGGATAACCGTGTGTAGTGGCGCACCACCTCGATCTCGGCAAGGTCGGGAAAATCCGGACCCGTACCGGTCAACTCCTCGTCGACCGGAAAATAATCCACGTCCCTCCGGGGCATGGAAATCCCAACCCTTCCCCTCTTCCCTTTGTCGAAAAGAAGCGGCTCGTTAAGCACCAACCCGATGGAACCCGCGAATTCTTTCATAGTTAAACCTCATTACGCCTTTAGCCAACAGCGGCCGCCAACTTGATCGCCGGCAAGGCCCGCACCTGCAGCCCTCATTAAATATCGTAACAGGCCCTCAACTGACTCACCAATTCATCCATATCCTTTTTCGTCTTGGTTTCCGTTATGCACAGCAGGTATCGATTCGCCATTCCGGAGTAGAAAGAAGAAAGGGGTAAACCGGCCACCAGTTTCCGATCGAGCAAGCGCTGGTAAACCGCTTCCGAGCCGACCGGAAGTTCTACTACGAATTCGTTAAAGGTGGGGGCTGAAAAGGGAATCCCGAAACCGGCTTTTCTGAGTTCATTTTTAAGGTATTCGCTCTTGTCATAGTTTAGCCGTGCGAGTTCCCGGAGGCCGCTTCCCCCGAGCGAGGCCATATACATGGCGGAGGTTACCGCGCAAAGGCCGCTGTTTGTGCAGATATTTGAAGTGGCCTTTTCCCGCCTTATGTGCTGCTCCCTGGTAGCCAGAGTCAGCACGAACCCGGGTTTTCCGTCCCTGTCTTCGGTCCTGCCCACCAGGCGGCCCGGCATGCTTCGCACGTAGCGCTTGAGACAGGCGAACATTCCCAGTCCGGGCCCGCCGTAGCTCTGGGGGATCCCGAAACTTTGGCCTTCACCGCAGCAAATGTCCGCGCCTAGGGCGCCCGGACTCCTATAGAGACCAAAAGCCAGAGGTTCGGTGAAAGATGCGATTAACAGCGACTTGGCATCGTGAGCAAGGCCGGCCGCAGCGCCCAAATTTTCAATGCAGCCGATAAAATTCGGCGATTGGACGGCAACAGCCGCAAGCCCTTCGATACCTTTGAGTCCGGTAAGGTCCGTTATGCCCTCAGATGTATAGGGAAGTTCGATTATTTCGAACCCCGCCGGCTCAAGGTAAGTGCGGACAACAAGCCTGTAGTGAGGGTGGATGAGGCTCGAAAAGGCCACTTTTTTAAGCCCGTTCACCCGGGCCGCCATCAGCAGGGCTTCGGCCAACGCAGAAGCTCCATCGTAGAGCGACGCGTTGGCCACATCCATGCCCAGAAGAAGAGCGACAAAGGTCTGGTACTCAAAAATGGCCTGCAGAGTTCCCTGGCTTATTTCAGGTTGATACGGGGTATAGGAGGTGGAAAATTCCGATCTGCCGAGAAGATAGGAAACCGTCGCAGGAATGTAATGCTGGTAGCTTCCCGCACCCAGAAAAACTTTATAGTCGGGGACGACAGCCATGGCTTGCGCCAGGTCCGCCATCATATCGTTCAATTCCCACTCTGTAACAGGTCCGGGGAGCTTCAGATCCCCCTTGGTGCGGCAGTCTTGGGGGATCGATGAAAAAAGCTCGTCCAGGCTCGATGCTCCAATTACCTGAAGCATCTCGGCGACATCATCTGCTGTGTGCGGCAGGTATCTCATTCCTTCAGTCCCTTAAGCATTTCGATATATTCTTCGCAGGTCATCAGCCCTTCGATTTCGGAAGGGTCGGAAGGCTTCAGCTCGGCCATCCATCCATCTGTATAGGGAGCAGAGTTCACCAGGTCGGGCGAGTCCTCAAGAGAAGTATTTACCCTGGTTATTTCTCCGCCAACCGGTATATACACTTCACCTACGGCCTTGACTGACTCCAGTGACCCGCATTCCTCGCCTTTCCCGTATTTTTTGCCCACCTTCGGCACCTCAACGAAAACAACATCTCCGAGCTGATCCTGTGCATAATCCGTAACGCCTATGCGAATTATATCTCCTTCGACCTTTGCCCACTCATGGTCCCTGGTATAGCGAACATCGCTCGGAGTAACCAATTCACTGATTTCTTTCATCTTCGTCCCCTTTGCATGGATGGTTCGATGAATGTGCGCCCTGTGGGTATGCGGGAATTACTTTACATTGCAGTCTGCATTTTAATACAAAGTTCTCGAGAAGCCAGAGGTCTCGTAATGGCAATCGAAAATTCCCCCATCCGGGTTCAGGTCAATAAAGCGAAGGGCACACTCAGGGGGGGAGCCACCGGTGAGTAGACCGGGGGAATCTCACCCCCAAGGGGTTGGGGGGCCAGGCGCCGAACTATGCCCTCACCAGATAGCACAAGCTTATCCGCCACATCGAAGACGGGCATATCACGCCAGATGACAATGGAGCCGAAACCGGACTGCGGCCCTTCGTGGTCGGCCAAAAAACTGGTTTATTGCCGGGCACCCCTCCGATTCATGCCCGGCATACAGCCACTCCAGCCCTCGGCTCACGGGACGACGCCCCTGAAGCCTGTTCACACAGATCATGCCATCGTGGAAAGCCTTCCGGGAAGGTGCTGTTTACCGAGCGCATACGATGAAATTCAATTCAATCTAAAAATCCGCTCGGCATTGCCATGCAGAATCAATTCAGTCTCCTCCCGGCTAAAATCAACACCGTATTTCCTGGCCACGTTTGGAAGATCTTCGAAGAGTTCCACCCATTTTTTGGTTAACTCGAAATCGGTTTGGTTTATGGCGGGTTGATCAGTGCCAAAAAGAATTCTATGAGCCCCGACCGCATCTCGCATTACTTTGAGTTTTCTCACCAGCTCAGCCATGTCATCCATGGCCCTGACCATCGATTTCTGCCAGTCAGCTACTTCGAGATAAAAGTTCAATTTAGTTTCAGCCACCCCCACGGCTTCTTCCCACCAGCCGGAGGATGCCCGCGAGTCCATTCCCGAGTGATTAACTATTACGGTAAGGTCTGGAAAGTCGACTCCGATATCGTCCAGGTACATGGGACGTGCATATTTATTGCTCAGCCCCGGCCAATGTTGGAATCCGGTGTGGATGGAAACGGGCACGTCGAGATCAAGCGCCTTCTGATAGTATGCGTAGCATATCGGCTCGTTCGGATAGAAGCCACATGGCGGCATAAAGTTCAAACCGATGGCGCCCCAGTCAGTAACCGCCTTTTCAAACATTTTAACTCCTCCGGGACGGCGCCTTGGGTCTATCGCGAACAAGGAATAAACCCTGCCCGGAAATCTGTTTGCCAGTTCACAGTGATCCTTATTAAGCTGCTCAATAGTGGCCGGAGCATCGTCCTTAAAAGCCATTCCCCAATCAATATGATGGATGATCGATACGTCTACTCCCTCTTCATCCATGTCTCTGATCATTTTACTTCCATCCAGGTCCTCGATCCTCTCACCTATATGAGGCAGGATCTCTTCGTGGTCCAGGAAAGGAAACTGTTTCCTGGCAACGACCATTGCAAATGCCTTCTTCACACTCTCAGACCAGCACCTTCTCTGCCAGATATGCCTATGGGTATCTATTACCTTCATACCGTTATCACTCCATCACTATTAATTAATAAATCTTAAGAGGTCAGCGATAATTCCTTTCGATGCCCATATAAGCTGCCAATTGCGACATTCAAGGTTTTAACTTCTTTTTACTATGAAAACTTGTCTTTTGCAGCTTCACGCTGAGCGTGGTAAAATAACCGGACATTTTATTCTTTCCTTATGGTCCTTCTCGCCTTTAATTCATACCTGGGCAGCGATCCGATTTTCGATATCTCGATTTCCGGCGTGATGCCGATATTCAGTTTCACCGTTTCCTTTATATCTTGTATGGCTTTGCCCAATCCATGAGGGGAGACGTTTTCAGAGGCCGGCTCAACTTTTATGGTTAGCTTTTCGGAGGAACCCTGTTTTGGCACAACTATCTGAAACTCTGATGAAAACGCCTTCACGCTTCTTACTACATTCTCAATTGCGGAGGGATATATATTTACTCCTGCATAATTAATCATATCATCGACTCGACCTAACACCCCACCGTTCATCCTGGCAAAAGTTCTTCCACATTCACATTTTTCATAAGTCAGACTTACAAGGTCTCGCAGTCTGTATCGGATTAAAGGCATCGTTTCCATACATAGATTGGTCATCACCAGTTCACCTTGTTCACCCGGCTCGACGTACCCTTCACCATCAGGCTCCACAACCTCAGGCAAGAACATACTTTCAATTAGATGAGTCCCTTTTTTGTGCAAACACTCAAAACCGAAACTGACAGGCATTTCAGAGGCTCCGATAGCATCATAGCACTTAGCTCCCCATGTCTCTTCAACAATCGCCCTTGTAGATGGAATTTGAGCTCCGGGTTCTCCCGCCAAGACGACCAGACGAACCCGTGAGTCGCTGTTGAGATTCACGCCCATATCTCTGGCAACATCTCCAAGGTGTAAGATATATGTTGGCGTACCCAAAACTACAGTAGCCTCCCAGGCTATAATGTTCCTTATCCTGTCTTGAGAGCTTTGTGCACCTCCAGGAACAACAGTGACTCCCATTCTCTCTAAACCGGCATGCCAACCCCACCAGGCGATAAAAAGCCCGTAGCCGAAAGGTAAAAATGCAATGTCGGATTTATTTATTTCAAACACGTTAGCCTGGTATGCAACGTGTTCACAGCCAACGCTAAACCAGTCACGAAACGTGAATAAGACCTTGACCGGCTTCCCGGTGGTCCCGGATGTCTGAAAAACACGAACTCCTTCCTCACGAGGCACACACAGGACGTCACCAAACGGAGGATTCTCTTCCTGAGATATGCGTAAATCATCCTTGGTAGTGAAAGGTACTTTCTTTATATCATCAAAAGTTTTAATATCTTCAGGTTTCAGTCCAACTGCATCATATTTTCGCCGGTACATCATGCTATTGTTATAAACATGTTTTAATTGATTTCTAAATAATTCTAACTGCAAATGTTGCATAAAATCACGTGAAGCTGTTTCAATCTCGGGGCGGTACATTTTTACCTCCTGAATTGGCTGAAATAGAAGCACTCCTGCCTGCCTCTACCCGTTTAAATGTTTCTATTATGCATCGCGCGGAAGCAAAAAAACGCCCCGTTATGCGCAAACACTGGCAATCTTTACCAACCGCTTGATCTTGTTTTTTGTTTTTGTATCCAGAATGACAATGAATTTGAATAATGGATCGACATCCGCGCTATGCATCCAAACCGCGTTCTCGGGCAGTGCTTTAGCATCAAAAACCTCGGTTTTTTGGCCTGAGGGTGGGGAAAATATATAATTAATGGTTAGAATGTGCAAGGGTGCCGTTTATGTCGCAGCATAGAAACTCGAAGACATCCCGCCCGCTTCGCTTTTCCCATCGGCGGGAGGCATTCAAGATTACGACGTCGTGC
>JAJYTC010000258.1 GCA_021793275.1 Deltaproteobacteria bacterium | reverse complement strand
TTTACTGACCCTTGGGAAAGCCGGCGCGAAAGAAGAGGCCGGGAAATTGCCTATCGAGCGGGAAGCTGTATCATCGGCATTTTTTCAGAACTTTCCGGGGATGGCCTACCGCTGCAGACCCGACCAGGAGGAATCCTTCGATTTCGTCAGTCCCGGGGTGTTCGAATTAACCGGATTTCCGGTTTCCGAGTTTAGCAAAAGGCAAAAACTTTCAGAGCTGGTTCTCGAAGAGGACCGCGAAGCGATCAGGACCGAAATCAGGAACGCTCTGTCCGCCAAAACGCCTTTCAAGCTGATGTACAGAATCCGCACCGCTGAGGGTCCTATCAAATGGGTGTGGGAGCAGGGTATTGGCATTTACTCTAAAAAGGGCGAATTTACGGCAGTAGAAGGCTTCATCGCCGACATCTCCGGCCGAAAACGCATCGAAGAAGCCCTGAGAAGGTCCGAGGAGGTTTACAGGGTCCTTGCGGAAAGCATTTCGGACGCTATTTTCATGGTAGACGAGGACCGCTGCATAGTTTCGGTCAATCGAGCTTTTCTCGAACTTTTCGGCTACTCGAGGGAGGAAGTCATCGGCCAGACGATCAGAATGTTGCACCCCTCCGATGAGAGCTTCCGGGATTTCGGCAAACTGCGCTCCGACATGCAGCGGGGGCCGGTCAGGATCGAATGGGAGTTGATGAAAAAGAACGGAACGGTATTCCCCGTGGAGGGGACCTTTTCGATCATCGAGGGCCCAGGTGACTCAACCGGAGGCCATGTAGGGGTCATCAGGGACATAACGGAGCGCAAAAGGTCGGAAAGAGAGCTTCGGGAATACCGTGAGCACCTTGAGGAGATGGTGCAGGAGCGCACCCGTGAACTCCGGGAAGCGCAGGCTGCGCTCGTGCAAAGAGAAAAGCTCAAGACGCTCGGCGCCACTGCCGCCGAAGTTGCTCACGAGATCAGGAACCCTCTGGTTTCCATAGGCGGCTTTGCGCGGCGGCTGCAAAAAAAACACCCCGACTCTCCCGAGGCCGAGATTATTCTGCACGAAACCGAACGGCTCGAAATTATCCTCGACCGGCTGAGCGATTATCTTCGCCCCGTCGATATGAAACCCGGCGAATGCCACGTAAACGCGATTTTAAACGATTCGGTAGCGCTTCTCGGCCCGCAGCTCGAAAAGCAAAAAGTCAGGATCCACATGGATCTTCAGGACGATCTGCCAACGGCCCATGTTGACCCGGCAATTCTTACCCAGGTTTTCGTAGCCATGATTCGAAACGCCGTGGGATTGATGGACCGCGAAAAGGAAATAAGCCTCAAGACCTATTACGGCGAGCACAATGTTTACGTGGACATGATCAGCCCGGTGGCAGGAAAACGGCTGCTCGACCCTGAGCTTATGCTTCTGCCCTTCGAAGACAGCGTTAAGGGAACGGGGATTTCCTCGACCTTCAAGCTTCTCAAGGAAATGGGCGGCACGCTTTCCTTTGTGAGGCAGGAAGCAAAGGCCAAATTCACCGTTTCGCTTGTAAGATGCGATGAATCGGCCAATGAAAAAGCGGTTGAAGAGAATCAAAGGGGCTGATTCAATCAATTTTCATCAAGGAGTTTGAAATGGATTTTCGGATACCAGCCGAATTCGAAACAGAACTCGGGCGCTACAAGGAGTTTATTTCCAATCGCCTCATCCCCAACCTTGGCGGGTGGTATGCCGAAAAGGAGGTCCCCCGCGACTTTTTCCTGGAACTCGGCGCCAACGGCTGGTTGGGGCTCGAAGCTGAGGGCGCGCGGATTCGCGAACATAACCCGCTAAAAGCCGCCCTTTTCGTCGAACACCTCGGAACAATATCGCCGGGCGTAGGCGTGGCCGTGCTGGTGCAAGTGTCGCTTGGCGCGCAGGGAATCATTTTGTTCGGAAACCAGGACCAGAAGGACCGCTACCTTCCTCCGGCAGCCCGCGGTGAAACGCTTGTCTGCCTTGGCAATACCGAGCCGGGCGCAGGCAGCGACGTCGCATCGGTGGCCTCGACGGCGAAAAAAGTCGACGGCGGATGGATGCTCAACGGAATCAAATCCTTCGTTACAAACGGCTATATAAGCGATTTTGCCCTCATAACGGCCGTTTCTGACCCCGAAGCGGACCGCAACAGCCGGATTTCCATGTTTTTGGTCGATCTGGCCTCAAAAGGAATCACCCGCTCGAAGCTCCACAAGGAAGTATGGATCCCCTCGGACCTCACGCGCATCAAGCTCGACGACGTATTCGTGCCGGAGGCCAACCTCATTGGCAAACGCGGGCGCGGGCTGCAGCAGGTGCTCGAAATATTCACCAACAGCCGGATCACCATTTCCGCCCTTACCCTTGGCACCGCGCTGGGCGCCTTTCGAGCCGGCGTCGAACATGGGAAAAAGAGGCAGGCATTCGGCGGGAAAATCATAGACTTCCAGGCCAAATCCTTCGAGGTCGCCGATTTTTACAGTAAAATCGAGGCGGCCCGGCTGGTCCTCTGGAAAACGTGCTGGGAAAAGGAACAGGGCATCGATTTCAGGCTGGGCGCCTCGATTGCCAAGTATCTTTCGGTGGAAGCGGCCAGGGCCATAGGCCAGTGGGCGGCGGACCTGTTCGGGGCGGCATCGGTTATCTTCGAGCACCCCGTCCACAAATATCCCATGGACGCATGGGCATCCTCTTTGGGCGAAGGGACCCAGGACATTCAGAAACTTATTATTTTCAGGGAATTGATGAAGCGCGGCGCGGCCTGAACGCGCCCGGGCAGGTTGGGGTTTGCTCCGCTCACCCAAACCTGCCCGGCTGATGGACAAAACAGCCGGGTCACGAACTCCAGGATACCGCTTTGATGTCCGTTTGAGCGAAATCTTTGCCTTTGAAAAGAAGCGGTTCGCCACTTGCTTTTGCAAGGGCATAAGAACAGCAGTCACCTATATTCAGTCCGGCAGCGCCTCGCCCCCTTCCGTACTTTCTCCAGGCAGACCGTGCAATCTCATAGTGCTCAGAGGTAAGCGGCACCGTCACAATCCTTGCCTGGCCAAGGAGAAAGTCCCACTCGAGCCCTCCGGGCTCCCCCTTCCTTGCCTCAATCACAATCCCCGTCTCCAAGGCTGTGAAGGCACTAATGAGTCTTTTGGGATCTTCGGCTATCGCAAGAGCCAATTGCTCCGCTTCAGGCTCTCCCAAAAGAATCGCAACCAAGGCGGAAGTGTCAATGACCATTACTGTGGCAGCCCTCTCTCATCGTAGCCCAGGATCTCGTCGGCACTGCGTTGGTCTATGTCCGGCAGCTGCCTGCAGCGGAGCGAAATCTTCATAATCTCGGCCGCAACATCTGCGGCTGTATGGCTTATTTTCAGACGTTCGAGTCGTTCTTCCAATGCGTGTATGATCGCTTCCGTAACGCTTTCTCCACTCTCGGCGGCAATCTCGCGGGCAAGCCTTTCAGCTCGAGGATTTCTGATGCTGAGCGCCATATAATCCTCCACTGCGTGTATTGAAAATACATTAAAATATATACACAAATGAGCGTTTCTTCAAGAGAGATCACAACATACCATTTTCATTGCTGTTTCAGGCAAATACACCCCTGCCCCTTAATCTCCTGGCCTTTGCGGGAAGCATGGACGCTCAAATCGACGAAACAGCAGGAAGAATGTGATCCCGGCGATTAATCGAACCAAACGACCGGCGCTTGATTCCTCATGATGGATAGTGGATACTTGTGTTGTCGTCGGACTCGTTCGATTTTTTACTTTGAAAAGTTCTACGGCTCGCTCCTGCGCTGGCTTTTCATGGTTTTAGGGTATTCCCGAAGCAGGTGAGGAGCTGTCAGGCTGAATTGAAAGGAAAAAGAGGAAAAGGATGAAAGCAAAAAAATGGCTATTCTACCCGTGGATAATAGCACTGGCTGCCGTGTTTTTCGCCGGCCCGGCC
>JAJYTC010000070.1 GCA_021793275.1 Deltaproteobacteria bacterium | reverse complement strand
TTCGTTGGCCGCGACACCGCGCGGATGGCGGCCATCGGTGGATGGCCCGGACTGCCGGTTGTCAGCGTCCGAAGGACAAGAGGGCTGATCGGCGCTTCTCCTCCTGCGCTCCGCGCCCGGGCAAAGGGGATTACCCGCACCACCCGCCAATAACCTCTGCGTCTCTGCGCCTCTGCGTGAGGCCGGTTTTTTTTATCTCACGCAGAGACGCGGAGAGCCAACTTTCGTTGGCCGCGACACCGCGCGGATGGCCGGACAGCCGCGATAAATAATTTCACGGGTTTGCCCAGCTTTCGCCTTTTTGCGTGAGGCGCCTTTTCCTAAGAGCAGTCGCCTTCCGCCCCTTACTCCACCGTTACGCTCTTTGCCAGGTTTCTGGGCTGGTCCACGTCCGTGCCGCGAAGCACTGCGACATGGTAGGCCAGCAGTTGCAGAGGCAAACTGAATAGCACCGGCGAAAGCCACTCCGATGAAGGCTGAATGACGAACTGGTTCTGGTCCGGCCCGACGATTTCGCTCGGTTCGCCTTCTATCAAAGCAAGGATTATACCGTCTCTGGCCCTGACCTCCTGGATGTTCGAGATCATTTTTTCGAAAAGTGGCCCGCGCCTCAAAAGCACCATTACCGGCATTTCCGCGTCGATAAGCGCTATGGGGCCGTGTTTCATCTCACCCGCCGCGTAGCCTTCGGCATGGATGTAGGAGATTTCCTTGAGTTTTAGCGCCCCTTCCAGGGCGATCGGATAGAGCGGGCCTCTCGCAAGATAGAGGAAATCCTTGAAGTCTTTGAAATGTTTGGCCCAGGCGTCGATCTTGTCGGTATCCGAGAGAATCCTTTCCATCTTTCCGGGAAGTTCGATAAGCTCCTGGACGCATTGCTCTATCGTTTCACGCGGCTGTTTGCCTGTTTGAGCGGCCCAGTGGACCGCTAAAAGATAGAGGGCGACAAGTTGAGTGGTGAACGCCTTTGTCGAAGCCACTCCGATTTCGGGACCGGCATGGGTATAAAGAACCCCTTGCGCCAGCCTGGCTATGCTGCTTCCGACCACGTTCACGATGGCCCGGCAATGAGCACCCTTGTCCAACCCCTCTTTCAGGGCCGCCCGGGTATCGGCTGTTTCCCCGGACTGGCTTATGACCAGCAGGAGGACGTTGTCGTCGAGGATAGGATCTCTTGAGCGGAATTCCGATGCAAGGTCCACTTCCACCGGGACACGGCAAAGCCCCTCGATCATGTACTTGGCCACCAGCGCCGCATGGTAGGAAGTGCCGCACGCGACGATGAAGACCCGCTCGATCTTGTCGAGCACCGCCTTTCCAAGGTTTAGTTCCGGGAAAACAACCTCCTTGCGGTCAAGGTCCACCACGCTGCGGAAAGTGTCGATAACAGCCCTAGGCTGCTCGTAGATTTCCTTTAGCATGAAATGCTTGTAGCCGGCCTTCTCGGCCATTATCGGGTTCCAGTTCACCTGCTGAGGCTCAGGATTTCGCTCCTCCCCGTCAAGAAGCGACTCGATCGAGTAGCCTTCCCTGGATAGGAAGACGACCTCCTCGTCGTTTAAATAGACCACCCGGCGCGTATAGGGCAGGATTGCCGGAACGTCCGAAGCCAGGAAAAAGGAGCTGTCGGCAAGCCCCAGGATCAGGGGGCTTTCCTTCCTGGCGGCAACCAGCATGTCGGGTTCCTCTTCGTTTATAATGACCACTGCATAGGAACCTTTGAGCTTCTTGAGGGTATTGCGCACCGCCTGCTTGTACCCGTTCGTTTTCCGCCGTTCGCTCTCAAGGAGCGCCACTATTACTTCCGTGTCCGTCTGGGACGCGAAATGGTGTCCTCCCTTTTCAAGCTCCTGCTTCAAAGAGGCGTAATTTTCAATTATCCCGTTGTGAACCAGCGCGAAGGGACCGCAGCGGTGGGGATGCGCGTTTTCTTCCGAGGGCCTGCCGTGAGTCGCCCACCGGGTGTGCGCCACGCCCACCGTCCCGCTGACCGGGTTGCTGGCGAGCTTACCGCCGAGTCCGCTGAGCTTTCCTTCGCAGCGAACGATCTGGAGTCGGCCGTCGGCGCCGACCATCGCAATGCCTGCGCTGTCGTAGCCCCTGTATTCCAACCTGGCGAGTCCGTTCATCAGGATCTCGCGACCTTCATCGGGACCGATATATCCTACTATTCCGCACATAAATTTATTCCTGCCTCATGTAGTTAGAAAAAACATACCGGTTGGAAAGGCGGTCTGTAAACGATTTAGAAACGCATCCTAAACACATTGGCCTGCAGTCGGCAAGATCAAAATGAGAGGCTTCAAAAGAACTCCCGGCAAGCGATGCCCTCCGGCTTATTTTCCGGGAAGAAGCCCGTCCGATATGTTACGATTGTAGAACGACCGCGAGGAGCAGCATTGGATTATTTCTTCCATTGAACCTATATTCAGGAGACCCCGCCGAATGGATTTTGTCCATCTGCATGTTCATACCCAGTACAGCCTTCTTGACGGAGCGATCCGGCTAAAGGACCTCTTTGAAACCGCCAAAGCCTACCAGATGCCGGCAGCAACCATCACTGACCATGGCAACATGTACGGCGCGCTCGAATTCTACGAAATGGCCAAAAAGTATGAAATCAAGCCGATAGTCGGGTGCGAGGCCTACGTTGCGCCAAGAAGCCGCCATGACCGGGGCAGAACCGCAGCCGTAGACCGTGCGCAGGCCCAGACTTCGACGGATGCAAACGGCGATGAAGACCGAAGCTTTCATCTGACCCTGCTCGCCCAAAACCAAACCGGCTACCAGAACCTGATGAAACTGGTCTCGCTTGGCTTCATCGAAGGCTTCTATTACAAGCCGCGAATAGACAAGGAAATTCTGAGGCTCTACAGCGAAGGACTTATATGCCTTTCGGGTTGCCTGAAAGGCGAGGTCCCTTCTCTGCTGATAAGGAATCAGTACGAGGCGGCAAAAAAAACGGCCCTGGAATACGCGCAAATATTCGAGCCGGGCAATTTTTACCTCGAAATCCAGGCAAACGGCATCCCCGAACAGACAGTGGCAAATGAGGGCCTGGTGCGCCTTGCCCGGGAGCTTTCCTTTCCACTGGTGGCCACAAACGATTGCCATTATCTGCGCAAAAGCGACGCCCGAGCCCATGAAATCCTTCTGTGCATTCAGACGGGCAAAACCGTTGCGGACGAGAAAAGGCTAAAGTTTCACACCGATCAACTCTACTTCAAATCCCCCGAAGAGATGGCCAGGGAGTTCGCCCATGTTCCCGATGCGCTCGAAAATACGGTCGAGATCGCATCCAAATGCGATTTGAAATTAGACTTGGGCAACTATCACTTCCCGGTATTTCCGATCGAAGAAGGCGAGAGCATCGATGAACGGTTCGAAAAAGAGGTAAGAGAGGGCTTCGATCTGAGAATCGAGGCCATAAAACGAAAGGACCCCTCCTTTAACGAAGAGCGGCTCAAGGAATATAAGGAAAGGGTTGACTACGAAATACGCATAATAAAGCAGATGGGTTTTCCCGCCTACTTCCTGATCGTTTCGGACTT
Organism: Deltaproteobacteria bacterium; assembly: GCA_021793275.1. Classification (GTDB taxonomy): domain Bacteria; phylum Desulfobacterota; class Syntrophobacteria; order Syntrophobacterales; family Syntrophobacteraceae; genus SbD1. The sequence goes on along the minus strand of JAJYTC010000070.1, from coordinate 18,069 downwards.
CATAAACTATGCGAAAAGAAACTCCATTCCGGTCGGCCCCGGCCGCGGATCAGCCGCAGGAAGCCTTGTAGCTTATGTGATGCGCATAACCGACCTCGACCCGATCGAACACGGTCTCATCTTCGAGCGCTTTCTCAATATAGAGCGCATCAGCATGCCCGATATCGACGTTGACTTTTGCGTAAACGGCCGGGAAAAGGTCCTGGAATACGTGACCAACCGGTACGGCAAGGACCGGGTCTCCCAGATCGCAACATTTGGCACCATGCAGGCGCGCGCCGTCATTCGCGATGTGGGCCGGGCCCTTGCCATGCCTTACAACGAAGTGGACCGCATCGCCAAACTCATTCCCGCCACTCTCGGAATCGATCTGAAGGGGGCCATGGCCGTCGAGACCCGTCTTGTCGAGATGCAGTCGGAAAATCCACAGATAAAGGAACTCTTCGAAATAGCGCAGGCCCTCGAGGGGCTTACCCGCCATGCCTCGACTCACGCCGCCGGGGTGGTCATAGCAGACCGGCCCATAGTCGAATATATGCCCATGTGCGTTGGCCCGGATGGTGAAATAGTTTCGCAGTATCCCATGAAATACGTCGAAAAGACGGGGCTGATAAAGTTCGACTTCCTGGGGCTGAGAAACCTTACGGTCATCAGTAACGCGGTAAAGATGATAGAGGAAAACCATGGCATCAAGGTGAAGATGGAAGACCTTCCGCTGGACGATCCGGACACTTACGCGCTTCTCACCCGCGCGGACACAACCGGAGTGTTCCAACTCGAAAGCTCCGGAATGCGCGATATACTGGTAAAGCTGCGTCCGGAAAATTTCTCCGACATCGTTGCCCTGGTCGCTCTCTACCGGCCCGGTCCCCTGGAAAGCGGCATGGTCGATCAGTACATACAGGGCAAGCACGGAGGGCAGGTCGTCTACGATCTCGATATCCTGAAGCCCATTCTGGGATCGACCCACGGCGTTATCCTCTACCAGGAGCAGGTGATGAAAATCGCCAGCGCCCTGGCAAACTACTCCCTGGGCGAAGCCGATATCCTGCGCAGGGCCATGGGGAAAAAAATCGGCTCTCTGATGGACGCCCAGCGCGACCGCTTCGTTAAAGGCGCCATATCAAACGGCATAGACCCCTCTAAAGCCAACCATATTTTCGATCTCATGGCCAAGTTCGCCGAATACGGCTTCAATAAGTCCCACAGCGCGGCCTATGCCCTCATAGCCTACCAGACCGCCTGGCTGAAAACTCATTATCCCGTCGAATTCATGGCCGCCCTCATGAACAGCTTCCTTGGCAGTTCCGACCAGATAGTGAAGCTGATCAACCAGTGCGCCCAAATGGATATACGCATTCTGCCCCCGGACGTGAACGAGAGCGGAATGGCCTTCCAGGTGGTCGACCGCATGATACGCTTCGGCCTCGGAGCGGTGAAAAACGTTGGCGAGACCGCTGTCGAGGTCATTTTGCAGGGCCGGCGCGAACAGGGGCCCTATACCACGATCCACGACTTCTGCACCCGGATCGATTCCCAGAAAGTCAACCGGCGAGTGGTCGAGCAACTTATCAGGTGCGGCGCTTTTGACTCCCTGCACCCCAATCGCGCACAGCTCATGGCCGGCCTCGACGAGGTCATGGACCGGGCCGCAGCCATCCAAAAAGACCGCCTGTCGGGACAAATGAACCTGTTCGAAGTGTTGCGCTCCAAAAAGAAGATAACCCCCCCGTCACTGCCCGATATCCCCGACTGGGACAACCGAATGCGGCTCCAGTTCGAAAAGGAATCGCTCGGCTTCTATATTTCCGGCCATCCCCTCGATTTTTATTCCGAACAGATTCGCTCGGTTTGCACCGCCGACACGCAATCGGTAAAAGAAAAAAGGGAAGGCGCCGAGGTGGTGCTCTGCGGCCTTTTTTCAATCATAAAGGAAATCACCACCAAGCGCGGCGACCGGATGGCGTTTCTCAACCTCGAAGACAAGGACGGCACAATCGAGGTTGTGGCCTTCGCCGAGCCCTTCACCCAGGCGCGAGCACTGATCGCAGGCGATGAACCGCTTGCCCTGTGGGCAAAGGTCCAACATGACGAAAAATCAACCAAGCTGATCGCCAACCGCATCCTGAGCATGGAGGAGGCCGCCCTGCAGGCGGTCGACTCGGTTCGCATAAAGCTCGATGCGGCGCATATGGACCGTGATGCTTTCGGCAGGCTGAGGCACCTGCTCATAAGCCATCACGGCGATTGCCGCGCGGTCCTGCACCTGGCGGTCGAAGACAAAGGCGAGGCCATACTCAATTTATCCAAACTGCCGGTAAATCCAACTCACGCCTTTTTCGAGGAAATGCACCTCTATTTCGGCCCCGACAGCGCAGAGGCCATGTACAAAAATGGGGCATAGAGATTTGATATGGCCGAAATAGGCAACTACCGATTTGGCGAGATAGAAGTCGACGGCAAAAGATACACCGGCGACATTAAAATCGTTGAGGGGTCGGTTGTATCGAACTGGTGGCGCGCCGATGGGCATAAACTTGCCGCCTCCGACGTGGAAGACATCCTCGCCCGCCCGCCTGAAATTATGGTCGTGGGCAAAGGGATGCCGGGCCGCATGGAAGTAATGGACCAGTTGCGAAAGCGCCTCGAATCGGAGGGAATTGCACTGATCGACGAACCCACGCCCCAGGCCGTCGTTACCTTCAACCGCGTCCAAAAATCAGGTAAAAAGGTGGCCGGGGCTTTTCACCTTACCTGTTGAAATGGTAGGTTTTGAGAGCGGTTTAATTCGGGGTGACAGGATTGGAGCGCTCCGAAGACAGCCCCGTACCGATATTGGTTGTGGCGGTTACCGTGAATGTGTAGGTTTGCCCGTTGATTAGCCCCGCCACCAATATGGGGCTTTTCGTGCCCTGGACCGTGATATGCCCCGGATGGGACGTCACCGTGTATACCTTTATAGGTTCGATGCCGTTCGACTTCGGCGGATAGAAACTCACGCTCACTGTGCCGCCCTTGCTGACGCTTGCGCAGACGTTTCTCGGCGGACCCGGCAACAAGGTTGACATGGGAGCGCCGATACCCGGAGCGCCGCCGAACTGTGCAAACGCGCAGGTTGAGGTTGCCGCTAAAAAGATCCCGATGACAGCGATTGCAATAACTTTACTGTTCATGTTATTCCTCCATCTGTGAAAAGCAACGGGAAGCGGAGAGTAAGAAGACCGAATCCCGAACTTTATCGCTACCCCTATTTTTATTATACAATAGATTAACTGCGACTCAATCGGTTCTCAAGATGACCGTCATCTATTTCGTCGAAACTACGACAGGCGAGCAAAGAGACTTTCTTTGCCGTTGGACCGAACGGTTCTACTCGGAGAAAAAGCGGGTGAGGATCGTGGTCGATTCCATGGCCGCCGCCCAGCTTATCGACCAGTTGTTATGGACATTTTCACAGCAGAGTTTTATTCCTCATGCGATTTTCAATCCGGGGGCAACCCGGCCCGAAGAGCCGGTTGTGATCACGCCCGGACAGTTTCGGACCGACGGATTTGACGCGGTGGTTTGCGACTCTCAGGCCGACCTCGAATTCATGAGCCTGTTTGAAACGGCAGTCCATTTCATTCTGGACGACGATCTCGAGCGCAAACAGCAGAGTCGGGTCCTGTGGCAGAGGGCGCGCGACTCAGGACTAGATCCGATCCATGTTCCCTATGAGCGGAAACGCTGATTCGCACCACCGCAGCGCTCGAATCCATGTGAATGTTTGGACTATCGGCCTGGAAAGCCCTTGACATAACACTTCAAGCGGCTAGAATGGCCAAACTGCCGTCAAACGGCAGCAAATCCAGGCTTCTATTGATAGCTGATACGGAGGAATGGCCGTTATGGGAGTAGTGGCGGATAAACTCAAAGAGCTTCGCGACAGGGAGGCCAAGGTTCTCGGAATGGGCGGCGCCAAGGCCGTTGCCCAGCAACTCGAACGCGGGAAAATGACCGCCCGGGATCGCCTGAATTATTTCTTCGACCCCGGCAGCTTCCGTGAACTCGATATGTTTATGAAACATCGGGGAAGTCTTTTTGGAATCGATAAAATCGAAATTCCCGCGGACGGCGTCGTGACCGGTTTTGGCAATGTCAATGGACGGCAGGTCTTCGCGTTTGCTCAGGACTTCACCTCCCGGGCCGGCAGCCTCGGCGAAATGCACTCCAAAAAAATCTGCAAGGTCATGGACCTTTCCCTTCGCGGCGGCAAGCCTATGGTGGGTTTTTGCGATTCGGGCGGCGCGCGAATCCAGGAAGGGGTCGATGCGCTCTCCGGCTACGGCCAGATTTTCTATCGCAACGCAAGCGCCTCGGGGGTCGTTCCCCAGATTTCAGCCATTATGGGGCCTTGCGCGGGCGGCGCCGTATATTCGCCCGCTATGACGGATTTCGTTTATATGGTCAAGGGGACCGGGCTGATGTTCATAACCGGCCCGGACGTGATCAAGTCGGTGCTCGGGGAGACCATCACCCAGGAAGAACTCGGCGGGGCCATGACTCACAACGCCAAGAGCGGAGTCGCCCAGTTCGCGGCGGAAAGCGATGCGGACTGCATCGACCAGATAAAGCGGCTGCTTTCATTTTTGCCGGAAAACAACATGGAGGACCCTCCCTGTCTCGATACCGGCGACGACCCGGGCAGATTGTGCCCGGAACTCGACACCATCATCCCCGATGCCCCCATGGGCGCATACGATATGAAGCAAGTCATCCGCTCGATTGTTGACAACGGCGATTTCCTGGAGGTGCACAGATATTTCGCCGAAAATATGATCGTCGGCTTCGCCCGGCTTGACGGAAGAACCATAGGCATTATCGCAAACCAGCCCAAGGTGCTGGCCGGATGCCTCGATATCGACTCGTCGGACAAAGCCTCCCGCTTCATTCGCACATGCGATTGCTTCAATATCCCTTTGCTGACCATAGCCGACGTCCCCGGCTACCTGCCCGGCAGGCAGCAGGAATGGGGCGGCATTATCCGCCACGGCGCAAAACTGCTCTGGTGTTATTCCGAAGCCACCGTACCGAAGATCACCCTTACCACCCGCAAGGACTACGGCGGGTCTTACCTTGCAATGTGCTCGAGCGATCTGCGGGCCGATTTCAACTTCGCCTGGCCAACGGCTGAGATTGCCGTCATGGGAGCCGAAGGGGCGGCAAACGTCATCTTTCGCCGCGAGATCCAGGAAAGCCCCGACCCGGCGGCCAAGCGACAGGAAGTGATAGACAACTACCGCGATGCGCTCTACAACCCTTATATCGCGGCCTCCAGAGGCTATATCGACGGTGTGATAATGCCGTCCGAAACCAGGGCGCGCCTGATCGACGCATTCCGCGTGATCGGCAACAAGCGCCAGGCGCTTCCGCCTAAAAAGCACGGCAATATTCCGCAATAAACAAAGATAAAATTTCGAAAGCCTCGCGCGAGACCCGAGGAAAAAGAGGGATGAATCGTCAACTTTCCGCGGTGATGAGCTTCCGCGCGCCTTGAAGTATGCAAGCGCAGCAGCGGCCCCGGGGTGCACAAAAATGGGCGCGCGGCCGGCAATCCCTTCGGCTGCCGAAGTCGAGTCCCTGCTGCGCACCGCCCGCTGAAGCGCAAACTTGTATTCGAGATTCCGTCAGGGCTTGTTAAAACGGCGCGCTCATGGGTGCACGACGGCCGGCATCGACCGGTCGGCCTCGCACGATCTCGCCAGCCACTCATCAAGGGTAGGCGGCTGGACGCGCGACTGTGACAGGGGCCCCCAATCGGGACCGGCGCTCAGGTCTATTCCCTTATGTATTACCGATACGGGCCGGTCGGAGGAAACGACGACTACAATAACGTTTTCGTGGGCCGCGCTGAACCTGAGGGCGGAGTTGAACCTTGCCCCCCTCGCACGGTTCTCGCCCTCGATCGACTTTCCGTCCAGCAGGCACGCGAACCCGTGCAGGCGAAGATCTGCCCCCATATGAAGCGCCCCGTCGACTTTTGATAGTGATTTGGCAAGATCGAGCATGGATTCGTCGCAAAGATCGATAGGGGCTTCGAGGCGCTGGCCGGAAATGGAAATGGGCGCGGGACCGAGATCGATTACCAGGGTCGCCCCGTGCCGCTGCTCGCCGGCCCTTTCCACGATGCTCGAAACGATCTTGAAAAGAGCATGCCGCCTGGAATCAAGAACGGGAGCCTCCAGAAAAAGCTCCTCGAGATGCACCAGTTTCGGTTTGCGATTGGTTGAATGAAATCTTCCGTCCGAAAAGCTGCACACCGCCGTGCCGGAAATACGCAAAAACCCGTGTCCGCCCCGGAAATCGGCGGTTAAACGGCACTCCGGCAAAACTCCGCGGGCGACCCCGACTATCTTCTGCCCGTCAGAAACGAGTTTCCTGTCTGAATGTTCAACAGCGACCAGAAGCTTTCGCACATGCTTGTAATTGGACAATCTCAGCTTTTCCGGATGAGGAAACCTTACCATATAATGCAATGACTCGATCAGGGCGGGATCTATGAATACCACGATCCCGCGCGGCCAGGCGCCTTCCTCCCTGGTTTTCGAAATGCCCAGCACGGCGTCGAGGATCGGGTAGACCTCAATGCGGCTGTTCAGGCCGAATTTGACATCGAGCCGGTCCTGGATGTAATCCCTGATGGCGTGCCTGGCATATTCCCTGATTACGTAATAGGAATTTCGAGTGTAGAACCACTGCTCATTGGCCCAGTCATGAGCCAGAAGGCAGGCGGCGTGTTCCAGCCACCTCTCGATCGGGCCGGTCGAACACAGGGTCGAATGCTCTTCGGTAAACCACATCTGGTAGAACATGGACGTGGCCCTCCCGCCCCTGGATACGAGACCCGCGAGGTCCAGCCCCTTTTCCGGCAAGGTCTGGCCGGGAAGCCCGCTCAGAAAAATACCCGATCCACACCTCCGCCATGCCTCGGACTTGATGTAGATCTTTTCAATAAGTGGTTCCCAACCGTCCAGGAGGCGTTGAGGATCGTACAACCGCAGCGGCCCCTCCGGCTTCTCGGCATAGATAAGCGCCGCGCGGCTGGGACCCGAAAAGTGGGTCAATCCTTCGCTTAGCGCTTCATGGATATGGAAAATGCTTTGGAGCTTATATGAAATGTCCATAAATCCTGATGGTGAAGGAGAATTAAACCCGATACGCAAAAGATGCCTGCGATAAATAAGTACAATTTTCAGCCTGTTATTTCAAGATATAATCAGGATCTGCGAAAAACAAAAGAGCATGGGATCCAAATTGGAATCGGAAGAGCCGGGGGGTTTGACATCCCGCAGAGGAATGATAATGTGAGGCAGCATTAATGAGCATGGGTCCTAACCGCGTGGAACAAAACACCAGGAGGCGTAAAATGACCCCGACGACTATGCAGGTCAACGAAGTGGACAGGGTGACCATCTGGGTGGTGACCGACAATTATTATGACGCGCTGAGGCCTGACACAAAGTTTGCGCGGCGCTACCGGGCCGCCACGGCCGCTAAATCGATGCACGCCGAACACGGACTCTCTTATTACATGGAAACCGCTGCCAACGGAAAAACCAGCGGCTGCATGTTCGACTTCGGACAGAATGCGAGCGGTGTATCCAACAACATCAACCTGTTGGAAATCGATTTCGGGAAAGTCGATGCCTTCGCCTTGAGCCACGGACATTTCGACCACTTTATGGCCGCAATCGACATTCTCAAGCCGGCCAAACCATCGATAGCCGCCGGCACGCCGTTTTATGTAGGCGAGGAATGCTTTTCACGCCGATATTTATTGCGCCCCGGCGATACGAAGCCCATGGACTTGGGGCAGCTCAGAAAAGAGGACATCGAGGCCCTCGGGCTCAAGGTGGTGGAAGTGGCCGAGCCGGTCGAGATCATTCCCGGCGCTTACCTCACCGGCAGTATCGATAGAGTTACGCCTTATGAAAAAGTGCCCCCGGTCCTGCTCATCGAGCGCGGAGAAAAACCGGAACCCGATGATTTTCGAGGCGAGCAGGCCATCTTTTTCAATGTAAAAGGCAAAGGACTCGTGGTGCTTTCCGGCTGCGCCCACGCCGGGATAGTGAACACGGTCAGGCAGGCGCAGAAGGTTTCCGGCATGGAAAAAGTCCACGCGGTAATGGGAGGGTTCCACCTGATCAACGCAAAGCCCGAAATCATAAAAAAAACGGTGGACGATATAAAGGCGATGAAACCCGATTGTGTCGTGCCGACCCACTGTACGGGCTTCGAGGCAATCGAGGCTTTTCTAAGGGAAATGCCTGACCAGTTCAATCTCAACACGGCCGGATCGCGTTATACATTCGAGAAGAACTGATGGAATACCAGACCCTGGCCCTAAATCTCATAGAAGAGCAGCACATCATGACGCTTGCCACTTCCGGCGAGCAGGGACCGTGGGCCGCTCCCGTCTATTATATCTTTCTGGAATCGGCCTTCTATTTCTTCTCCAGTCCCTCCTCCAGGCATATCGAGGAATCCATTCAAAGCCGCCGGGCATCCGCGGCGATCTCTGCGCAGGCCTTCTCCTGGGAGGACATCCGGGGTCTTCAAATGTCAGGCGCGGTTAAGACCGTATTGCCGGGGCCTGCCGCGCTCAGGGCAATCCGCTCTTACCTTAAAAAATTTCCATTCACCAAAAACTTTTTCAACCCTTCGGAACTCATAGACCTTAACGCCTTCTCGAACCGGTTCAGGGTAAGGCTGTACCGGTTCGAGCCCGATCTGGTTTACTATCTGGACAACAGCATCAGGTTCGGTTTCAGGCAGAGAGTTCATTTTAAGAAGGAAACCTCTCCATGCTCATAACTCAAATGCTGTCCGAAAACGCACGAATGTACGGGACCGAAATCGCGCTCGTCGAACGCGCTCCGGCCCCCGCTTCGCAGCAGTCTCCGAGCGAAAGCAAATAGCGTTAATCGTAATCTCGGACGCACAACTCTTGAGCCGTCCTTGCCGCCAGCTCCATAACCTCCCGGTCGCTTTCGACAGCTCCCGGTTCCTTTGCCTCGAAGGCCCTGATCTGCCGGATGTCGGTAAAGCCGAAACGCCGGAAAAAGTAGTCGAACTTTTGGAAAATATGGGGAAAGGAATTCCTGTCGGCATTATTCTGCGTAAGGATGAAAACCAGCTTTTTCCCGGGCGCCAGACGGGACCAGTTGGGGGTGGAATGAAAATCGGGCACGAGGAAGGAGAAAGTCCTGTCGAAAAACGCTTTCATTTGCGCCGAAACGTCCCAGAAATAGACCGGAGACGCCAGCACCAGGATATCGGTCTCGCGGACCGCTTCGAGCACTTCGGTAAGGTCGTCCTTTAGCGCGCATGCCTCCAGCTTCGTCTTGCAGGCGTAGCAGCCCTGGCATCCGCGGTACTCGAGCTTGTTCAGACTAAAGGTTTTCACTTCGGCGCCCAGCTTTTGTGCCTCGGTGCAGAAACGCCCGGCCAGGATGGAACTGTTCGCGTTCTTTCTGGGGCTTCCGAGAACGGATACTATTTTCATCTTATCATCCTCCGGTGATTCACGTAATTAGCGTCCCTTTATCATTTTTTCGTAATCGTCATGAGAACCGACCACATGTGGCCGACCTTCTTGAATTATGCTAAGAGCTTAAGGAAAATACACCAGACTATGGCCGTTGGGCAAACTTTATGGGCAGGTCCATAAATTCATGACGCCAAAGTGAACCTCAAAACGTTTGGCGATCACAGTCCTGTTGCCTTTTCCCCGCTCGCTTGCGAGCAAATAGGATACTTTGATCTCTTTTCCTGCATTCAACTCGCCGATGCTTAACAAGGAACACGACACATCCGATAAGTATGTAGTTTGAACTGTCATAGCTTCTCTTTGACATGCAGCGGTAACCACCCCGAAATCCGCGTGCCATATGTCCCATACGTCCTATTCGTCCCAGCCTCAATGAGGTCGGAGCGGTTAAACCCTGGAAATCTGGAGTTGCTGTGCCGGCTCTCGAGTACCTGAGATCGGTGAGATTGTGGAAATTGCGCTCACAGCCCGGAGGCGCCCCAAAGGCCCTGGGCAGTCAGGTAAGGGCTTACCCCGTGTTTCGGGCATAAACCAGGGCACGATGAAACCGAGTATGTAAATGCTTCCAATAATCATTGCCGCCTGGCGGATGCTTCCGAAGTATCTGGTGAGAGTTCCGGCAATAATGGGAAATACCCGGGCGATGAGGCGAGATGACGAGCGCCTCCTCTGGGCCGAGGCGTTCGGCTGGATTGACCGGACCGGTGGCGTAGCGCCCACCACGGAAACCCTCTTCTGCATCGCCTCCCGCAGCAAAGTGATCGCCGCGATGATCCTGGTCGATCGGGGGGTTATAGAACTCGATGCCCCGCTGGTCCGCTACGTGATTGTTGGCGCGGTCGACGATGGCGCCTACCTGCTTTTGTATGGCGTGCCGGCCACCACGATCACCCTGAAGGTGCAACCGTGAGTGAGATTGGGCTCACAGATAAGCCGTTGTATTGACGGTAAGGAATTTAGGTGCTAGACAGCGCAGTTGATTTAAGTTCCCCGTCTCATGACGGGGGAGAGAATCCCGATTAAGCACGGCCCTATCCAGCCCGGAGGACAGCGATGAAAAGCAAAGCGTCTGTAAGACCGTCAAAGGCTTCCGCCATTGCTACTGTCATTATAGGGACACTTTTTCTCGTTTTCGCCGTTGTATTTATCGGAAACACGGCCGAAGGAGAGGCGAGGCCGTATGTTCTGATGTTCATGGTGATCTGGATCGCCGTATGCGGTTTTATGGTCGTCTATGGACTAACTATCATCTTCTCCAAGCGTCCCCTCGCTGTAACGGAAATTGACATGGAAGATAGGCAGAGCGATAGCCCGGGTGCCGGGATTGATTTCGCATCGAAGCTCAGGAAGCTCGAATCACTGCGAAAAGAAGGGCTCATCAACGAAGAAGAATACAAAACGAAGCGCTCGGAAATCATGCAGGAAAAATGGTAGCCCGCACTCAGAAAACCATGCGGGTTCGACCCCTTTTCACGAGACGGGGCATTGGACCAACATGTCTGCCAACCGATATCGTGAGATTGAGGGCAGGCCTTGAAAAAGGAAAATGGCTGCAGCAGGATCGCTATAGAGCTGCTGCTTTCTAGAAGCCGAAGCCATCTTCGGTGAGCAGTTGCAGCAATTCAAGCTGGCTTGTCGGCGACAGGGCAGTTTCCGGTTCATCCATGCAGTGAAGCCCCTCAATCTTATATCGCGAACGGAAATAGGCCATCAGGGATTGGGATTGACGCGCACATCCATACGGCGCCCCCAGATATGGATGCTGCACCGGTGCGCAATGGCTTCCAGCAAGGTGGATTTGCCCGTCCCGTTTTCACCGACAAAAAAAGTCACCGGCGCCGAAAAGGAAATCTTTCTTGTTTTACGCAGTTGCGGCAGGTTAAACGGGTAGCGATCCACCGAGGGAAAATGTTGGAACAAAATGTCGACCTGTCCTAAATGCATGTTTCAACCCCTTGTGAAATGGCGATATTGGCATCGCCTTCTCCCGCCCCCTGATTTGACTGAGTTGAAACGATGCCGACGCCCTCGAAGCGGCGTCGGCAGGGGACCAACGACCTTTCCTGCAGATAATGGCTAAGGCTCGATCTTGCCTCCAGGTAGGAGGCGGCCCGAGCGGGCATGTCAGGGTCATGGCTTTAGCTGGTTCCCATACGCCAGCCCGGCGTCAAAGACCTTGAAGTTTACCTGCCTGAACCGCTCGGGGCTGAGCTGATCGATGACATGGCGCAACCGGTCGGCCCCGAACAGGTCGTTGTCAAAGGCCGCGAAAAAGCCCATCAGCGCCAGGTTGGTGGAAAACGGGGCGTTGATCTGCCTGGCGATGGCCGTCGCCGGGGCGCTGTGCCAGGTCATGGCCTTGTCCTTGAGGTAGGCGTCGACCGCCGGACGCAGCTGCCTGTCGAGGTTGACAAAAAGACGCGCCCCCGGGGCCGCGAAGGCCAGGTTGCGGTAACATTCATTTTCATCCAGGCTGAGCAGCAGGCCCGCGCTGCCGGCCCGGATCAGCGTGCCCTGGTGCCGGCCGATACGCAGGTGCGAGATCACCGAGCCGCCCCGCTGGGCCATGCCGTGAGTTTCGGCTCCCAGGATGTCGCAGCCCTGACTCAGGGCCGCATGGGCCAGGATTTTGGTCATGAACAGGATGCCCTGTCCGCCCAGTCCGCTGACGATGATGTTCATGTTTTCCATCATGCTTGTTCCACCTCTACGATGGCTTTTTTCGGGCAGACCTGGATGCACAGGCCGCAGTCGGCGCAGATCTGCCGGTCGATTCCGGTGCGGCCGCTCTGCTCGTCGATGCCCAGGGCCGGGCACTCGAACCGGTCGCGGCAGTGGCCACAGGCAACGCAATCCTCGGTAACGGTGACTTTGCGTTTCACGGCGATAGCCCGGTCGCGGTAGGCGATCACGCACGGGTGCCGGGCGATGATCACGGCGATGCCCCCATCGGGGGTCTGGGTGTAGGCCACGGCTTTTTTCACGCTTTTTTGCATGGCTTTGATATCGTAGGGGTCGACCACCTCCAGGTAGTCCACTCCACAGCCTTTGACCACCCGCTCCAGGGGGATGGGCTTGCCCCGGCTGCCGTCGGCCCGCAGCCCCAGGCCCGGAGTGGGCTGCATGCCGGTCATGGCGGTGATCTCGTTGTCCAGGATCACCAGCACGAAGCGCGCGCCGTTGTACACGGCGTCGAGCAGCCCGGCGGTGCCGGAGTGGTAGAAGGTCGAATCTCCCAGGGTGGCGATGATGGGCTGGTGCACCTGGTCCTGGGCAAAGGCGTGGTAGAAGCCCGAGGCCATGGTAATGGCCGCGCCCATGTCCAGGCAGGTGTCCACCCCGCCCAGGTTGATGCCCAGGGTATAGCAGCCGATGTCGGAGGTGAAAATGGTCTTGGCGCGGCCCTTTCTCAGGGCGTAAAACGAGGCCCGGTGCGGGCAGCCCGGACACAGGGTGGGACGGCGCACGGCCAGATCCAGGCCGGCGGTCAGGGCCTGCACCTGCGGATCCTGCTGTTGGGTCAACGGCGGCAGACCCGCGCTTTCAAAGGCCTTGTTGAGGCCGGCGCCGATCACCTCGGGCACCAGCTCGCCCTGGCGGGGCACATGGCCCGACAGCCGGCCCAGGGTCTTTTCCCGCTCCCCGAGCAGGTACTCGATCAGAGTGTCGGTCTCTTCCAACACCACGACCTTGTCGCAGGCAGCGGTGAACGAGTCAGCCAGCTTGCGCGGAAACGGATAGGGGGCGCCCAGCTTGAGCACCGGGACATCGCTGCGCTTTTGCTCGTCTAAAAGGTCGCGCACCACGGCATAGGGTACGCCGCCGGCGATGATGCCCAGCGGATAGCTGCGCCCGGGGGCCAGGGTATGGAAATTGTGATGGGCCAGGGTGTCAAAGTGCGCACTAATCTGGTCGAGCTTTTCGTTTAGCCGGCCGTGCAGTTCCAAGCGGAACTTGGGCGTGGCGGCCCAGCGGGCGGGGTCTTTCCCGAAGGAGGCCTTTTGCGGCACGCTTTTGAGGGCGCCGAAGCCGATGTTCTGGCGGGCGTGGCAGACCCGGATGCCGGGCCTTAAGATCACCGGTACCTGATAGCGCTCAGACAACTGCATGGCCAGCCTGGCCATCTCGCGGGCCTCCTGGGGGTTGGCCGGATCCAGCACGGGCACCTTGGCCAGCCGCGCCATCAGCCGCGTGTCCTGTTCTGTCTGGGACGAGTGCGGGCCCGGGTCATCGCAGGAGATGATCACCAGCGCACCCATGATGCCGATGTAGGCTGCGCTTAGCAGTGAGTCGGCAGCCACGTTCAGGCCCACCTGCTTCATGCAGCAGGCCGCCCGCTTGCCGGCCACAGCCGCGGCAAAGGCGTTGTCCAGGGCCACCTTCTCGTTGGTGGACCACTGCGCGTAGGTCTCGAGGCGGTGCGCTTGGACCAGCTTGACGGTCTCGGGCAGGATCTCCGAACTGGGTGTGCCCGGATAGCTGGTCAATACCTGGCAGCCGGCCTCCAGAAGTCCGAGGGCGATAGCCTCGTTGCCCAGCATGAACTGTTCTTGTGTCATGGGCTCGCTTTCTTTTGCTCTTTGGCGGCTTGAATGATCTCCAACAAGGACGACATTTTGGGTTTGACGGGGCAGCAGAAAACTTTCTGCCACTGTTCCCCGCTCAACACGCGCTGAAAATAAGGGGCTGCCGGAAAATGTTCAAACCAGCAATCAATGGCTTTGAAACACGGCAACCCCTGGTTTTCGCTCCGGCAGTAGGAAAAGGTGATCATCTGCCCCAAACGCGGGCACCGGATGGTGACATCCTCTCCGGGCGATTTCAATGGTTCGCTCATCTTCCCCCCCCTTTCCTGGTTGCGGGTGGCTCATTGATGGCGCCGGCCCGACATGCCGCCAGAGGCGCGAGCAGCAGAGGCAGGCCGGTGCTTCCGCTACGATGGGACCGCAGTTTGGATCAACAATCGACAAACAGGCTGATTGTTAAATCGTGCCTGCCAGGTACTGCCTGGGCTTGGGCAGCGGCTCGATATCCTTCAAGGCGCGCCTGATTTCCTCGGCAGGCAGTTCGTGATCGGCCAGTTTCCCGTTCAGGTAGGCTTCATAGGCCGCCATATCCACCAGCCCGTGGCCGCTCCAGTTGAAAAGGATGACCTTTTCCCTGCCTTCCTCTTTGGCCTTGAGGGCTTCGCGGATGGTCATGGCCACGGCATGGGTGGTTTCCGGCGCGCTGATGAAAGCCTCGGCCCTGGCGAAGGTAATGCCGGCCTTGAAGGTCTCCATCTGCGGGATGGCTTCGGGGCGGATCAAGCCGTCCATAACCAGCTGGCTGACCAGGGGCGCCATACCATGGTAGCGCAGCCCGCCGGCATGGATGGGCGCCGGCACGAAGCTGTGCCCCAGGGAGTGCATAGGCAGCAGCGGCGTCATCTGCACCGTGTCGCCGAAATCGTAGGCAAAGGGCCCGCGGGTCATGGTCGGGCAGGAAGAGGGCTCCACGGCGATGATCTCCACGTTGCGGCCGTGGATCTTGTCTCGGATGAAGGGGAAGGTCAGACCGGCGAAATTGCTGCCTCCGCCGGCGCAGCCGATGACGATGTCGGGGTAGTCGCCGGCTATGGCCATTTGCTTCTGGGCCTCCTGGCCGATAACGGTCTGGTGCAGCATGACATGATTCAACACGCTGCCCAGGGCATACTTGGCCTCATTGTCATTGGCGGCTACTTCGACGGCTTCGCTGATGGCGATGCCCAGGCTGCCCGGCGACTCCGGGTTTTTCTCCAGGATCTGACGCCCCGCATTGGTCTCGGTGCTGGGGCTGGCCACGCACTTGGCGCCCCAGGTCTCCATCATGAGGCGGCGATAGGGTTTCTGGTTGTAACTGATCTTGACCATGTAGACCTTGCACTCCAGGTCGAACAGAGCGCAGCACATGGACAGAGCGCTACCCCATTGGCCGGCCCCGGTTTCGGTTATGATGCGCTTGGTGCCGGCAACCTTGTTGTAGTAGGCCTGGGCGATGGCTGTGTTGGGTTTATGGCTTCCGGCCGGGCTGACACCTTCGTTTTTAAAATAAATCCGGGCCGGTGTGTCCAGGGCTTTTTCAAGGCCGTAGGCCCGATACAACGGGCTCGGTCGCCAGATTTTATAGAATTTCATCACCTCCTCAGGAATGTCGATCCACCTGTCTTGGGAGACTTCCTGTTCAATGAGGTTCATGGGGAAAATGGGCGCCAGATCGTCGGGTCCCACGGGCTGGCCGGTGCCCGGATGCAGCGGCGGTTCCATCGGGGTCGGCATATCGGCTGCGATATTGTACCACTGGGTGGGCAGTTCTGACTCGGGTAAAAAGATTTTCTTAAATTCCATAACGCCTCCGTTTGAGTTGATTGACACTATTATTGGATACTATCAATGCTGCTTATCCCCTTAAATCCTGATGTTTGTTATCGCTTAACGGCCTCAACCCGCAGATTTGTCCCCCCGCATCGATCTGCTGTGACAAATTACAGTTCTAAACGGCGATTGGCCAGAATCCCCTCGCAGTTGGCCAGATGATAAAGGGCTTCATCGCTTACGGTGGAACTGGTCGCAATGAAGGCCACCTGGTGATCGTTGGCCGCGCTGCGCCCCATCTGCATGCTGTCTATATTGATGCCGTGCTCGCCGAGGATGGTGCCCACCCTGCCCATCACACCCGGCGAATTGGCACAGTCCAGAAGTAGCACGGGCCCCTGGGGTGCGGCCTCAAGATAAAAATCGTTGATCCGTAAAATACGCTGCAAATCCCGGCCGAAAATCGTGCCGGAGACCGTGTTGCTGCTTTCCACCGAGGTTACCTTGACCACGATCAGACTGGCGAAATCATCCGAGGCGGGCGTTTTGGCTTCCACCACCTTGATGCCGCGCTCCTTGGCGATCACCGGGGCGTTGATATAATTGACATCATCCTTTAGTACCGGGGTTAGCATTCCCTTTAGCAGGGCGCTGGTCATGGGGGCCACATCATACTCACTGATCTTGCCGCAATAGCGCACACTGACCTGCTCGACGCCGCTGTCCACCAGTTGGGCCTGCAGCAAACCTATTTTTTCCGCCAGGGTGGCAAAGGGTTTGAGCAGGGTGATCAGTTCGCCGCTCATATTGGGCACGTTGACCGCATTTTTGACCGTGCCGTTTAGCAGGTAGTCCACCATCTGTTCGGCCACCTCCTTGGCCACATTCTCCTGGGCTTCTTTGGTGGAAGCACCCAGGTGGGGGGTGCAGATGAAATTGGGCAGCGACATCAATTTGTGCTCGCCCGGCGGCTCCTGCTCGAATACATCCAGGGCCGCGCCTCCCAGATGGCCGCAGGCCAGGGATTCGTACAAGTCATCCTCATTGACAATGCCGCCCCGGGCGCAGTTGATCAGCATCGCACCCCGCTTCATTTTCGCCAGGGTGGTTTTGTTAATCATTTTCGTTGTCTCTTCCGTACGCGGTGTATGAATGGTGATGTAATCGGACCGGCCCAGCAGGTCGTCGAGGGACACCGGTGTCAGGCCCTGTTCGCTCAGCACCTTTGGATTGATATAAGGGTCGAAAACGATGACATTCATTTTCAATCCCCTGGCCAGATCGGCGACGATGCTCCCGATATTGCCGTAGCCGATCAGTCCCAGGGTCTTGTTGAACAACTCGCGTCCCTGGAGTTTTTTCTTTTCCCACCGGCCTTGTTTCAGGGCCATGGTGGCCTGGGGAATGTTGCGCGAAAGGGACATAAGCATGGAGATGGTGTGTTCGGCCGTGGTGATCGTATTGCCGAAGGGCGTGTTCATCACGGCTATGCCACGCTGGGTGGCTGCTGGAATGTCGACGTTGTCCAGGCCGATGCCTGCCCTGCCGATGGCCTTCAGTCGAGTGGCGGCCGAAAGGATGTCCGCGGTTACCCGGGTGGCGCTGCGAATGACCAGACCGTCGTACTGCCCGATAATTTCCTTGAGTTGCTCCGGGCTCAGGCCGGTCTTGACGTCGACATCAATGCCAGGGGTCTTTTCAAAAATCTTGATGCCGATCTCGCCGAGGGGATCGCTCACAAGGACTTTCATGGTTTTATTCCTTTGACTGAGACCTTGGTTGGTAAGGATGACCATGATGCGGATTCAGCATAATGGCTTTTTTCGAACATCGTCAAGACTGTTAAAATAATGAGATATCGGTGAGGAAAAATCACTGGTGACTGGGCAATTTCTAAATAAATTCAACTGGCTCCCATGGCGATACTGTTCAACGGCTTGCCCAAGAGTTTCGGAAGTAAGCGATATAATTGACTTTTTCTCAAATGAACAGACCTGCGGGACCCGGGACTCGAATGCAACACATAACCCTGCAACGACGGTTCACAGATTGATGGAATAATTAAATGTCGGTGAATTAACCGGTTCACACCGCAGATGGACGCAAATGGACGCAAATTTAAAGAATGGTGCTTCTCTTTACTTG
>JAJYTC010000069.1 GCA_021793275.1 Deltaproteobacteria bacterium | reverse complement strand
TTTTGGTCGATAACGTTTTCCGGGGTTAGTTTCAAAATCTGACCGATCCGCATCCCTCCTCTTGCCATCAGTTCGAGAATAAGCCGGTTTCTCACCTTTGTTGTTCTGGAGATGATCTCGTCAATCGTTTCCTTCTCTACAATGTTCCAGTGGTTCGGCTTTCCCGGGCGGTACAGTTTCCGAAGCATTGGCTTGTCACAGGGATTTTGAAGGGTCGGATCGAAGTTGATCCTGATGAAATTGAAGAATGCTTTCAAGTGGGAATACCGCCCGTGCTTGGTCTGCTGTTTTGCTCCTCCGGTTATTTTGCTCAGAGACGAAAGAATCTCATCGGAGCTGATCCCATCCAGTTGGCGAGAGTTTCCGAGATGGTCACGGAGCTTTGAAAGAGTGGCGCTATACGACTCGATTGTATTTTTTTCCGGAATTTGTTTGGTGGTACTCAAGATAGACGTGGGTTGCATGATCAAGTTCCATTGTTTTCTCCTTTATGGCGCGCTAGGATCTGCCGCAAAGCGGTCTCGGCTTAAATTTAAGAATCGACCCCGAGCGGTGTACCGCCTGCGGTGTTTGCGCGGATGAACGCTGCTAGGTGAATGCAATCGAAAAGGGCGATGAGTACTACAGTATACTTAAAGAGAAGTGTATTGGTTGTGGCCTTTGCGCAACGACGTGCCCGGAGGAGGCAGTAACGATGCTTCACAAAAAACCGGAGGATCGGGTGCGCCCTCCAAAAGATGAGGATGCCTGGTTTGAAGAAAAGGGACGTGAGCGGGGAGTGGATTTCAGTCAATACAAGTGAAACAGGTGGCCACTATCCAGTACAAAAAACCGTGTCACGTAACCGTGTTCTTCACTTCAATTGCACCCGTATACGGTTAAAGGGGCATCGGATATATTCCAATACCCCTCATAACCTGAGCTTATTTACTTAACGTCCAAACGAACGCCAAACCCAGACGAAACACAAAAACGGGGTCTGCAAACGGGGTTGCAAACTGGGGGTTGCAACCTGTGCAAACTGGGTCGGGCCACGTTAGATATGTACGTTGAGCGGATTTAAATCGAAAATAGGGCCGTATTTTGGCCTTAAATTGGCCTTACAGAGGCCCTCTCTCCTGTGAGCGGGCCAACCCATATGTGGGCTCCCTTCACAAAGATCACGGAAAACAGTAATCGTGCGTGGCGAATCATATCCCGATATAGCGCGCGTAAAACGTCTTCGCCCTCGCGGCGTCGGTCGTATTGGTGACGATGGCCCTTCCGTCCGGGAAGATGACCATTTCACCCTCATCTGCTTTGAAGCGTATGAGCAGGCCGCTCGAACTGACGCTGCCTGCGCGCTCGAGCCTTTTGCGAAGCGCCTCGAAGTCGAGTTGGACCGGCTGCGGCGGGTTTACCTGCACGGAGTTGCGGCCGCAAAGCGAGGTCGTCCCGGAGACCTGCCGCGCATCGAGGAATTCAAACTTGCCGAGAGCGCAGCATGGACATTGTTCGTCTCTTTGTACCCTCACGTGATCGAAGGACATATTCCAGACGTTGGCCTGAAAGAGGCTGATCTCGGCAGGGGGCGTCCCGAGCAAAATGCGAACGGCTATCGTAGCCTGCAAAGACGCTATGACGCCAACGGCGGAATTGAGCACTCCGGCGGTGTCGCAGGTAGGCATGGTCCCCGGTTGCGGGGGAGATGGAATGAGGCATCTCAGGCATGGGCCATTCAGATCCGGCAGGACCGGCATCACCATGCCCACCGTTCCGATGACGCCGGCGTAGACCCATGGCTTGCGCAGTTTGATGCAGACGTCGTTGAGCAGGTAGCGGGTTTCGAAGTTGTCGGTTGCGTCCAGGACGATATCTGCGTCCGCGAAAAGTGATTCAGCGTTTCTTGGAGTCACATCGACAGCCAGCGATTCCACTGTTATGGCGGAATTGATCTCGCGCAGGCGCCGCGCGGCGGCCTCGGCCTTCGAGACATTCGATGCGGCGTCGCTCTCCTGGAAAAGGATCTGCCGATGAAGATTGTGCCATTCGACGAGGTCCCTGTCCGCCATTTGAAGCCTGCCCACGCCTGCCCTGGCCAGCAGTTCGGCCTGAAAGCCGCCGAGCGCTCCACAGCCCACAATAAAAACCGTGCTCGCAGCCAGTTTACGCTGCCCGTCCGCACCGATTTCGGGCAGGATTTCCTGCCTCGCATATCGACTCACGGAGGTAGAATTCATCTTATTATCTCCTCGGCTACACCGGTCATGTGAACCGGCTCGCTCAGCGCTCGGTCGATCCATCCCCCGCCGAGCAAACGGGCGCCGCTGTAAAAGACAGCAGCCTGTCCCGGACAGACTGCGGTTACCGGGCGATCGAAGCGAACCAGCACCGTCCCCGGCTTTTCGATCTCGACAATTGCTGAAACCGGGGCCTGGTTGTAGCGAACCTGCACCGAGCAGCGGAGCCGCTTGAATCCGGGGGACAAAGCATGCCAACCGACGCCGGTTGCGATCAGTCCCCATGCGGCCAGTCTTTCTTTGCTGGTGGTCAGAATAACGGTGCAGCGCTCAGCGTCGATCGATTTTACCCAGGCCGGGGAGCCCAAAGTCACTCCGATCCCGCGCCTCTGACCTATCGTAAACCGGTGAATTCCTTCGTGCATGCCCAGCCGGCGGCCCGTTTCGTCGAAAATAGGGCCCGGAACCGCTCCTTCCTTGAACCGCTGGCGCAGGATTTCCGCGTAGGCAGTCTCCTTTGTGGAAAAACAGGCATCCTGGCTTTCCATCCGATCCGCATTCCTCAGCCCCATCCGCCGCGCCATGGATCGAACCGTTTCCTTTAAATAGCCGCCTACCGGGAACAATGCCTTCGAAAGCTTGTCGGAGTTGAGCGAAAAAAGAAAATAGGACTGGTCCTTTTGAACGTCGGCGCCCCGCATGATGAAGGCCCGGCCCTCTTTTCGCGCGCCAAGGCGCGCATAATGGCCGGTGGCTATTTTTTGCGCCCCGAGCGTTTTCGCGTAGTCGAGAAGAACTCCGAACTTTATTTCCTCGTTGCAGATGACGCAGGGATTGGGCGTTCGGCCTCGCCGGTATTCCTCCCAGCTGCGCAGCAGGACCCTCTGTTCAAAAACCTGACGGCAGTCCAGCACGTAGTGAGGTATACCGAGATGGCCTGCTGCGGCCCTGGCTTGTGCGACACCATCCGCGCCGCAGCAGGACCGCCCCTCAACCGTTTCGTCACACGCCTGCAGTTGCAGGGTTATCCCTATGACTTCAAAACCTTCTTCCAAAAGCAGGGCCGCCGCTACGCTCGAGTCCACTCCGCCGCTCATGGCGGCCACGATCCGTCCTTTGGGCGAAATCAATGCCTCAGTCCTTCCATCAGGTTCGTGAGGGCATCGAGAACCAAATCCACTTCTTCGACCGTGTTGTCAATGCCGAGCGAGAAGCGAATGCAACTCGTTGCCACGCCTTCCGAACATCCCATCGCCGATAGGACATAGGAAGGTTCCATGGCGTCGGACTGGCAGGCGGACCCGGTTGAGACGGCAATCCCCATCAGGTCGAGATTCATGGCAAGCATCTGGCCGTCGACGCCCTCGAAGCTCACGTTGAGAGTGTTGGCCAGGCGATGCTCTCTGCACCCGTTTACCCTGACGTGAGAAAGCCGATCCAGGATCCCTTTTTCCAGTCGATTCCGCAGCGACGCGGTGAGGCGGCTGTGCTCCTCGATCCGGCTTCCGGCCAGTTGACACGCCTGCCCGAATCCCACAATGGCCGGGACATTTTCGGTCCCCGCCCGCATTCTTCTTTCATGATGCCCGCCGTGGACAAGCACCGGTCTTGGGATCGCCGATCTGACAAATAGCGCGCCGCAACCTTTGGGGCCGTGAAGTTTGTGGGCCGAGAGGCTCAATAGGTCGACGCCCAGCTCTCGCACATCTAAAGGAATCCTCCCCGCGGCCTGGACGGCGTCCGTATGGAAAAGAATTCCCTTCGATCTTGCTATCTGCGCCGCTTCGCGGATCGGCTGTATGGTCCCCACCTCATTGTTGGCAAGCATTACCGAGGCCAGGATAACGTCATCGTCGATAGAATCGGCAAAAGCCTGCAGATCGATGCGGCCCAGACCGTCGACCGGAACATAAGTCACCCGAAAGCCTTTGCTCTCGAGGTGACGGCAGGAGTTCAACACCGCCTGGTGCTCGACCGTCGTGGTTATGATACGGCTGCCGGGCTTGCCGATGAGGTCCGCTATTCCGATAAGCGCCTGATTGTCGGCTTCTGTTCCGCCGCTGGTGAAAACGATCTCGTCTGTCGAACCGCCTAGGAAATCCGCAACGCGCTCGCGGGCCAGGTCGATAGCCCGCCTGGCTTCCTGGCCAAACCAATGGATGGAGGAGGCATTGCCGTAAATTTCCCCCAGATAGGGAAGCATCGCCTCCAGTACTTCGGGATGGAGATGCGTAGTGGCATTATTGTCCAGATAGATATGCCTCATGGCTGAATTTACACCTGCGCCTGCTTTACGTTAATTTTTGCGATTATAACCCGATCTGCGCGGTTAGCCGAGGGTGTTTTTCCCCGGCAGGCGGGAAAGCCTGTGATCTTGCGCAAAGCTCTCCATAACCCGGCGGGCAGCGACGGCTCAAGCCTTGGTCCAAACCGGCTACATATCCAGGTAGGACACCACTTCGATGCCGTGTTTCTCGAGGTCTGCAATGATTGGCTTTACATCGGTTTTCTTGAGCCTGAGGGAATAGGAAAATTCAGATCCTTCCTCAGCGGCGGGCACCTGGCAGAGGCTGATGATTTCAGCCCCGTGGGTTCTGGCGATCCTGGTTATCTCCGGAAGAGGGTTGGGCGAGCCGGAAACCTTGATATCCAGCCGTGTGGATTGGGTGAAAAGCCCCAGGAAAGTGATGAAGGCAGAAAGAATGTCGGCAACGGTTATTATGCCGGTCAACACACCATTTTCGACTATGGGCAGGCCGCCGATCCGCTTGTCCAGCAAAATGCGCGCAGCCTCTTCGAGCGGCATTTCAGGCTCGATAGTCAAGGGCTTCCTGATCATCACGTCTTCAAGGGTCAGCTCCTCGATCATCGAAGCAATGAGTACGCCTCTCAGGTCCGCATCCGTAATCCAGCCCAGCAGATTCTTCTGCTGGTCCACCACCGGCAGGTGCCGGACCGATTCACGCTTCATCAGGGCCATGGCTTCCTGTATGGAAGCGTCTTTGCCTATCGTTACCAGGTCGGTTGACATCCAGTGACGCACTATCACAAGGGCCTCCCCCGGGCGAGCCAGCCGGTTTACCTGCGTCGCTGGGCTATGCGAGCGCCGGGTCATGCACGGAAAGGACCGCCTCTAATGGTCATCTTTAGCGGAAAATCTGTCGCCATCATACGAGGTCGATGCCGATATGAGGCATAACGACCCTGTTTCAGGCACACTATACGACCTCTTTTTAAAGTTGACCAGTTCTTTCGCGTCCGCTTCTTTCAGCTCCTTACCGTAACCGGGGCGCGATCTTCCCGCTCCATCAGTTTGGCTATGCTGATGGTACGATCTCGGAGCATGTTTGTATAACTTCCCAGTTCATTATCATACCAGCCGTATATTACAGCTTGCGTGACGGGGACCTCGACAAACTTCTGCGACCGCGATCCCTCGGTTTTAACGCTCGCAGACACTGTCCCGATGTCCAATGAAGCCGAACCGCCTTCCCCTGTCGACTCCAACCGCTTTACTGCGCTCGCCATATGCTCGAGGTCGATGCGGACCGCCGAGGTTCGCGTGTGGTTTTCGTGGGCTTCGATAACTGCGGCGGCCCTGGGTAGTCCGATAATATCGGAGGACACGTTCTGTTCCTCGGAAAAAACGAGATAACCCTCCGGGAAATGGGAAACGGCCTTTTTATAAATATCGTTAACCAGTTCACGGTTGATCGGAGCGGCCAAACTCTTGTCCTGAATCATCAATGCCAGGATTATCAGAGAGCCTGTGGTAACGGGCACTCGCACCGACTCGGCTATAAAGCCTATCCTGTTCATCTCCGGGATGACCAGGCCGAGCGCCTTGGCAGCCCCCGTGCTTGTCAGGATGATATTGTTGAAAACCGAGCGGGATTTACGCAGATCGGTGGCCCCGGACTTGGGCGCATGGTCAAGGACGGATTGAGAGCTGGTTGCCGCGTGAACGGTAGTCATGGCCGCTGAAAGGACCCGATCCGCCCCGAAATAATCCAGCAGCGGTTTCACCATGTAGGCCAGGCAGGTGGTCGTGCAGGATGCGTTCGATACGACGAGGTGTTTTTTGGGGTCGTATTCGGAATCGTTTATGCCCATAATCGTAGTGACGGCATCCGGCGGCATCGGTCGGGCCTTGTCCTTTATCTTGAAAGGAGCCGACAGGATAACCTTTTTGGCCCCGGCGGCAAAATGGCCGCGCAGAGACCCTTTGGGGTCTTCGGGGGACGCCGTGGGATCGAGAAATTGGCCCGTAGCGTCTACGACCAGCTCGACCCCGTGTTTTCGCCAGTCTATGTGTGACGGATTTCTGGCGCTGCGCAGAAAGGTTGTCTTTACACCGTTTACCAGAAAGCTGCCCGACTTTTCGTCGATGTTTTCGATTACCCTGCCGGCCTGTGAGCCGTAGAGATAGCTGTGTAAAGCCCCATAACTGGAATCCCTCTCCAGGAAATGCGCTATGTCGGCAAGCCTTGTCCCTACTTCCCTGCCTATATTGACCACGATTTCGGAGAAGTATTTTCGTTCCACCTGGCTCCATATAGAGAGCTTTGCGATTCTCCCAAGGCCATTGATCCCCAGTGTCCGTGAAGCTGCCCTTTCTTCGCCCATCTTGTTGTCTCCGTCAGAAAAAAGTGAAATCCGTATCTCCCTTGGAATACCATCGCAAAAACCGTCCGCCCGAAGCGGAAAGAAAATTGTAAATTTTATACAAGACGTTTGCCCGTCTTAACGAGGGGGGAAGCGGCATCGCCCGGATGCCGCTACTGCTTCGGAATCATTCAGAGCATCTCCATGCCTTGAGCACTTTGGAAGCAATGCTCCGAACCGGGTGGTACAAACACTACGTCACCCGGTTGGAGCGCCACGGTTTTACCGTCCACGTCCACGCTGCCCTCGCCCTTGAGGATAAATACTTCGTGTTCCCACGGATGGCTGTGGCGGGGGGTAGCGCCCCCTTCTTCGAAGCTTATCACGCGCATGTGGAAGTTGGGCGCTTTGTCCAAGTCCCCGATCACGGTGCGAAGCACAACACCGCGCGCCCCCGCTTCCTCGACCCTTCGGCCTTCCACTTCCAAATAATTGACGTGTTTCATGGCTCTTTCCTCCATGTCTCGTCTACTCATAGTCAGGGGCCGCCGAAAGGTCTACCTGCTCGACCTCCGCCGTTCCCGAGTACACGGCCCCGCTTCTGCCGTCCAGGCTTATCGCGTCGCCGGCCTTTACACTATAGCCGTCGATGATGCACGTTTTTTCGGAGTCTCGGACCCTCATTCGGCTTAGACCCACCACGCACGTTTTCCCGAGCCGGTGGGCGACGATGGCTGCATGCGAGGTCGCACCCCCTTTGGCTGTGAGGACCCCGTCGGCAACCGAGATTTCGTGTATGTCATCCGGCACTGTGTCGGAGCGAATCAGGATGACCGCTTTATCGGGTCTCTCTTTTTTGATCCGCTCGATGGATTCCAAATCGAAGGCCGCAAGACCCGAGATGGCGCCTCCGCTCACCCCGATGCCGCTTCCCAGGTAGCTGGATTTTAGCTCTTCACTCTTTTTGAATACCGGGTAGCAACGCTTTATGCGGGGAGTCATGTTGCGGGCTTGCAGAACGTAGACGCCTTCCTCGCTTTCCCCCTGGAACGTGAACTCGAGTTCCTGGGGCGCCCAGTGGTTTTCATAGACAAGCTTTCTCGATATCTCCAGCAATTTTTTATAGACGCGCGGGAAAATGGCTTCGAGCGAAGTCTCCTTGCCCTCTCTTATCCTTTGCCTCTCCGAGATCGGCAGGGTTTTCACCAGGCCCCCCACTACGTCTTCCCCCTGATTTCCCCATGTAAAGTCGCCAACCGGCTCT
Source organism: Deltaproteobacteria bacterium (assembly GCA_021793275.1). Lineage (GTDB taxonomy): Bacteria > Desulfobacterota > Syntrophobacteria > Syntrophobacterales > Syntrophobacteraceae > SbD1. Next base: position 13,723 of record JAJYTC010000069.1, on the reverse strand, counting down.
ACTTTGTCCTCCGATGTGCGGGGATCGTGGGTGAATAAAACGCCGGCCCCGGAATGAGTGTCGAGGTTTCCAAACACCATCGCCTGGACTGAAACCGCAGTGCCCCAATTGTCGGAGAGCATCATGATTTCCCTGTAAGTCCTGGCCTTGGCCGATTCCCACGATTCCACAACGAGCCGTATGGCAGTGAAGAGCTGTTCGCGTGGAGATTCGGAAAATTCGATGGAATGCGCCCTCAGCACTTCGCGGTATGCGCGGCTGAGTTCCCTGATCTCCATCGGGGAGAATTCACGTTTGACCGTCCTGCCATATTTCCTTTTATACCTGTCCATGACGGCGCTGAATTCGTCTCGCGGAATGCCGAAAGACATTCCCCAGGACTGAATAAACCGCCTGTAGTTGTCCCAGGCGAACCACACTTCCCCGGTTTGCGCAATCAGGCCTTCAACTATTTGCTCGTTGATGCCTACATTGAGAAAGGTGTTCATCATTCCAGGCATGGAAACCGCCGAGCCGCTTCGGACCGAGAAAAGAAGGGGGTTGCCGGGGTGGCCGAATTTGCGGCCCGTTTCCACCTCAATCCTGGCCACCATCTGCATCACCCGTTGCTCGAAATCCTCTCGGGGTTGGCTGAAACCTTCTATTACGCGCCTGCACCGGAAATACTCCGTAGTGATGACAAAGCCGGGCGGAATCCTGATTCCCATTGCATGCAGATTTGTCAGTGTGTGCCCTTTACCCCCCATGTATATGGAATCGTGCGTTTCCATGTTGGGCCGATAGAGGTGGGAAACGGTCCTGCCGGGATCGTAGCTGAGCAGCAGGTCCAGGTCGTCGACGCTTAGCTCCTGGCGCTGAGTGGACAGTGTCGTGAGGATGCTGGCTATAAAATGGTCGAAATACTGCAGCCCGAAAGTCCTGGCGATCAGGTCGCGAAGAAAACTTTCCGAGACTCGCTGTATCCCTTCAGCCGTGCCGTCGTCGTCTCTTTGATGCCTTTGAATCAGTTTGTCGCACCCGAGTTGCTTTATGATAAGCTCGAGGTTTTCATCATGGACCGAGCCGTAATGAGTCTGGATGATCTGCTTTATAGTCTCGGAAAAGCCTCTGAAAATATCTATGTACTGGGAATGCGAAAACCTGGGGATCTCGAGGGCCTTGTTGAAAAGTTCATTTTGGTTCTGGAGCCGGCTTGATGAAATTCCATCGATCTCGAGCGCTTTTATGAAAAGCGGAATGAAACGGGCAATCCGATAGAAAGTCGCCTTGGTGATGAAACCGAGATTTATCGAAAATATGATTTCCTCGAATATAACGTTGGCGAGGTTCTCGAGCCTGAAGGTCAGTCCCAGTGCGTCGAAGCGCGGTTCGTTATAGGAGCCGTACATGGAGGGAATGTCAACGGCGATATGGCGTTTGTAGTAAATGTTCTCCATTGTCCTGAGTTCGCCCGGGGTAAGAATGACTTCCCGCAGCTCCCCCAGGTAATCGAGGATGGCGTCGAGCAACCGATACTTATCCTCGCCGTTGTTGTCGAGGGTGTCGAGCAGTTTGCCGGGGTCGGGCAGACCAATGGTTTGAGCGCGCTCGAGCAAAATATTGATGTCCTTGAAGCTCAAAGCGTATTTTTCGTGGAGAAGCTGATAGAACTGAACCATGAGAAAAGCGCGTGAACGTTCGTTTTCGGGAACGCCGGGAAGCTGCCCTATCAGGGTCTTCGCCTGGTCTTCGCTCAAATCGAGCAGGTCCTGAATGTGATTGATCTTCCTGGTGCTGAAGATGGACTGGAAAATCCTGTGGATATCATCGATCAGGGGCCCGGCTTCGGGAATCCCGGAGTAGACCTCCTCGGGAATCAGCCCCTCCAATCCCCTTTTGTCCTTGGTCCGCCAGTATTCGATTATCGCCTGAATGAAACCGACTATTATATTGTTGCTTTCTACGTGGCTTTGCTTTCTTAAAAAGTGGATCAGCTTGTCGCTTCTCGCCGTGGTCTCGTCAATGTCGGTGGAGACCTTCCTCAAAAGACCCTCGGCCCCGATCTGGCTGAAATAGACCGGGAACAACTTGGCGAGTTGCTTTACCAGGTTGTAGACGGGACGTATGGGAGAGTTCAAAAGCTGAGAAACGTCTTTTTGGAATAGATCGGTGTCGCGGACAAAAATCCCGCCAAGAGACAGGTTTACTATCAGGGCGGAAAGCAGATGTCTGCATCGCAGCGGATTGGATTTTATTATGTCGAGCCAGACCCTCACGTTCAGCAGGTGGGCAGGGTTCACAGTTATCTGCCATCGGCTGCTTACCCGGCCAAGCATCGGAGATTGAAACCCGAGCCGTATAATCCGCCTGAGGAAAAAATCTATGATCGGCCTGTGGTCTGTTGCCGTGATCTCCAGGCCCATCGTGCGTATGATCTGAAGGGCCGCCTGCGGATAGTCATGAAAAGAAAGCCCGATGGCCTTCAATATGCGATCGATCAGCGCTTCGAGTTGATCTCCCGATTCCTGTCTTATCCGCCTGCCGATCTCGAAGTTGATTTCTCGAAGCACATCCTCGTGAATAGCCTCGAGCCCTTTAACCTCCAGGATCTTGAGGCGGACAAGCATGCTTATATGACCGGCAAGGGCGAACAGATGCATCTGGCAGGAAGGCGCACGGCCCGTGGCCCTCGAAGCCCCCTCGGAAACTTTATGGACATAAGGGTCTGGCGAAGCTTGAAGGTCTTGAGCCTCGGATTTTCCTCTCTCGGCTATCTTTTGGGGTAAGTGTAAGTAGAGCTGGACAATGTCGTGGAAGTCCGTCATGGCGATGAGCGATTGGACGGCTTTGCGGTGATCGGGTTCGGGGGTGACCGTGGTATCCAGAAATTGCAGGTGTATGCTCAAATTTTCATGGCTCAGCGGCTCAAAGTCTTCCATCCAGGATTCGGGCGGCCTCGACTTTTTGTCCTGTCGATCGAGCCAGGTGTACGGGTCCTCCCTGCGAAGCCAGAAAAGGTGGGTATCTCTTAAAAATCTTTCGAGAAACCCTCTCAGTTCGATCATCGAATCGCTGCTGTCCCAGATGCCGAGTAATTCTGCCCCTACGCGTTTGGGAGGATAAAAGCTCCGCATCAGGAATTCAAAGGCAGCTTCGGGAAGGTCGGACAATCTGCGGAAAAAATACCTCAGGATGCCTTCATGACAGGATGTGTCGGTTTCGAAGACCTTTTCTATGCCCTCGGCGCTGATTTCTCCGAGAGCAGGCTTTGCAAGCTCTTCGGGCATTTCCTCGAGCAGCTTCAACCAGTATGCAAGAAGGTGATCGGCGGCCACACTCTTGATTTCAAACTGCTCGGAGCTTATCAAGGCATCGAGCAGCATATTGGACAGTAGATATATCACCTTTCCGGCGTAGACGCTGTTTCCATACAGACGCAAATTGCCGAGGGCGTACCTCTGTGTTTCCTGGACGACGAAATGCCAGTTTCTGTATTTGTGATGATATTCCAGGAGAAGCTCGCGAGCCTGCTTTTCCTTTCCGGCATACCCCTTGACCGCATCTTCAAGGGTCTGGAAGGTATGTGGAATTACCACCGCGATTTTTGTGAGATCCAGGTTCCTGGTAAGGGCATCCGATTGAAACTGGTCGAAAAGCATGCAGAAACACCCCCTTGCGCATCCCTTTACGAAATGTCGAGTTCCATAAGTATAGCGGATTCGTTTTGCATTCCGTAGTAACCGGGCCTTTCTCCCGTGATTCTGAAACCCAAAGATTCATAAAGTCTTCGAGCAGCCGTGTTGCTCTCTCTAACCTCGAGGGTGGCTATCCTGGCCCTCCGGTTCCGTCCGGTCCGAATGGCGAATTCAATGAGCTTTCGAGCTATCCCTTGACGCCTCATTGGCTTTCTGACGGCAACGTTTAAGATCTGAACCTCGTCTCCTACGGACCAAAAGCAGATATATCCCACAATGTCTCCGGAAAAAGCGCAAGCGGAGGAATCAGCCACGGCCGCTCGAGCGACGAACAGGCTCGCCCGCTCGATCTCTTCCAGGAACGATTTTTCCGTCCACGGCTCGGGCTGGCTGTCGAGTTCGATTTCCAGAATCGACGCTATGTCGGATTCTGCCGGCACTGAGACAGTGATGTCCAAGTCCAATTCTTATCCACTAAGACAAAGGCGCCATTTTCGCCGGACGGGAAAGTACTTCGCTCGCCAGGGATATGTGACGCTGCCCGTACTCTTTTACCAGAGAAGCGGTTTCGTTGAGGCTGAGACCATTGCGGCACCCGGCGAGCTTTATCAGCATCGGAAGATTCATTCCGCAAATAATCTCTACCTTTGGTCCCCTGAAGGACAGGCTGATATTTGCAGGCGTGCCTCCGAACAGATCGGTCAGGACCAGGACACCCTTTCCCTGATCCACTTCTTTTATGGCATCTTCCATGAGCTTCATAAGTTCATCGGGCCCCTTGTCCGGTTTGAAGCAGACCGCCTTGCAGTTGCGCAGAGGACCGACGATCATCTCTGCGGCGATAATCATCTCCTCGGCCAGCCGGCAGTGCGACGCCGCAACGATTCCGATGGTCCCTCTTTCCATTTCCCGGTCCAACTGAATCCTCTCATTCCAAATGAATATCTCGGTGGATTACCTTTACATGATAACTATTTTGCCTCAACCTGTCAGCAATTCCGTCGGCGATTACAACGGATCGGTGTTTGCCGCCGGTGCATCCCATCGCTATCGTAAGGTAGCGCTTGCCTTCTTCGATGTAGGAAGGCAAAAGCTTCAGAAGAAGGGCGCAATAATCCGACATAAACTCCTGCACTGCCGGCCATTGCAGCACCCATGAGCGAACCGGCTCGGCCCTCCCGTCCTGGTCCTTGAGATTTTCGATGAAGTAGGGATTCGGCAGAAATCTGACGTCCATCACCAGGTCGGATTCAAGCGGGACGCCGTATTTGTATCCGAAGGACATCACCTGGATGCTGATCCGTTCGCTTTCCCCGATGTGGGAATAGGCGCCTGTGATCAACCGCTTCAGCTGATGGACCGAAAGAGTTCCTGTATCGATGATCCTCGTAGCCCTGCTGCGAAGCGCACGCAGCTGCTCGCGCTCGAAATCGATGGCCTGGATCAGTTGATGTTCCGTAGGGGCTGCCGGGTGTACCCTGCGCGTTTGACTGTACCGTCGCTGCAATATTTCCTTGTCGGCTTCCAGGAAAATGATCTCGAACCTGTAGCCGGCCTCTTCCAGCACGGAAAAAATCTGGTTGTAGTTCCTTAGAAACTTTCGCTCCCTGATGTCTATCCCCAGTGCGATCCGCTCCATGTCCTGCATGTCGAGTTCGCACAGTTGGAGAAAATTGCCCAGCAGAGGCACAGGCAGATTATCTATGCAAAAATAATCTATATCCTCGAAGGCTTTAATAGCCGTGCTCTTACCCGAGCCGGAGAGTCCGGTGACTACAACTACATGGGGTTTGCCTGCATTCATTTTCATTTAAGCCGGGTGGGATAGAGGGAAGGGGCACGGGAAAGCGCCCTTCCGAGCAAAAGCAAGGAGGTTAGAATTCCTCGTCTTCCTGCTGAATTATGGAAAAAATATCCTCGCGGTTATCGACTTTTGCAAGCCTTTTGCGCACTGTCCCATTTTTTAGCAGCCGGGCGATCTTGGCCAACACCCTCAGATGGACCCCTGCGCACGCCTCGGGCGCCGCGAGAAGGAAAAAGAGGTGAACCGGCTTTCCGTCCATCGATTCGAAATCAATACCTTCCGATGAACGCCCGAATGAGAGAACAAGATCGTCAATACCGCTCATTTTCCCATGGGGGATGGCGATCCCGTCCCCGATCCCCGTGCTGCCAAGCCTTTCTCTTTCGAGCAACACTTTCATAAACCGATCCCGGTCTATATGTGGCTTGTTCTGTTTTACGGCATCGATCAATTCCTCCAGGACCTGTTTTTTATTCCTCCCCTTCAGCTCAGAAACGATGGAGTCCACTGAAAGGATGTCGAGAATTTTCATTGACTTTTCTCCGCCCGGTTCCCCCGCTCTATATCTTTACCCGACAGTCTCAATCAGGCCGAGATTGCCGTCTTTCCTTTTGTATAGAACATTGACCTTGTTAGTGCTTCTGTTGGTGAACACCATGAACTCGCTGCTCATCAGGTTTAACTGCATTACCGCCTCATCCAGATGCATCGGCTTTGCGTGGACCTGCTCGGCCCTGATAACTCGAGGTTCCTGTTCGTTGCTTTGTATCTGCCCGCTCGGTTCGATCATGCCGGCCGACTCTTTTGCTGCGCCGCTCGACCTGCGCCGGCTGATTTTTTCTTTGCCCTTCCTTGCAGCCTGTGCCTCGAGATTGTCCACCAGCAGGTCAATGCTCGAATACATGTCGTCGGTCTCTTCTGTGCCGTTGAGCCGGAAACCCGAGGCGTCAAGGGATACTTCAGCTATGCGCCGGAATTTTTCCCCCCTGAGCACGACGTGGGCTTCAACCGGTTCCTCCAGGTATTTCTTCAGCCTGGAGAGCTTGTCTTCAACATAAAGTTTCAGTGCATCTGAAGGGTCGATATGTCTGAAAGATATTTTGATCTGCATTCCCGTCCTCGTGTGACAAACTAATAGCCTCCGGCAGCTCCTCAGGAGCCCCAGGAGGACTTTCTTCTTTTGTTCGAAGGCAAAATCCCCAACATCTCACGATACTTGGCCACAGTGCGCCGAGCTATGCTGATATTCTCCCTTTCCAGGATGTCCACTATTTCCTGATCGCTGTACGGCTTCGAGGAATCCTCCTCTCGGACAAGCTGCCTGATTCGCTCTTTTACGCTCTCCGATGCGACAGCTTCTCCCATAACGCTATTTATGGAACTGTTAAAGAAATATTTCAACTCAAAAATCCCGTGCGGCGAATGCATGTACTTGTTGGCGGTAACCCTGCTGATGGTTGATTCATGCATCCCGACGTCTTCGGCAATGTCGCGCAGCACCATGGGTTTGAGGAACGCCACGCCTTTTTCGAAAAAGTCCCCCTGAAGCCTCACAATGCTCTGCGATACTTTATAGAGGGTGCGTTGTCTCTGGTGGATGCTCTTGATAAGCCACGCCGCAGCCCGCAGCTTGGTCTGAATGTAGTCTTTGGTCTCAGCGGGAACCAGCTCGCCCTCTCCAAGAGCATCCTTATAATAGGAGCTGACCCTCAGTTTTGGCATTCCGTCTTCATTTAGCAATATTACCCACTCATCGTCGACTTTGAAAACGTAGATGTCGGGACTGATGTACTCCACCGAGTCTTTGTTAAATGCGCTTCCGGGCCTGGGATCGAGTCCGATTATGATGTCGACCGCAGCCTTGACCTCTTCGGGGCTGCGCTTGAGGGCGCGCACAAGTGTCGCGTAATTCTTTGTCTCCAGGTAGTGCAGATGGTCTTCTATGATCCGTTCGACAAGCTTGTCCGCGAGATCCATGCTTCTAGCCTGCACCAACAGGCACTCCCTGAGGTCCCTTGCTGCAACTCCGGTAGGATCGAAGTTCTGTATCCTTCCAAGGACCTCCTCAATCTGGGAGGGCTCTGCTCCGGACAATTCAACGATTTCCTCAATGGTCGCATCCAGGTAGCCGTCGTTATTGAGGTTTCCAATTATGCACGCGCCTATCTCCCGCTCCTCCTCGGAGAAGTCGGAAAGCCTGATCTGCCATTCCAGGTGGTCCTTTAGCGTTGTCGGTTCGCTAAGCCTGCTGTCGAAGCTTGGCCATTCCTGGTTGGGGTCGGTCTCCACAAGCACGGGCGTGCTGGTGTTGTATTCTTCCAAATAACCTTCCCAATCGAAATCTTCGCGCATTTTTTCCGATAGCTGCACCTCCTGGAACGGTTGTTCCTCGGTGGTGAGAGTTTCCAGCTCCGCATCCTGTTCGGTGGGCAGTTCTTCCTGTGTTTCTTCCAGCAGAGGGTTCGATTCAAGTTCCTGATGTATCGTCTCGAGCAGCTCCAGGCGGGAAAGTTGCAATAACTTGATCGCCTGCTGCAACTGAGGCGTCATGATGAGCTGCTGGCTCAGTTTTAATTGCTGTTTTAATTCCAGTGCCATCAACTAATCCGTCTACAAACTGAACTGATCCCCCAGATAGGTGCGCTTGGCAAGCTCGCTTTGAGCAACACTTGCCGGGTCGCCCTTTTCCAGGATCCGCCCTTCATGCATTATATAAGCCCAATCACAGACTTTAAGGGTTTCACGCACGTTGTGATCGGAGATCAGAACCCCGATGCCCCTCGTCTTGAGTGTCGTTATGAGCCCCTGGATTTCCATCACCGCAATAGGGTCTATCCCTGCAAACGGCTCATCGAGCAAAATGAAGCTGGGCTGCGTGACGAGCGCCCGGGTGATCTCCAACCGCCTCCGCTCGCCCCCCGACAGCCTGTCCGCCTTGTTGCGGGCCAGATGTGATATGCGAAGCTCACCAAGCAACTCTTTGAGCCTGGCCTGCCTTTCCTCTTTGCCGATCTTCAGTGTCTCGAGAATAGCCATTATATTCTGTTCAACGGTCAGCTTCCTGAACACCGACGGTTCCTGAGACAGGTAAGTGAGGCCTTTTCTGGCCCTAAGGTACATCGGCTGATGGATAATGTTCTCACCGTTTAAGTACACCGCGCCGCTGTCCGGACGAATTATGCCCACCGCGCTGTAAAAGGTGGTCGATTTTCCGGCGCCGTTCGGTCCAAGCAACCCTACAATCTGCGCCTCGTGCACCTCCAGGCTGACATGATTGACAACGCACCGGCCCTGATAATTTTTTACAATGTTTTCTACAACCAGCTTTTTAGGCTCGCGCTGCGCGTTCATTCCTTTTTCTCCGGAAACAAAACAGCGCGCACCTGCGCTCCTCCTCCGCCTTCCACAACGCAACGATTATCCTTGAGGTAGATCGTGATCAGTTTTCCTTGGATTCTATCCTGACCCTTTGTGACCACAGGCGAACCTTCCAGGAGTATCTTTTGCTGCTTTTGGTAAAATATGGCCTCTTGAGCCGTGGCGACTCGATCTTGCTGCGTAACTTTAACATCTCCCTTAAAATCTATGTAGTCTATTCTTTGCGACGGATTCGAATCGTTATTGGCAGGCTGTTTCACATTTGGCGTCTGTTTTGGATTTTGCTGCGCCATGGTCACCGTCAACAGGTTCGAGGTGATCGTAAGATCGTTTTGCCGAACGCATACATGGCCTTGAAAAACTATGGTTCTTGCCTGCTGGTTGGCTACCATCTTGTCGGCGGTAATGTGAATCGGCGATTTGTTGTTAATGCTCGGGGTGATACCAGTCAGCTGGTTCTGTGAAGTCGAGCCTGTCGCTGCGCGGGCAGGCGCGCTTAGAATCGCCAAAAAGAAAACAAGGGCGACAAGCAGGCTTGCTAACAGTCTCATGGTTATGAACTTACTCATTGAAGATCCCCTATTTGCCGAGACTTAGCTCCCCAAGGACCAGTGAAGCTATAACCTTGCCCTCTACTTCGGCGACGTGGTCGTTGATGTCGTATTTCCACGTGTTACCGTCCAAAACCAGGCCGGGACCGGATAAATGCACGGGGGCGCCGGACTCGACAATTTTCTTGCTGTGGATGTAATGTGCCGTCTGCATGGTGGCAACATAATCGTGCGGCAGTTTCACCCTGATATTGCCTTTAAGGTCTATATTCTTGGTCCTCGGGTACAGTACGCCTTGATTGCTTGTCAATTGGAGCTGTTGACCGGCCTTATTCAGATAGAAAATCAGGTGCACGTTTTGAAGCAGGGTCTTCTGCTCGTCCTGGAAATACCTTGCCTCCGAGGCGTGAAGCGTCCAGTACCTCTTTCCCTCCTGCATTTCGGTGAATTTCATGTCCCGGAGCTTCATCTCCTGGTCGGACGAAACGGTATGCTGTGTTTCCTTGTGAACCGGCTGAACTTTCTTTCGCCAGATAGCGGCGACAAGAATCGCGCTTAGAGTCACGATGATCAGGAGGATGAATCCCTGCGCAAGTTTTCCCCTGGAGATCATTGTCGGCCTCTCAACACATTGTTCTCTTCCTCTGAATAATCAGATTCTTTATCGTATGGCGCACAACTCCGGCGCCTGAATTGTCAAGTAAATCTTTAATCAAATTAAAGTATTACAGTTCGGCAAGTACTTTAACACGTGGTAGTGACGGCTGTAAAGGCTTATTAAGTAAGGGGTCGGAAACTCGAAAAAAATCAGGCAGCAAGAAGCCTGCCTCCAAAACCGCGTTAAGTTTTCTAGCGCGATATCCTAATCCCGATAACGGCAGCCCTATAGGCACTGCCTCGGCGAGTCGCACAGGTAGCGCTCAATTGATTTTTCCCACAGCCCCTGGACCTGGAGTATCATTTCGCAGACCTCCCTTGCAGCCCCATGTCCGCCTCGTGCCCCGGTTACGTAGTGGGCGTAAGGAAATATGTGGGGAACTCCGTTGGGCACCGCGACCGAAAATCCCGCTCGACGCATAACCGGGATGTCTATGAGATCGTCCCCCATGAATCCGGTTTGATTCTCTTTTAGCCCCGTATCCGCCAAAAGCTGTTTATAGGGCTCGGTCTTTACCGTGAAGCCCTGATAGAGCCTGGAGATTCCAAGGCCCCGCGCACGGTGCTCGACGGCCCTGCAGGCCCGCCCGGAAATCAATGCGACCTCGATTCCCGCACGCTGGAGCATCTTTATGCCGTGCCCGTCCTGGACGTCGAACTCCTTTATCTCGGAGCCGTCGTCCATATAGATGACTTTCCCGTCGGTAAGGACCCCGTCAACGTCAAAGATCATCATGCGGACTTCAAGTATACGCCTTTTCAATTCCTCCGGCAGACCGTCGATAGCGTGCGGCGATGGTGCATTCTTTGACTCAGTCTTCACTTGGGCTTCTCACAATGTCAAAAATCCGGACGAGATCAGCCAGAAGCCGGGCCGTATCTTCTAGCCGAAGTGAATTGGGGCCGTCGCAAAGGGCCTTGTCCGGGTCGGGGTGAGTTTCGATGAAGATGCCGTGGGCGCCTGCTGCGACTGCCGCGCGAGCCAGGGCCGGTACAAAGCGCCTTTCACCCCCCGACGAACTGCCCATGCCGCCCGGGAGCTGAACGCTGTGAGTTGCATCGAAAACGACCGGATAGCCAAAATCGGCCATGATGCCGATAGAGCGCATATCCACCACGAGGTTGTTGTAACCAAACTGGGCGCCGCGTTCGGTAAGTAGAATCCGTTCGTTGCCCGTCTGCCTGATCTTGTCGATTACGTTCGCCATGTCGCGGGGCGAAAGGAATTGGGCTTTTTTGACGTTTACAGGCTTTCCCGTCCTTGCGGCGGCTATCAGAAGATCGGTTTGCCGGGCCAGGAAGGCGGGTATCTGGAGGACATCGACGGCGCGGCAAACCGGTTCGACCTCCGCAACCGTGTGGACATCGGTAAGAACGGGGACCCCGTACTTATCCCGAACACCGGCGAGAATATCCAGGCCTTTTTCCATGCCCGGACCCCGGTAGGACCGCACGGAAGTACGGTTCGCCTTGTCGTAAGAACTCTTGAAGATAAAAGGGATTTGCAGCCGGGCGCAAAGCTCTTTCAGAAAGCAGGCTACTTCGGAAACAATTTGCTCGCTCTCGATCACGCAGGGCCCGCCTATCAAAAACAGACGGCGCCGTCCGATATCCTGGCCGAAGACTTCGAAGTTCACCGCTTCAACCTAACATGGCCTGGCGAACGATTTGGGGTTCTTTCGCCGCGCTTCCTCCAGCGCCTTGCCGGTGAAAGCTTTGAAGAGAGGATGGGGCTCCATCGGGCGCGATTTGAATTCCGGATGGAACTGACAGCCGAGAAACCATGGGTGGTTCGGGAGCTCTATCACCTCGACAAGGTTTTTGTCCGGGGACAGCCCGGTGAAGAGCATCCCGTGGCTGGCCAGAATTTCTCTGTATTCATTGTTGAATTCGTAGCGATGACGGTGCCGTTCGGAAATCTCGGCCGCTCCGTAGGCGCCGGCTGCAAAGCTGCCCGCTTCGAGCACACAGGGGTAGGAGCCAAGGCGCATCGTGCCGCCGTAGTCGAAGTCCTCGTTTCGTCGAATAATCGTGTTGCTCTTATAATCAAACCATTCCTTCATCAGGTAGATGACCGGATGGGCGGTGTGCTTGTCGAATTCCATGCTGTGGGCGCCTTCAAGTCCTGCAACGTTGCGGGAAAACTCAACGGTGGCAAGCTGCATGCCCAGGCAGATGCCCAAAAAGGGTATCTTGTTCTCACGAGCATACCGAATGGCCTTGATTTTGCCCTCAACCCCGCGCTGGCCGAAGCCGCCGGGAACAAGAATCCCGTCGACGCCCTCGATCAGCGCCTCTCCGCCTTCTTTTTCCACGTCCTCGGAATCCACGTAGTCGAGCCGCAGCCTCAGGCTGTGAGCCGCCGCTCCGTGTATCAGAGCTTCATTGAGGCTCTTATAGGACTCTTTGAGGTCGATATATTTTCCCACAATGGCGATTCGCGCGTCGTGAAGGGGATTTTTCATCGTATCGACGAGTCTTTGCCAATCATCGAGCAGGGGTGCGCGCGTCCAGATATTGAGAAGCCTCACGATTTTCTCGTCGAGCCCTTCCTGCCGGAATAGTATGGGCACCTCGTAAATGCACTCCACGTCCTTGGCCGTTATGACGCCGTCGGTGTCCACATTGCAGAAATGGGCGATTTTCCCCTTAATCTCGGCGGAAAGCTGCTGTTCGGTCCTGCAAAGCAGTATATCGGGCTGGATGCCGATGCTGCGCAGTTCCTTTACGCTATGCTGGGTGGGTTTTGTTTTCACCTCGCCCGAAGTCGCAAGGTAAGGCACCAGGGTCACATGGATGAATATCGCGTTTTCCCTGCCCGCATCGTTTCGAAACTGACGGATCGCCTCGAGAAACGGCAGACTCTCAATGTCGCCTACCGTGCCGCCTATCTCCACTATCAAAACGTCCACGTGGTCGGCTGCGCCTCGGATGCATGCCTTGATTTCGTCGGTAATATGGGGGATGACCTGTACGGTCCCGCCCAGATACTCCCCGCGTCTTTCTTTCATTATGACCGAGTAGTAGATGCCGCCCGAAGTATGGTTGTTTCTCTTGCCAAGATGCGCATGGGTAAATCGCTCATAGTGGCCCAGGTCCAGATCGGTTTCAGCCCCGTCGTCAGTGACGAAAACCTCCCCGTGCTGAAAAGGATTCATCGTCCCGGGGTCGACGTTGATGTAGGGATCGAGCTTGAGAAGGGAAACGTGAAGGCCCCTGCTCTCCATCAGCGCACCGATGGAGGCGGCTGCAAGACCCTTGCCCAGCGAGGACAAGACTCCGCCCGTGATGAATATAAATTTGGTCTGGCGCAAAATACATCCCTTCCCGAGAATTCATTTCGATTGGATCTGCCGAACGCGATCCGAACCAGTATAGCAAATGAGATTTTAAAGTCAATTGCGGGGCCTCCTTTCATCTATTTGAGCAACGCTTGCCGGCGCGGTTTTTCACCCGAAAGCACAGACTTTCAACCCAATATAATGTCGAAGAATTGTGACAAATACATTAAACCCCCTATTTACCCATCCACCCCACGGTAAATTGGTTCTCCTTTTTTCATGGGTTGGCCACGGTACACGCGTTATTCGTCATTCGCAAATAGTCGAAAACCAACCGGACATTGCGAGTGAGTTGCCGCATTTTCTGCGCAACGTTAT